>NZ_JBHTHU010000022.1:0-421557 GCF_042676765.1 Mucilaginibacter calamicampi
ATTCGTGTTAATGCGCATAACTCTTAGCTTTGGTTTGTAAAGCTAATCTGTTACCGAATTATCTGACCTTTACAGCAATGACAGAGTTTTTTCGCGCTCACTTCCAAATTTGATAGCGATGTTTTTATAATACAGCGCAACCAATTATTGCTAACTTGCGGGTAAACCAATAATACCATGAAGAAGTCCCTGCCATTCATAGCACTATGTTTGCTGAGTAGCTGTTACGTCATCGCGCAGCAAAAACAAGCCATATTTATAAGCTACAATAAAGCCCAGCCCCAGCAGGCATTTGGGGTTGCTCAATTGGAAAAGGCAGTAGCAACACAAAATATTTCGCTGGCAAAAAGCGCCACAGGAGCTATTGTGGTTAAAACAGTTGTTACATCATCCCTAAAGCCACAAGCCTACAGCTTTAAAAAGCAGGGTGCTAATTACGTTGTAAGCGGTGGCGATGCCACCGGCGTAATGTATGGCCTGACCGAGCTGGCCGATCAGCTATCTTTACATAAATCAATAGCTGCTATAAAGCCTTTTGCTGATAAGCCTTACATAGCCAAACGCGGCATTAAGTTCAATATCCCACTGGATGCCCGCACCCCAAGTTATGCAGACGAGGGTACGGCCGCGCAAAACAATATAATTACCATGTGGGATTTTACCTACTGGCAAAACTACCTTGATAACCTGGCGCGATACCGCTACAATGTGCTTTCGTTTTGGAGCTTGCACCAGTTTCCGTCAATGGTTAAAGTGCCTGAGTACCCGGACGTAGCGCTGGATGATGTGTATGTACTGGATGACCTGAAAGGTAAAACAATGCACGTAGTTAAAAAGATCACTATCGACGAAAAAATTGCCTTTTGGAAAAAGGTATTTAAATACGCTAACGACCGTGGTATTGAGATTCAATGGTACAACTGGAGCGTATTTGTAAACGGCGCCGAAGGCAAGCACAACATTAAGGAAAAACAGGACGACCCGGTTGCTATTGATTACACCCGTAAAAGCGTTAAGCAATTTTTGCTAACCTACCCTAATGTAACCGCCATGGGTGTTACCGCGGGCGAGAACCTGGACACTAAATTAACCGGCAAATACACCATTGAGAACTGGCTGGCCCAAACCTTTGGACAAGGGATGATGGATGCGCAAAAAGCTAACCCTGCTTTAAAAAAGGTAAAATTCATTTTCAGACAGCATTATACTAAGATGGACCTGGTTAAAGAGGCCTTTAAGGGCTATACCGGTCCGTTTGAGAGTGAGTTTAAGTATTCAAGGGCCAGGATGTACTCAACGGTTAGTCCGCCGTGGTTTGACAGTATTTACCGCGCCGATGCTGAAAAATACAAGCTAAAAATATGGCAGAATGTGCGTAACGATGATATTTTTATCTACCGCTGGGGCGCGCCGGAGTATGCCGAACAGTTTATGAAAAACTTCCCCACCGATATTTCGCCGGGCTACGTTATCGGGCCTGATGGTTATATGTATGGCAGGGATTTTAGCAGCAAAAACGCCGATGTTTACGGCAAAACCGAGATAGAAAAAAACTGGTACAGCTTTATGATCTGGGGTCGTGCGGGATATAATCCTAACTTACCTGTCAGCTTTTATAAGGACCAACTTAGGCTGCGCTTCCCCGGGACGGATGTTGATAAGCTGTATACTACCTGGTCGGCAACGGCTGATGTGATATCGTGGATTGATAAGCTGTGCTTTAAACCTAACGATTTTGAAATGCATATGGAAGGCAGCTACAACAGGCAGGGCTTTTTTGACCTGAACAGCATGATAGCGTCGGCAGAATTACCGGTGCAAAACGTAATATCCATTGCTGATTTTGCCAATGCTGAAGGGAAGACCAGCAAGATAACGCCATTTGAAATTGCCGATAAGCTGGATGCTGCCGCAGCGATATTGTTGAACGGTTCGGAAACCGTGCCGCACACAAAGGATGCAGACCTTGACGAAACCATTGCCGACTTTAAGTCATGGGGATATATGGCGCGGTACTATGCCGCTAAATTTAGGGGTGCCACTTACACCGCGCTGCTGCGTAAAACCGGCAAGGAAGAATACCGCGAAAAAGCGGTTGCCGCCCTTACCACCGCGCTGGCCGATTGGAAAAACTATTGCGCCGTATCAACCCCGCGTTACAAGCCGCAGGTATTTGGCCGCATCCCTCGCAAGGTGTTTGATTGGGTATCCTTCATTCCGGATGTTGAAAAGGATATAGAGATAGCCAAAACCGCCAAACAAGGCGAGCCGGTTAAAGTGGCTAAGGATAATATTTTGTGGAAGATAACGTCGAAGTATTATTAGCCCCATTTATTAATGAATGAATACTTGATTTTAGCGGTCATCTATTTATTGTTTATCGCAATATCATATACTGTGTATGTAGTAGGAATTAAGCTAAATGGGCTTGTGTTGCTAGCGTTCATGCTCTTATATTTCGTTGGCATTTATTTTTTGTTTGAAGCAATCAATCAACTTCATCAGTATCTACGAAATAGTAAAATATTAAATATAGATTTTGGTCATGCAAGCCTTGAGCTAATATTGCTTATGTTGTTTTGCTATATAAATTCATCTATAGTTATATTTTTCATTCTTTATAAAAAACATAAACTAAATAAGATTTGAAGCGAAATTTAAAAATTTAGAGCATTGACAACTTTTTTTAAAAAGTTGTCAATGCTCTAAATTTCAAAATACTACAATAAGTAACCTTTAATCATTAATCGGCGAAGGCGTATCACCGCTACTAACCACCAATCTTTTTATCACGATATTGTGAGTAGATTCGTCACTGCTGACATTCCAAACCTGGCGTAAGGTATAATGATACAGGTAACTGTCTTTGCGGCTTTGCCAACCCGCCAATTGCGGGCTATCAGCTTTCACCTCGCCGTACCAGTTAACGATGAAAGTAACCAGAAACTCATTGTTAGCTGTGCGTTTAACCTGAATATTGCCAATATCGTGGAAATTCCATTTTGTTTGCGTTAACAGATTATTGTACCATTGGGTGAAATCAGCATGGCTCGCAAGCGGTTTCCCACCACCCGGAAACGACGCGTACAGGTCTTTACCAGCCAGATGATCTAAGTAATAAGCCACCGGCGCGGCATGCTCAAAATGTGTAAACCAATCGTAAACAAACCGTCTTACATCGTTGGTATTAGTTGCGCTTAAACTAGCTTGGGGTTTAAGTTTTTTTTACTTGTGTTTCGTGTTCTTTAAGTGAACCGGTTTGCGCCCCGGCACTTGCAGCCATCAGCACAAAGGCTAAAGCTGCTAAAATTGTCTTTTTCATTATTGTATATTTAAAATTTTAATTAAAACCCATGTGCTGCGGTTGCAACGTCGGCCCACTCTTCCCAGGTGGCTAACCTGTCAGCATAAACCTGTTTAACCCATGGGAAACCTACCTTACCCAAAAACAAGCGAAGCGGAGGATTTTCGCTGTCTATCAATAATTCCATAGCCGCTGCGGTGGCTTCGGGTTTACCGAAACTATCCGGGCTAAGTCCGGCCTGAAAATCCTCTTTCAACTTACTGTAGGCCTCAATAGGCTCGCTTGCAGATGCTGATACACCACCCCACTCTGTAGTAAAACCATTAGGTTCAACTATGGTAACCTTTATACCAAATGAGGCAACTTCGGCAGCCAGTGTTTCGCTTAATCCTTCTACCGCAAATTTTGACGCATTGTAAATACCAAGGGTAGGCATTACCGCCTGACCAAGCGCGCTTGAGATCTGCACGATATGGCCGTGCCCCTGCGCACGCATTAATTTAACTGCGGCTTGTGTTACCCACAAAAGGCCGAATACATTGGTTTCTATCTGGTCGCGGGCTTCCTGTTCACTCAGCTCTTCAATTGTACCGAAATGGCCGTACCCCGCATTGTTAATAACCACATCTATCTTTCCAAACTGAGCTGCGCCCTGCTCAATGGCTGCAAAACTTGCTGCCCTGCTATTTACATCCACTTGCAGGGGTAAAATGTTTTCACCATAAATTGCTTTCAACCCCTCAAGGCTTTCTATATTCCTTGCGGTTGCAATAACCTGATCACCGCGTTTTAAAAAGGCCTCGGCCCAAATTTTACCAAGCCCCCTTGAGGCTCCGGTTATAAAAATTATCTTTTTCATTTTCTTTTGTTTTGATACCTCAAATTTCCGCAGAAACGCCGGCCTGCCTTATAGTGAAATCAAAGACGTTTATATGAATTTCAAACAATGCCGAAAAAAATCTAATTTTAACTTATGTCTGTTGAAACCTTAGATACAAAAGCCATTGAACTGCTGCGGGATATCCCGGATATAATACCGGTACTACGCCGGTATTATGAAACCTGGACCATTAAAGTGTTTAACCGCGAAACGCATAGCTGCAAAAGCTACCTATCGCCCAACCGGCGCGACTTTTACAAGATTCTTTTTATTACCAAAGGCGTTGGTGTGTTTACCCTGGGAATGAACACATATTACATTGATGAGCCTACTATCCTGTTTCTTCATCCTAACGAGATCATTTCGTGGAAAAACCTGGCAGAAGAATCTGCCGGACATTACTGTTTGTTCAAAAGGAATTTTATAGCAGACCATCCTGTTCTGAAAAGCGCAATAGATAAATACGAACTATTCTCAGATAATCACAAAAGTGTTATCCGGATGTCGCCGCAAACGGTTGCTACAATAGAAGAGCTATTCAGGCGCATGCATGAAGAAGCGCTGATAGGCGGCGATCTCGCCGAGGATTCACTTGGCGCTTATATGCAGCTTATAATGATCGCGGCAGCAAAAACAGCCAACTACCCTAAACCCGATGCTGTATCTGATGAGTTTAAACATATCCATGATTTCTTCAGATTATTAGAAAAAGAAACGTCGCTTATTAATCACGACAACCCTATACGCATTAAAACGGCCCAGGAGTTTGCCGATAATCTGGCAGTGCATCCTAACCATCTCAATGTATTGTTAAAAAAACACACCGGGCAAAACGTAAGTGCGCACATTAAACACAGGCTATTAGAAGAAAGTAAAGCGCTGTTATTACAAACCGACTGGACGTTACAGGATATAGGCTACGCCATCGGTTTTGCAGATCAGCCCAATTTTAGTCAGTTTTTTAAAAAGAATGCGGGTATTACACCCGCTGAGTTCAGGCGTGGGTATTCTTTAAGTTGATTTAATTGATACTTACTATTTAATTCTTAAATACACTTATGTATCCTTCCTTTAAAACTAAACTCGCCATTGCTTTATCAATTGCCTTTTTATGCTGCAGCTATTTTGCTAATGCACAAAATGTGGTTAAAACCATTAAAGGCTACATACGCGGCGTGAGCGAAGGAGGTATAACTGTGTTTAAAGGAGTGCCCTATGCCGCGCCGCCGATTGGCCAGCTACGGTTTAAAGCCACCCAACCACATCAGGCCTGGCGCGATACCTTAGCCGCTACCGAATTTGGCAGCAACGCCACCCAGGCATCAGGCGGAGCAGAAGACTGTTTAACGCTTAACGTATATACGCCCAAAGCTGATAATGCCAAACGGCCGGTTATGGTTTGGGTGCATGGCGGCAGCATGACATCAGGAAGCGGTAAAGGGCAAAACGGGCACGTGTTTTCTAACGATGACGGCATTGTTACTGTTACCATAAATTATCGCCTGGGCATTTTTGGCTTTACTTATTTAGATGATGTAAACAAGGCCTATGCCGGATCGGGAAATAACGGGGTACTGGATTGTATTATGGCGCTGCGCTGGGTAAAAGAAAATATTGCAGTATTTGGCGGCGACCCAAACCGGGTTACCATAATGGGCGAATCGGCAGGAGCTAAACTGGTAAGCGCTGTTTTGGTTGCTCCGTCTTCAAAAGGTTTGTATCAACAATACATTGCAGAGAGTGGTTCGGTACAATGTGTACGCGATATTAACACCGCCAAAGCCGAGCGCGACAGGATATTACAGCAGCTCCATTTAAGTAAAAATGATGCGGCCAGATTATTAACCATGTCTGCCGATTCTTTGATGAAAGCACAGGCAGCAGTGAGTGCCGGGGTAACAGGCTTATTATTCTGGGGGCCGGTGAATGACGGGGTGGTAATAACGAATGACCCTTATAAATATGCAGCGAATAAAAAACTGCCCGCAGTAAAGGCTTTAATAGGCACCAATGCTACCGAAGCCACGCTTTTTATGGACAGATACCCGGCACTAAAAGCGCCTGATACTACTGTTTTAAGAGCACTGTTTGCTGATCTGGCACCTATGGTACATAATACACTATTAAAAAACCGGGAAACTCTGCAGCCTTATGATGCCGCAGCCAAAACCATTACCGAATACATGTACACCATACATAATTACCGCTGGGCTAAAGCTATGGTTAACGCGGGTATACCAACCTATGTGTACCGTTTTGATTATAGTGATGATGCGTTAGGTGCGGCACATGCGCGCGAAATGCCATTTGTTTGGTTTGATCCCACATCAAAAGCCATGGAAAATGCAGAGAAACGCCTTTTAGCCATAAACATGCATAAAGCCTGGGTATCATTCATCAAAACCGGCAACCCTAACGTTGCCGGCCTGCCGCAATGGCCGCTTTACAAAACAACTATCAAGCCTGTAATGGTATTCAATACCACCAGCCGGATAACCAACCTGAAAACCGTATTTGACGATCCGCATTTCCCATCTACCGTGATGGTATTCAAGCAGTAGTTTTACCGCTATATAAGCAACTTCTATGCGCTCAGCAGGGTTTTGCGCTTTATAAAACCCTGCTGATACACACACTATATAAACGTTAAATAATACGTATATAATAATGCAAATGCCATCATTGAAAGCCTTATCAGGTTTTTGGTTTTGACGCTACCTTCCGTCGGCGAGAATGAATCGGGCTGCGGTTTTATAAAGAACGCCAGCAATCTTTCGTAATGTAGCAGCAGTATAAACAATACTCCAGCAGTAACAATTAGGGCCTGAAACAAAGCGCCCAGGTTTAAATGATAGAAAATATCTATCAACGTAATATTCAACATCAGCGAAAACAGGATAACTGATCCTAACAAAAGCGTTCTGCGGAACAGCAGCAGTATAGCGCCACCTAATTGTAGTAAGGCCAAAATAAACGCGAAGGTATGCGAGTAGCTAAAGTAATACCAGGTAAGTGTTTCACCACTTTGCATATTTAATGGCGTGTTTGATATATCCTTTGCCGCTGTTAGCTGCAAACCAAAAAACTTTTTAAATGCGAAAGTGCTCAGGTTAAAAGCAATGCCATAACGAATAACATTATAAAACCATACGTATATCCTGGTTGAGTTCCAGCGCTGTCTGTTTTCCTTATACTGCCATACAAACGGAAAAACTATTGACACCAGCAGGGTAAGGCCAACCAATGAAAATACCACCGGCGGAGGGAACCACGGAATAGCACCGCTATGGCCCAGCACTAACAATGCCGCCGCAACAATAAAGCCGACCATTACGCTGGTAATGGCCTTCTTCAATAATGATGTGTCTTTCATTCGGGTTATCCGTTTACCTTTTTCCAGCGATCAGTGCCCATTACTATCACTTCGGTTACTTTGCCTTTGGCATCACGGACAAACTTTACCGACCAGTCGTGACCGGGCATAATAAAGCTATCACCGGATAATTGCTTGATCTTGTTGGCTTGTTTATCCCACAGCGAAGTAAGCGTTAGTTGATCGCCGGTTAGCTTGATCTCTATGTAGGCCGCCTGCCCTTTAACCATCATTTGATACTTACCCTGATAGGCCGATAATGAAGATTGATGAAGATGAGTAGAACCACCGCTGCTAACAACGGCCGGAAAAGTAGCTGTGCATATAAATGCACTTAGTAGTACTGAGGTAAAAAGCTTTTTCATTTGTTATGTTTTTTGAAGCAAAGAAGGCCAATAACCTGCCTCGCGTCCACTCAAATCGGGATTTGAGTATTATTTTTCGACAAATGATTTTTTCGCGTTCGTTTGATATTGGCTGGGCGTTACTCCTGTTATCTGCTTAAACACACGCTGAAAAGTTGCCAGCGAGTTAAACCCGCACTCTAATGCAATAGCAGCAATGGTAAAATTGCCATAGCGCGGATCAATCAATTTTCTTTTTGCTTCCTCCACCCTAAATTCGTTTACAAAATCATTAAAGTTCTTTCCCACATATTGGTTTAGTAAGTTGGACAGCCCTTTTTCAGGAATAGACAGGCGCGCGGCCAGCATATCAACCTTTAATACCGGGTTCATGTAAAGGTTGTCAGCTATCATTAGTTTTTTAAGCTGATCATAGTAATCTGATGCTTCGTCGTCTTTAAAATGAGTTTTTACAGGTTGCTTAATGTACTCTTGCATTTCATCCCTGCTCATAATCCGTTGCCGTTTGTAAACCATCATCCCTAACCAATACACAAATACTATCGCCGGGATATATAAACAGTAATGGAACCAGGGCTCCAGGTCAGGTATAGGGAAGAGGTAACCTGCAACTATAGATACAAACCAGATGGATATTAAAACAAACACTATCTGGACCAGCATTTTTATCCATTTAAGGTCGGCCTTTCTATAGGCTGACAGGTCTTCGCTATTGATACCGCCCGACACCATGTTATAGGTAACCAGCGAATAAATCACCAGCGACAGAAAGGCCGGAATGAGCGACAGGCTATTAAAGCCAAACAATATTTTTTGTGTTATTGGCAAAACGTAAAGGTTGCTTACCAGCGGAACAGATAAAACACCCAGTACATAAAGGATAAAAATGACCTGATGTTTCGCGTAAAGTACCGTCGGTACAAAATGGATCAGGATCTTCCGGCGCGGCGTTACGGCACCAAATGCAAGGCTGCGTGCATACAAATAAACAAGGGGGCCCAATGCCATATTTAAAGGCACTACTGCCGTAAGCAGCCAGGGATATTTTTGCACAAGCCCCAAATAATCAAGTTCCATCAGTAAGGTTGATTCTGCTACAACAAAAATAAAGGCGGCTATGTAGCGGTTGCTATGGATCCTCCCGGATGAAAAAGCTAACACAATGGCTAGTATTAATCCCTGTACAACCAATGCCAGCATCAAAAAATCAATTATCCCGATAGAAATGTTCATTGATGCAAATTAGCGATTAGCGGCAAGATTTAGCTTATAACAAGCAGCTATTATTGGCATTTGCAGCCAAAGGCTTTAAATAATTATCTTGCAAAAAAGAACTTAGTATGATAAGCGATCTGGGTTTAACAGGAATTGATCATCCCGCCATTGCGGTGGCTAACGTAGATAAAATGGCCGCATGGTATTGCGATGTGTTGGGATATGTGAAATACTATCGCCATGAAAAACCCGTATGGATGCTACGTGCACCCGACGGCTCTCTGCTGGAAGTAATGCCCATTGACGACACCGCCCGCCCTGACCGGACAACGTGGACACCGGGTTGGTCGCACCTGGCTTTGCGGGTAAATGATATGGAGCAGGCTATTGTTCATTTAGATAACCATAACATTACCTGGACCAGCGATCTGATCGATGCCATTGGCGGCGGCCGTGTGCGTGCCTTTGCCGACCCGGAAGGTAATATGTGGCAGGTGGTGGAACGGATAATAAGCTGATTACAGGTGTAGCCGTATATAGGTATACACTCACTTAATATTGTATACACCTAAATGCACAATTAGCTTACATTTAGCGCCTTATCGCATCAATTTGAGGTGTTGATCCATACAAAAAACATGTGAAAATGCACAATACAACCTGCGGTTGTATACACCTGAACGCCCCAAAATTACCTGAAATGGATATCCAAAGCGCCTCCTCCCGTAAAAGGCAGCAGATGAAGATATACTATCGCCTGTAAAATGATATTGGCATAAATACCGGCCAGCACATCATCCAGCATAACGCCCCATCCGCCTTTAAAATCCTCCATCTTGCGGATATACAGTGGTTTTACGATATCAAAAAAACGGAAAAGAATTAAGCCTGTAATAAGAACAGGTAGCGTTTGGGGTAAAAAAAGTACGCTTATCCACATGCCGGCTACTTCATCAATAACCACCCTGTAGCTGTCTTTACCCCAAAAACGTTCAACTTTATTGCCAACGTATACGCCAATAAGAGTTACGGCCAGGCCCTCGGCTAAAAACAAATATGGCGAAACACCTTTGGCCCAAAGCAGCCATATAACCACGCACGTTACCGCCGCCGCTATGGTACCGCCGCCTTTAATGTAGCCTATGCCAAATATTGAAGCAATGATTTTATTCACAGCGCCAAATTACAAAATTGCTTACACGCATCAGAATAAGCGCCAATAAAAAACCCCGTGACATAAGCCACAGGGTTTGTATATTTTTATGATTGGGTATGGTTTGGATTAAAAACCGCCGCCGCCGCCATTGAAGTTGCCGCCGCCGCCGCCCGGGCCACCGCCAAAGTTGCCGCCACCGCCGCCGCCAGGGCCACGACCACCACCACCAGGACCACCACCAAAGCCGTCACGTCCGCCTCTTCTGTCTCTGTCATTCTGTTGCGTAGCAGATCTGCCTGCAAATTTCTGTAAGCGCAGCGTAAATGATAACATTACATAACGGCCTAAACGATTAACTTGTGATAGCGTGTTTCCGGAAGTGGTAACACCGGTATTCTGGTTAAGCAAGTCAAACGCCGCAAGGCGGATAGTGGCTTTATTACCCTGAAGAAAACGACGCTCAACATAAGCGCTGATGATATTAGGGTTAGGCACACTAAAGCCTGAAGTAGTGTTATAACCATAGTTGTATTGCTTGGTTATATCGTAGCTAACCGTCCAATCGCCAAAATAATTTTTTCCCTGGAATCCCAGATCAAGATTACGTGTATTAACGTTCTGGTTTGCATTACGAAGGCTAACACTATTGGTTGTTTTATTAATGCTATAGTTAGCACTTAACTGGGCATCAATAATATCGGTCAAATCAAGTCTAAAGCGCGTACCCGGCGTAAAGCTTAAGTTTTTAGCTATATTCTTTTGCGTCGCGGTCTGCACATTATTTATAATCTCATCTACAAAACCAACAGTGTTTGAATAGTTAGTACGGGCGTTAACTGTTAAGGTATACTTACGCTCGGCCCAAGGTTTTGAGTAAGTAATGTTACCACCGTATGAGTAGTTACCGTCAGCATTAACGTAACGGATCAACGTGCTGTTTCCGTCGTAAGTAGTGCGGGTAACAACTGCGCCCTTTGTATTAGAGTAATTTAAGTTAACAAAAAACAAATTACCTGATGATACACCAAAAGTGTTATATCTTAATGAGAAATTGTTATTAAACTGTTGTTTCAGATCAGGGTTACCTTGTACTTTACTAAATTGATTAGAGTTGTCAAGAACCGGCTGTAGCTGATCAAATGAAGGCTGGCTTGCGCTACCATTATAGTTAGCCGTTAATGATTCGTTACGTGAGAACTGGTATATAAACCGCGCTGTTGGAACAACATTGGTCTGGGTTTTTCTGGTAGCCGGGAAATTAGCAGCCGCGCTACGTGAAGACTGACCTTCTAATACAGAAGGTTGAACACCCACACCCAGGGTTAAATTATATTTAGTTTCAATTAAACGGTAGTTTAATGCAAACCTGTGCGTTGTAAAGTTAAATGTGTAGTTATTACTCAAATTGGCATCTAACAACGGGCTGCCACTGTCTAAACCAACCACTCTTCTGTCGTTACTTGTAGTTGACCGGGTAAGGGTATAGTTTAAATCTATAAACGATACGGTACTCAATGGCTCCATGTACGAGATGTTACCACTAAGAGAAGTTGATTTATTGTCCTGATCTATCTGCTGTTTACGCGGAGCAGTTGGGTTAGGCAAAGTCCCTTCAAACAACGTCAGATCAGAAAGAGAATTTGATTTGCTTGTTGATGAATTGGCACTTAAGAACATGCTCAGGTTACGCCCCTTTGCAGAGAAACGGTGGTTGAATAATGCTGTAATACCAAAAGTTGGAGAGCTTGATGTACCGGTAGAAACTTGCTTGTACCTTGTTTTGCCAATGGTTGGATCGGTATTAGTGATCAAGGTATTGGTTTCGCTGTAGGTATTAGACACAGAATTACTGAAAGATGGTACTACTTTTAAATAATTTACAGTGTCAGGTCTCCACTCCAGATTATATTGGAACCTGTGGTTGGTAGGACTGCTCTTTGAAAGCGATTGTGTATTGGTAAGAATAGTTGAAGCGCCCGGCAAAGTTGCAGATGTTGAATTTGTAGTAGTTGTATTATCATTAAAGCTATAGCTGCCATAAGTAGCAACTTTCTCGCCCCATTGATCGCGATAGTTAATACCAATAGAACGGGCTACCGTTATACCGCTTTGGTTGCTTACGCCTGCGCCACCAGCGCCGCCACCACCACCACGGGCACCGCCGCCACCGCCGCCGCCACCGAAGTTGCCGCCGCCACCACCGCCGCCGAAGTTGCCGCCGCCACCGCCGCCGCCAAAGTTACCGCCACCACCGCCGCCGCCGCGATTAAAGTTAAACAGGTTGGTGTTGGTGTTATTAGCGTTAGCTAAAACAGTAATTTGCCTGTTGCCTTTAAAGTTATAGTAGTTAACAGAACCGTTGTATCTATTATCATTAACATCGGCACCATCTATGCCTTTTGGTAACACATCCCGGCCACCACCGGCAGTAGCCTGTAATGAGTAGCCGTTATTTCTGTCGGCACGTATGGTAAGGTTAATGATCTTATCCGGTTCACCGGTTCTAACACCTGTTAAGTTAGCCTGGTCGCCATAATCGTCAATTAACTGTATGCTCTCTAATATATCGGCAGGCAGGTTACGGGTTGCAGCTTGCAAGTCGCCGCCCATATAATCTTTACCGTTTATACGAATTTTAGTTACAGATTTACCTTGTGTGGTAACGTTACCCGCCGCATCAACTTCAACGCCGGGAAGTTTTTTTATCACATCCTCAACCGGGGCATTCTCGCGTACCGGGTAAGCAGAAATACTGTAAGCAACAGTATCTTCTTTTATTCTTACAGGTACTACGCCCCTAATTGTTACCACGCCAAGTTCTTTTGATTCCGCTTTTAATGTAATTGACCCCAGGTCAAGCGGTTTAAAATCTCCATCAGCAAAAGTAAAGCGCTTGCGGATGCCCTCATAGCCTAAAGAGGTTACAGTTAAGGTCATGCCGGTGCCGCCAACATTGGTAAAGGTAAACTTTCCGTCTAAACCGGTAACGGTAGTAGTGCTATCGCCGGCGTTTGATACGTATTTTACGGTAGTTCCCGGAACAGATAATTTGGTGCTGTCAATTATCATTCCCGATACCTGCCTCCCGTTTTGCGCCAAAGCGCTGTTAACAATTAAGAAGGCTAAAATAAAAGGTAAAAAAAGATATTTCATACAGGTTTTATGCTCGTTAAAAAGAGTTGGTCGATATTATATTTTATCGTATCAGATGCAAAGGTTCAACTTAAATTACGTTTAACTGAAAACAACAATACGATTGTTACACACTCCTTGAGTTATCATTATAATTGTTACATTTCAATGATAATGCACTAATTTTTTTAATAATTTCAAACGTTTGCGTGTAAAAATAACACAAGCGCAAATATACACCTGTTTTCTAAGGCGGCAACGTTTAAATTAATAAATTGTTCTTTATGCTAATAAATAGTTACATAGGCTATTAATAATTTTAACAGCTACTGATATGGTTATTGCTGAAGTAATTTGATATTTGCATTTCAAGTATTATTTATGACACATTTATCTGTCAACATTAACAAGATAGCAACGCTGCGTAATTCGCGCGGCGGCAACAACCCCAACCTGGTTAAAACAGCATTAGATTGCGAGCGGTTTGGTGCACAAGGAATTACCGTACACCCACGGCCTGATGAGCGGCATATCCGCTATCAGGATGTCTTTGATCTGAAGAAAACTATAGCTACAGAGTTTAATATTGAGGGCAATTGCACCGAGCAAAAGTTTGTTGACCTGGTACTGGCCAACAAACCCGCGCAGGTTACTTTAGTACCCGACGCGCTTGGCCAGATCACCTCAAACCACGGTTGGGATACCATAAAACACCGGCAATACCTCCGCGATATCATCCGGGTTTTTAAAAATGAAGGTATAAGGGTTTCTGTTTTTGTTGATCCGGTTGTTGAAATGGTTGAAGCTGCTGCCGAAACAGGCACCGATAGGATAGAATTGTACACCGAAGCCTATGCACATCAATATCATAACAATAGAGAGCAGGCAATTACACCTTACATAAAAGCTGCCGAGGCGGCCAACAAAGTGGGCTTAGGTATAAACGCCGGGCACGATCTTGACCTGCATAACCTGCAATACTTTGCTCAAAACATACCGGGCCTGTTAGAAGTAAGCATTGGCCACGCGCTTATTTGCGATGCCTTGTATTACGGCTTGGAAAATACCATACAAATGTATTTGCGACAGCTTGTGTGAGCAATATAATTGGCCTCAGACACCTGTTTACCAAATACTATTTCCCGGGTAGGTGAATTGTCAACAATTGGCGTAACAATTGGCTCACAATTAATTAAAATGTACCTTTGTGGCAACATTACATTACCATTAAATGATCTTAAATACATCCTACCAGGAGCGGTTTGAAGGAAGGCACATTGCCCCCGGCGAAGCCGACACAGCCAGCATGCTAAAGGTTACCGGCGCGGCCACGCTTGATGAACTTATAGAACAAACCATCCCGCAAAAAATACGCTTAAAGGCCCCTTTAAATCTTCCGGCGGCCAAAAGCGAATACGCTTATCTGCGTGATCTAAAGCAAACGGCATCAAAAAACAAGGTATTTAAAAGCTTTATTGGGCAGGGGTATTATGATGTGATAGTGCCGGGTGTTATACAAAGGAACATTCTGGAAAACCCCGGATGGTACACCCAATACACCCCTTACCAGGCAGAGATAGCGCAGGGCAGATTGCAGGCTTTACTTAACTTCCAAACCATGGTGATTGACCTTACCGGTATGGAGATAGCCAATGCTTCCCTGCTGGATGAAGGTACCGCCGCTGCCGAGGCCATGTTTATGCAATACAGCCTGCGTAAAAATCAGGCGGCAAAAACGTTCTTTGTATCAAAAGAGCTGTTTCCGCAAACTATAGATATTTTAAAAACCCGCGCCGAGCCTTACGGCATTGAATTGTTGATAGGCGACCACCAAACAGTTGAGTTGAGTGATGCCATGTTCGGTGCCATTGTGCAATATCCGGCCGCCAACGGTGCCGTATATAATTATACTGATTTTGCTTTACGCGGACATGAAAAAGGCATAAAACTAACTGTTGTTGCCGATATAATGAGTTTGCTGTTGCTTACCCCTCCGGGCGAGTGGGGCGCTGATATAGTGGTAGGCTCAACCCAGCGCTTTGGCGTACCTATGGGTTTTGGTGGTCCGCATGCTGCTTTTTTTGCCACTAAAGAGGAGTATAAGCGTTCAATGCCGGGTAGGATAATTGGTGTAACCATTGACAGCGCAGGCGATTATGCTTTGCGCATGGCACTGCAAACGCGCGAGCAGCACATCCGCAGGGATAAAGCTACTTCTAACATTTGTACCGCGCAGGCGCTCCTGGCTATTATGGCAGGGATGTATGCTGTGTACCACGGGCCTCAGGGTTTAAAACTGATTGCCGAAAGAACTCATGGATTAGCTGTAACATTAAGCAATGCGCTAACCGGTTTAGGCTATAAGCAACTTAACCAAAGCTATTTTGATACCATTGCTGTTGATGCGGGTGATCTGGTTAACGCCATTCACTCAGAAGCATTAAACAACGACCTTAACCTTAACTACCAGGGCTCGGTTATTACAATTGCTGTTGATGAAACTACCTTACCGGAGGATATTAAAACCCTGGTAAAAATATTTGCGAAAGTTAAGGGCAAAACCCTGAATGATACCATTGTTGATGCCCCTGTTGAAACGGTTATCCCAACCGAATTGCAGAGGACATCTGCTTACCTTGCTCACCCGGTATTTAACACACACCATTCTGAGCACGAAATGCTGCGCTATATCAAATCATTAGAAACCAAAGACCTTTCTCTTTGCCATTCTATGATAGCCCTGGGCTCGTGCACCATGAAGTTGAACGCTACTACGGAAATGGTGCCCGTTACCTGGGCAGAGTTTAGCCGCATGCATCCCTTTGCACCTGTTGATCAAACCGGTGGATATATGCAGTTATTTGATGAACTGAACCGCTGGTTGAGCGAGATAACCGGTTTTGCGGCCATGAGCCTGCAACCCAACGCCGGCGCGCAAGGCGAATATGCCGGTTTAATGGTTATCCGCGCCTATCATCATGATCGTGGTGACCATCACCGCAATATCGCGCTAATACCCTCATCTGCACATGGCACTAACCCTGCTTCGGCAGCTATGGCCGGCATGAAGATAGTGGTGGTAAAATGCGACGATAATGGCAATATTGATGTAGCCGACTTGCAGGCGCGCGCCGAGCAATATAAAGACGAGCTTTCCTGCCTGATGGTTACCTACCCGTCAACTCATGGTGTGTTTGAGGAATCAATTATTGATATCTGCGAGATCATTCACCAAAACGGCGGACAAGTTTATATGGATGGTGCCAACATGAACGCGCAGGTGGGCTTAACCAGTCCGGCTAATATTGGTGCCGATGTTTGCCACCTTAACCTGCATAAAACATTTTGTATTCCGCATGGCGGTGGTGGGCCGGGCATGGGCCCTATCGGCGTAGCCAAACACCTTGTGCCTTACTTACCGGGCCATGCTGTTGTTGATATTGATAATGGCAAAGCTATACACGCTGTTTCTGCAGCTCCGTGGGGTTCGGCTTCTATATTGATCATTTCTCATGCTTATATAGCCATGATGGGGCCTGATGGTTTAACCAATGCTACCCGTTACGCCATATTGAATGCTAACTATATTAAAACCCGTTTAGAAAACTATTATCCCGTGCTATACACAGGCAGCCACGGCCGCTGCGCGCACGAGATGATATTGGATTGCCGCTCCTTCAAAGCCGCAGGTATTGAGGTGGTTGATATAGCCAAACGTTTAATGGATTATGGTTTCCACGCGCCAACAGTATCTTTCCCGGTTGCAGGCACGGTAATGGTTGAGCCTACCGAATCAGAGCCCAAACATGAACTGGACCGCTTTTGCGATGCGATGATAGCCATCCGCAAGGAAATTGCCGCAGTTGAACAAGGCGTTGCGGATAAAACCGACAATCCTTTAAAAAATGCGCCGCATACCATGACGGTAATTTCTGCGGATGAGTGGGAGCATTCTTACAGCCGCAAAACAGCTGCGTTCCCGCTGCCTTATGTTGCGGCTCATAAATTCTGGCCATCAGTTGGCCGTGTTAACGATACTTATGGCGACCGGACGTTGATCTGCTCTTGCCCGCCGTTAACCGATTACGAATTTGAAGAAAGCGAAGTTACCACGCCGGAGTACGGAACGTGATGAATGTGCAGATATGCAAATTTGAAGATGTGCAGATGGCTTAGCTGTCTGCACATTTTTTTTGCGTGATACTTCTTATTGCGGCATAATACCTTAATAAGGTAAGGAATATTACCGTGATACCTTTATTCAATAACTATTTTCTTAGTCATATTGTAACAACAATGTGTCAATATTTGGCTTTAAAATCATTTTTTATTGTGAAAACAACACATAAAAATATATAAGTTTGTGTGCACGGCTACATCGATGTAGTACAAACCAATAAAAAACAAACCGATATATTAAACATTAACCAACAATTACAATGAAATCAAAATCATTAGCTATTGTTTTGGCCGCCACCTTTGTAGGTAGCTTCGCTCAGGCCCAGACAATAAAAGAAGACTTTAAGCCTTCCTCATTTAACCAACCTCTTCAGGATTACCCAATGGTAAACTCTGAAGGACGTGTACGTTTCCGCGTTTTAGCTCCTAAAGCAGACAGCATCAGCGTTGGCCTGGGTTTAGGTGGCGATAGATCAAAAGGCACCAAGCTTGTGAAAGGTGCTGACGGTTATTTTACCGGCACAAGCACGCCATTGGATGAAGGCTTCCACTATTATCACTTAACTGTTGATGGGGCTACGCTTAACGATCCGGGAACCGGCAATTTCTACGGTTCACAGCGTTGGGAAAGCGGCGTAGAAGTACCTGCTCATGACCAGGATTTTTATGCCTTAAAAGACGTTCCGCATGGTATATTGCAAAATATTATTTTCCCATCAAAGAGCTCAACTTTTGGCTCGCGCCCGGCTATCGTTTATACGCCACCGGGTTACGAAAAAGGCTCAACCAAATATCCTGTGTTATACTTACAACACGGTTGGGGCGAGAATGAAACATCATGGAGCATTCAAGGTAAAGCCGGTATCATCATGGACAACATGATTGCTGAAGGCAAAATAAAACCTTTCATCGTTGTAATGACTTATGGTATGACTAACGTTGGTGGCAATGGCCCGGGTGGCGCTCGTCGTCCTGCTGGTCCTCCTCCTGCTGCTGGTGCTGCTCCTGCTGGTGCTCCTGCTGCCGGCGCTGCCCCTGCTGCACGTCCTGCCGGTGGTGGTATAATGGGTGGTGGTACCGTGCTAAATGGTATTACTAAAGGCGAAGTTACCGGCCCTGCTGCATTCCAGGAAGTTTTAATTAATGATCTTATTCCTTATGTTGATTCTCATTTCCGCACTATTGCAAAAAGAGACAGCCGCGCAATGGCAGGCCTTTCAATGGGTGGTATGGAAACACACAGCATTACATTAAACAGACCAGACGTATTTGCATATTGGGGTTTGTTAAGCGGTGGCAACTACAACCTTACTGAACTACAAGGCAAAGAAAAACCAAAACATATTTTTGTTAGCTACGGCAGCAAAGAAGGTGGTTCTGCAGCATTGGCTAAAATGGAAGCGGACCTTAAAGGTGCAGGCTATAGCGTAAGCACTTACGTTTCTCCGGAAACAGCGCACGAGTTCCAAACCTGGCGTCGCAGCTTACTTGAAATGGCTCCAAAGCTGTTTAAATAAGCTCAAAATTATTACATATTTTAAGGTGGGGATAATGAAAATTATCCCCACTTTTATTTTATGAAGTATAGTAGTAAAATAAAATTAGTTACCGCGTTAACCGGCGTTTTCGCTATTTGTAATCTCCCAAGTGCTTTTTCGCAAGCCCCTGTGCAGGCGGTGGCACCAGCGCCAACCGGCATAGAGCTGGTATCAAAACTTGATAAGCCTAAAAAGAAATTTAACGAGAAAGACCTAAGCGGGTATCTGCTGGTTTATTTTAAAGATCAAACGCACTCGGCTTATTTCGCCGCCAGTGCTGATGGTTATACATTTACTGACTTAAATGGCGGTCAGCCAATTTTTATCGGCTCGCAGCTGGCCGAGCAAAAAGGCGTTCGCGATCCGCATATTACCCGGGGACCGGACGGTGCCTTTTATTTAGCGATGACGGATCTGCATATTTCCGGCAAACGCGCCGGTTTCAGAGATACAGAATGGGAGCGCCCGCAGGAAAAATATGGCTGGGGTAATAACCGTGCCCTGGTATTGATGAAATCATACGACCTGATCCATTGGACGCATTCTGACCTGCGAATAGATAAGGCATTCCCTGAATTGGGTGATATTGATTGCTCCTGGGCACCCGAAACTATTTATGATGCTGACAAAAAGAAAATGATGGTGTACTTTACCATCCGTTATAACAATAAAAACGCGGGCATTTATTGGGCCTACGCCAACGATGATTTTACCAAATTGGAAGCAGTGCCGCAGCGCGTTACCGAAATTGGAGGTATAGATGCCGACATTACCAAAGTGGGCGATAAGTACCAGATGTTTTATGTGGGCGACGCTAAGATCTGGCATTCGGTATCTGATAAAATAAACGGAGGCTTTCCCGCTACACGCGATAAAAGGATAGATCCTGAAAAAGTATCAACCGAAGCGCCCAACGTTTTCAAACGCCTTGGCACTGATAAATATGTGCTGATGTATGATGTTTACGGTTTACGCCCCAGTAACATGGGCTTTAGTGAAACAACTGACTTTGTAAACTTTACCGATCTGGGCCACTTTAATGAAGGCGCAATGAAAACCACCAACTTTACAAGCCCTAAACATGGCGCGGTAACTTACCTTACTAAAGCGGAGCTTAAAGCCATTGCTGAGCATTGGAAGGTGGAGATAAAGTAATTGTCAGAATAGATTTCTGTCATTACGGGGAACGAAGCAATGACACGGAGAAAAGCCGTGATGCACAGTTCGCGATTGCTTCGTTCCTCGCAATGACAGTTGATCGTTATAAACAAAAAAGGGATAACCAATGGCTATCCCTTTTTTGTTTATACTCCCCCTTTAGGGGGCCGGGGGGCTACGCCTCTACAGCATGTCCCACTAAATTTTTAGCAACCAGATACTCAGCTATCTGAATAGCATTGGTAGCAGCGCCTTTACGCAGGTTATCGCTAACTATCCAGCAGTTTAAAGTGTTAGGCTGGCTCTCATCACGGCGGATGCGGCCAACAAAAACTTCGTCCTTATCATGCGCGTCAAGCGGCATTGGGTATTTAAGGTTAGCTACATCATCGGTAACAATAACGCCCGGTGCTTTGCTTAATAAATCGCGTAATTCAGTTAAGTCAAAATCGTTTTCAAACTCAATATTTACTGATTCTGAGTGACCGCCCATTACCGGGATCCGAACAGTAGTTGCCGTTACGCGGATACTGTCGTCGCCCATAATTTTGTTGGTCTCTTTAACCATTTTCATTTCCTCTTTGGTGTAACCGTTCTCGGTAAACACATCAATATGAGGCAATACGTTCAAGTCTATTTTATACGGATACGCCATAGGGCCATCCACGCCGTTACGCTCATTCATTAACTGATCAACAGCTTTAACGCCTGTGCCGGTTACTGATTGATAGGTTGATACTACCACACGTTTAATTTTATACTTATCGTGCAACGGTTTTAAAGCTACCACCATTTGTATGGTTGAGCAGTTAGGGTTAGCTATAATTTTATCTTCAGCGGTAAGCACATCAGCATTTACCTCGGGCACTACCAGTTTTTTGGTAGGATCCATACGCCATGCCGATGAATTGTCAATAACAGTAATACCTGCTGCTGCAAAAAGCGGTGCCTGGCTTAATGAAGTACTGCCACCTGCCGAAAACAAGGCAATCTCGGGCTTCTGCTTTATCGCATCCTCGGCAGAAACAACCTTAAACTGCTTACCCTTAAAAGTGATCTCTTTACCAACACTTTTTTCGGAAGCAACGGGAATTAATTCTGTTACCGGGAAGTTGCGTTCTTCTAGAACCTGCAACATTTTAGTGCCAACCAAGCCTGTGGCACCTACAACTGCGATCTTCATTTTTTTTAATTTGTTAATTAATAATTTATTGCGAGCGGCAAATATCGTATTTTTTTGCCATGGGCGGTAAATTTATTGTAAATGGTGGCTCATATTTTGCTTGTATGTAACTGAAACTGGCCCTATTGGCGTTAAACATTCTACCTTTGCAACACATCTGATAATGCTATGAGCGAAAAAATATTGGTGATTGGAGCCAACGGGCAAATTGGTACCGAACTGGTAGTTAACCTGCGCGGCAGGTTTGGCGAAGAAGCCGTAATTGCTTCTGACATTCATGCTTCTGATCATCATTTAATAAAGGATGGCCCCTTTGAACTGATAAATGTTTTAGATAAAAATGCATTGGAGGCTGTTTTCGAAAAGCATTCTCCCACACAGGTTTACCTGTTAGCCGCTATCCTATCCGCCACCGGCGAAAAGCATCCAAAAATGGCTTGGGACCTGAATATGACAGGTTTGCTGAATGTGCTTGATCTGGCTGTAAAATATAAAACCAATAAGGTTTTCTGGCCTAGCTCCATCGCGGTATTCGGCCCGCACTCGCCCCGGGAAAATACGCCGCAATTTTGCATAATGGACCCAAACACGGTATATGGCTTTAGTAAGTTAGCCGGAGAGCGCTGGTGCGAATATTACTACCTTAAACACGGCCTGGATGTGCGCAGCCTGCGTTATCCCGGTTTGATTGGGTGGCGCAGCGACCCGGGCGGCGGCACTACAGATTATGCTGTAAATATATTCCACGAAGCGTTGGCCCATAATAAATACGAAAGCTTCTTGTCAGCAGGTACTGCATTACCGATGATGTACATGCATGATGCCATACGCGCGACACTTGAACTTATGGATGCGCCTGCTTATAAACTCAGCATCCGCTCCTCCTATAATTTAGCCGGCATCAGCTTTACACCCGAACAGCTATCCGCAGAAATAAAAAAACACCTGCCCGGATTTGAAATAACTTATGCCAATAATGACCCTCGACAGGCCATTGCAGAGAGCTGGCCAAAATCAATTGATGACAAAAAAGCGCAGGAAGACTGGGGCTGGAAAATAAAATATGATCTGGTAGCCATGACGGAGGATATGCTGGCGAACTTGAAATAAAACGGTAATATCGAATAAGCGCCATTGTCATTCTGAGCGATAGCGAAGAATCTTATAAAACTTATAAGTAAAATATTGACAGTCTGCGAGATTGTACGGCGTATTAGATATTTCGCTACCGCTCAATATGACAAACTGTTCTTTAAATACCGTTACTTGAGTGTTCGATATTCAAATCCTTTACTTCACTTTCCCTGCACTATTTACAAAAACAACATTTGAAAGAACTGCTGTATCTGCCTTATCCGGCTCGTGCGAACAGAAGCCAATACCAACATAAAAAGGGCCATCCAATTTAAGTTCAATAGGTGCGCCATATTGGGTCATAGGTTCGCCAAACATGCTCACAAACAGGGCAAACTTATTGCCCCGTTTTTCAATACCGATGCGTTTTGCGTGGGCAATAATACCTTCATCCATGGATTTGCCGCCCGGCAGCGCGCCACGACTGGTAACGCGGTATTCAAAATCTCTAACCTTAACCCCTTTTTCGGGCCTCCAGGCTAAGTGAAACATTCCTTCGCCATGCAATGCCACCACAACCTCCTTTGCATCATCATCCAGGCTTTGGCGAATAACGATACAGGCTTTGCGGTCGCCATAGCCTGTGGGATTAGGGTAGCTTATCTCGGTAGCCATTGATACATCGCCAGAAACCTTTTTCCACAGATAACGAAACTCATCCCTTACATACCAAATGTTGTACCCGGCAGAAGTAATAGTATATTTTTTTGTAGCTGCATCATAACTTGAACTGCCCGGAATAATGGCAGCACCCACGTCGCTTTGTCCATCAAAGATCCCTATGGGTGTCATGGTGGTTTTTGTTTCCCGGTGAAAATCAGCAGGTGGCGAAACCTGCTTGTGGGTAGCAGAGGCCGGTAGCGCCCAATCAGGCACAGCGGGATTAGTAGCAGCCGGGGTTTGCGCGTTGGCCAACTGTGTAGCGGCCGCTAGTATACATGCAGGCAATAAAATGCTTCTGGTGATTTTTATCTGACAGAATTTCATGGTGTTGGTTTTATTATAATCGGGTTTATACCAAAGGTAGAGAAGAATTTCAAAATTGTTGGCTAACTGATAGGTTAGCGGTAGGCTGTACCAAAGGCAAATAGATCCAAACAATTAAAGGATATACAACGGCGCTCAAAAATTTAAAAGAAACCTGTTATCTTCGCAAGATATGGACCATAATCCATGAACTAATAAATATGGGAAGAGCATTTGAATTCCGTAAAGAGAGAAAATTTAAGCGTTGGGCCAAAATGGCCATACAGTTTACCCGTTTAGGTAAAGAAATAGTAATGGCCGTAAAGGCGGGCGGCGGCGATGTTAACACCAACTCGCGCTTGCGTACTGCCGTGCAAAACGCCAAAGCCGTTAACATGCCCAAAGATCGTGTTGAAGCGGCTATAAAACGCGCCAGCAGCCGGGATGAAAAAGATTACGAGGAGCTGGTTTACGAAGGCTATGCGCCGCATGGCGTTGCCGTATTGGTTGAAACGGCTACTGATAATACCAACCGCACGGTTGCCAACGTACGCAGCTACTTTACAAAAACGGGCGGCGCGCTGGGTAAAACAGGATCTTTGGATTTTATATTTACGCGCAAAGCGGTGTTTAATTTTGTGCCCGGCGACCGTGATCTGGAAGAACTTGAGTTTGAATTGATAGATGCCGGATTAGAGGATCTGTTTGTTGAGGCCGATGAAGAAGGGAATGATATAGCTGTTATTCACACAGCGTTTGAGGATTTTGGCAAGATGCAAAAAGCGTTGGAAGCATTGGGTATTGAAACAAAATCGGCCAAGTTGGAGCGTATTCCGCAATCATTCCATGAAGTAAGTGAAGAGCAGGCTGCCGATGTATTAAAACTGATTGACAGGCTGGAAGAGGACGACGATGTGCAGGCGGTTTATCATAATATGGCGGAGTAAGCGTTAGTTAATTAGAGATTAGTTGAATGGTGATTAGTTGCCTTTGGGCAGGTAATCCTAAAATCAATTAATCCTATAAATCTTAGTTCAGACCATGCCACTATTAAACACACGCAGACAGGAAAAAAAAGTTAAAGTTACCTTTAGCGATGGTTTGCTGCTGATTGAAAAAGATGATGGCAAGCAGCAGGTTTTCCCGCTGGAATGGTTCCCCCAACTGGCTAATGCTACCGATGAGGAACGGGAAGACTGGACGCAGACCGATAAGGGCATTCACTTCAACCGATTAAATGTTGATGTATCTTTATAGCAACAAGAGTTAAGGATCAAGAGGCAGGAGTTAAAAAATTCATCGTCTTGATTCTTGCATCTTGTTTCTTGATTCTAAATAAAAATGACTTTCGAAGAGTTTTTTAAAAAGAAAAGAATTGATCTGGATGCCTTAGAAAAAGGCAACCCGGCATTGCTTTTTGAATTTAAAAGCCACTTTGAACAGATGGGCGAAAAAAGCTTTGACCACACTAAAAAATACTGGTTCAATAAACTGCGCTTGCAATACCACCTTGCCCCCGAGATAAAAACAGAGAAGACGCATATAGAAAACAGGCTGGCTGAACAAACCATAACAGATTCCTTATCCGAGCCAATAAAAGCAGCTTCTAAGGCGGGATTTACACCGCGTTTTAAAGCCGCTGCCCAGAAACCTGCCGAAACGCCCGCTGCTGAAGAAAACAAAACACAAGAAGTACCAGCCGCAGACACGCCGAAAGTTGGTTTCACGCCACGTTTTAAGGCAGGGATTACGAAGCCGACGGAGGATAACACCGCTGCTCCAACCGAAGAAAATAAAGCTGAAGAACCTGCTAAACCGAAAGTTGGTTTTACCCCGCGCTTTAAGGCCGGAGTTACAAAACCGGCGGAGGATAACGCCGTTGCTCCAATCGAAGAAAATAAAGCCGAAGAACCTGCTAAACCAAAAGTTGGTTTTACACCGCGTTTTAAGGCCGGGATTACGAAACCGACCGAGGATACCGCCCCTGCTCCAGCCGAAGAAAATAAAGCTGAAGAACCTGCTAAACCAAAGGTTGGTTTTACACCCCGCTTTAAGGCCGGAGTTACAAAACCGGCGGAGGATAACGCCGCTGCCCCAGCCGAAGAAACCAAAGCAGAAGAGCCCGCCAAACCAAAGGTTGGCTTTACGCCACGCTTTAAGGCCGGAGTTACAAAGCCCGCCGAACCTGCTCTATCACCGGAAGAAATAAAGCCAGAAGAAACGCCTGTTGAGACTAAACCCAATATAGGTTTTACGCGACGTTTTAAAGCCGGAGTAACAAAATCTGCAGAACCAACTTCTGACTCAGCGGAAGAAAAGAAGGCAGAAGAATCTGCAGCGGTTGACAAACCCAAAATAGGATTTACCCCACGTTTTAAAGCATCATCTCCCCCAAAACAGCAAGATCCGCCTTTGGAGGATTAGGAAACTATTTACAATATTTAGCTACAGCTTCTTTAGCCTCTGCCGAGCCTAACCGTGCCGAGGTGTTCAGGTCCTCGCAAGCGCTTTCTTTTGTTAAAGTAATTAGTCGCGCAAGCCCCCGGTGCAAATAACTAAGCGCGTTTTTAGGATTCAACTTAACTGCCATATCGTAGTTATTCATGGCTCCTATGTAATCCTTAACATTCATTTTCGCATCGCCCCAAAGCATGTAATAAAGCTCATTCTGGGGTTCTATTCTAATTGCCTCTCCTATATCCGCGTTCATTCTCTCTGCATCAGGCAATAAACTTTGTGCAACACCCCGGTAGGCGAAGGTTTTTGTATTGTCCAGGTTAATAAATAAAACGCTGTTATAGTCGTCAACCGCGCCCTGGTAATCTTTTAAAGCCAGTTTAACCTGTGCCCTGATAAAATAGGCTGCATCGTCGTTTTCCTGCAATTTAATCGCCTTGTTTATCTCTTTAAATGCGCCGTCGTAATCTTTGAGGGTCAGCTTGGCGTTACCCAAATTATAGTAAGCCGCTGCATAAGTAGAATCAAGTTTTATGGCGATATTATAATCTTCCATAGCGGCTAAAAGCTCGACTAAACCCTGTTTTGCAATACCCCGCTGAACGTAAAATTTAGGCTGTTGAGGATTTTTGCCCGAAAGCGAATTAAAAAGCGCGAGCATCTCTTTATAAAATCCGCCTTCTGCCATTACGGCGCCAAGGCGTATATATAAATTGTCGTCCTTAGCATCCGTAGCAATGATCTTGTTTATATCCTGCAGCGCGCCCGCACTATCGTTGGTTTTAATGCGTGCTGTAGCTCGCTTTAAGTAGTTCTCGGTATTACCGGGGTTAAGGGCAATCGCTTTATCATAGCTTACCATAGCTTCCCTAAATCTCTTTTGCGCAATATTTAAGTCGCCGCGTACCGCGTAAGCAAAGTCGTTCTTTGGGTTGATCTCAATACCTTTATTCAGATCTGCCAGTGCAGCCGTGGTATCTTTAAGCATTATATGTATGCGTGCACGTATTACATATGCGCTGCTGTTTTTTGCATCAAGCCTAAGCGCGGTATTAACATCGTCTTTCGCTTCTTCAAAGTGCTTTATGTTATATTTAGAATCAGCCCGGTATTGGTAGGCTTCGGCATTTTTACTATCCAATTCAATTGCCTTATCAAAATCTGCTATAGCACCAATCTGATCATTCAAATAGTTCTTCAGCACACCTTCGTAAACATACAACTCGGCCTTTTCGGGATATTTCTTTACCAGACCGCTAAAGTACTCAAGCGCTGCTTTATTGTCGTTTACGTTAGAGTAGGCGTTGGCCAGATATTTAAATACATTGGGCATATCCGGCTTTAACTCAATGGTTTTCTTGTAATTTTCTACCGCTTCTGCATACTGCCCTACATTGGCTTGGGCATTGGCGGTATAAAAAATGGCTTCAATGTTTTTAGGGTCAAGGTCCATTACCACCTTATAATCGGCAATTGCACCCTTAAAATTAGCCATGCTTACTTTTGAGTTGGCACGGTAAAAAATCAGATCGGCGTTTTTAGGATCAAGTTTAGCCGCAACGTCATAATCAGCAACGGCACCGGCATGATCTTCCAAATTGGCTTTAGCCACGCCCCGGTATTCAAACAGCGATGGGTCTTTGGGCGTAATTTCTATGGCCTTAGTAAAATCTGCAACGGCACCTGCGTAGTCTTTTAATTCCGCTTTGGCATTTGCACGGTAATGGTACATATCCGCATTACGCGGGCTTATGGAAATAGCTTTATTAAAATCTTCTACCGCGGCGGCATAAGTTCCGTTCGCGTTGTTGGCATTGCCACGGTAAAAATAGGCTTCAACGTTAGCTGCAGATGGGTCAATCTCTATTGATCTTGTAAAGTCAGCAATAGCGGCGGGCTGGTCTTTCAGGTTGCTGTGCGCGTTTGCACGATACAGGTATGCTTTAGCACTTCTGCCATCCCGCTGTATCGCTTTGGTAAATTCAGCTATAGCGCCTTTGTAATCCTTTGCACCTGCCTTGGCGTTACCGTTCTGGATATAATCATCTGCCGACTGCGCTATGCAGAAGAAGGGCAGAAACAGAAATAAAATTATTAACCTGATCATATATTAATTAATCCCTGTTTATTTATGGCCTTAAAATAAGCGATGCCGAGGCGCTTGTGCCCTGCCCCGTATTACGGCCCATAATAAACTTACCTGCATTTAAGAATATTGAGAATTTCTTGGTAAACGAATAGCCATAGCTTAACGACGCCTGGGTAAAAGCAAAATTGCGGTTGTTACCTACCTGTACGGCATTAAATGCTGTACTAAGGCTGCTGGTTGAATAAAAACCGCTTAATGATATAGAAGTTTGGTGTTTAAACCTTCGGTCAAGCGTCATACCGATGGTGCCATTATACCTGTCTTGTATAGGTCCTTGCCCACCAAAATATTGCCTTATCCCATTCTCTGCGGTGAAATAATAGTTTTTGCCTAAAAAGTGACCGCTGCCAGCAAACATTAGTTTTACTTCGGCGCCGTTTTCTTTATAGCCAAGGTTTATATTGTTGTATAATGGCTGAATAAAGGTGCCCTGTACAGAAAAATAATAGATATAATCAATGTTAGCCAGATAATATTTTACGCCAACCTCCAGATCGGTAAAACCGCTGGTTGCCTGGTCATAACCTGTTGCATCCCTGTAATGGTTCATGGCGTAAGGCAACACTGCAGAAACCGCAAAACGTTTGCTTATGCCGTACTCTGTATAAAGCGAGTAACTAAGCGATGTAAACTTACCGCCGTTGGCAAATGGTTTATTTACCTTGTACTCATCCCAGCTGCGGTTGGCAAAAAAGTAATTTACCGACGGTGATATTAGGATGCTGCCTGGACGCACAGGGAAGCCCCCCGCATAGGTTTTATGTTGTAACACAATTAAAACGATGCCCGTTGCCAGCAAATACTTAAATAGGGTGTAGGTTAATTTCATATCGTTTAAAATAATGCAAATGTATCACGCATCCAACGCCCCTCAAAGTCTTTATAAGACTGGCTTATCTCGTGCGCCAGGTCTTTAAAAACCATCATCCTCTTATTTGATTTAATGTTATTATATGCCGCAAACTCATTAGCAGGTGGCGCAAACGGATCAAGCGAGCCTATCCCCATCAGCACAGAACAAGTAATATTGGGCATAAAGTTCTTTACGTCAAAATAATCCAGGTTGCCTAACACTTTATCCATAGTTAATCCCGGCTGGGTAGCCACATATTTTTGTATACTACTTATGGGCCAATCTACCGCGCCCACTAAGTTACGAATATCACATAAAATAGGGTTCTGCGCAGAGCATAATCGTATTCTGCTATCAAGGCTGGCGGTAGCCAACGCTAAAAAGCCGCCCATACTACCCCCCGAAACTAAAATATTATCATGCTTAAGCTCCGGCCGCGAAAAAATAAAATCTACGGCCCGCAGGCAATCGGCAATAACACCACGCATTACATAGCGATCTTTATTTTCAACATGATAAAATATAAATTCATCCTTTCGGGTATCTATCGGGCCCCGGCTGTTACCCTGCCCGCGCACATTTAGGGTTATAATGGCCAAATCATCATCAATACCCATCAATGGGTCCAGATTTACCTGATAACCCGGCAAACCTAATAGTACGGAGAACTTCTTTTTTGGATTTTTAAGTATCGGCACTGTCATCCACCCGCGGATAGTCATGCTATCCAGCGACTTCATTTCAATCAGGTACACATGCCGGTTATCTTTATCCATCTCAGGCATGGGCGTTACCTGGAAATCAGGGTCTATTCCGGCAAGCTCGTCTTTAACTTTTTGCCAAAATTCGTCAAAATCCTTCGGCCTTTCGTGTTCAGATTTAATTTGTTCGGGGCGGATGCCAAACGCTTTTTTTACAGTATCATCATAATATGATACGTTGATCATTACGTTTATTTTATAGAAACCCGGTTTTGATTGCGGGATACTGAAGTTATATTTCTCAGCACCTTTTTTAACTATCTTAACCTGCATCGAGTCTTCCTTCACCTTTTCGCCGTCCGGTGTGGTAACTATGTACGATACTTTGCCCAGCTGATCTTCAGTGGTTGAGTTTTTTACTTCGAAAGTATATTTAGCAACCGCGTCAAAAATAGCGTTCTTGTTAGCAGGGGTTAGCTCTACCGATACTTCTCCCTCATCGTCCTGTGCTACAGCCGAAGTTGGGATGGTTAGTACGCCAGCCAATGCGGTTAAAACAAGTATGTATTTAATAAAGCACTTTAATTTATTCATGTTTGATACTTTATAGAAATAAGCCGAATTCATCGTGCATCCAGGCCAGTTCCAAATCAATGTATTTCGGACTAACATCGTGCCCCAGGTCTCTAAATATCAATATACGTTTATTTGTTTTTAACAGATTGAATACGGTATAGTCGTTGCTTGGCGGTATATAAGTATCCAATAACCCGATACTCATTAAAACTTTGCAGGTTATATTAGGCGCAAAGTTTTTAACATCATAATAATCCAGATTGTCCAGTATTTTATCAACTGTTAATCCTGGCTGAGTTGTAATATACTTTTTTATGGATTTGATAGGAAACTCTACTTCGTTAACCACACTGCGTATGTCAGAAAAAATGGGGCTTTGTGCAGAGCATAAGCCTACCCGCTTATCTAAACTGGCGGTGGCCATTGCTAAAAACCCACCCATACTGCCGCCCTTAACAAATATCTTATCGTGCCTAAGCTCATCCCGCGAGTAAATAAAGTCAATGGCGCGTATACAATCCATTATTACGCCACGCATTACGTATTTATCCTTCTTTTCAATATGATGAACGATATACTCCTCTGCCCGGGTGTTAACGTTGGTGCGGCTGTTTCCCTGCCCCCGTACGTTCAATGAAATAAATGCAACATCCCTATCCTCGCCAAAAATAGGCGGCAGCTCAATTTGATACCCCGGCAAACCCAATATAACGGCAAATTTCTTGTTTTTAACTGTAGGCTCTGTAAGCCACCCCCGTATAAGCACATTGCCTAAAGATTTCATTTCTATAAGGTAAACATTACGCGATGGCGTGCTTAACTCCGGCTTAAGTATACATTTAAACTCGGGTTTTACCTTAGAAAGCTCCACTTTAGCGGTCTCCCAAAATGCATCAAAATCAACCGGTCGTTTATGGTCTGATTTAATGCGCTCGGGCTTTATGCCAAAAGCTTTGTGCAGCGTATCGTCGTACTCGCTCACGTTGATCATAAAATCAACCTTATAAAAACCGGGGTCGTCCCGGTCAATGTTAAAATCATACTTGCCCAGGGTGCCCCTGGCTATCTTAACATCAATAGCATCATGCTTCAGCTTTTCGCCGGTAACAGATGTTAGTACCCAGCTAATTTTGCCCACCTGGTCTGTAGCTGTTGTATTGTTAACCGTAAAAATAAATTTAGCCGTTTTTTCAAAAACAGCATTTTTATCCGTAGCATTTACTTCAACAAGCACCTCGCCTGCCGCTGGTGCTTCGGCTTGCGCAGGTACGGTATCTCTCACAACATGGGCAAATGCCGGCTTAACCCCCAGCAGCAGGAGCAGACATACAACACCGTAAATATTTTTATACCCTATCATTTTAAGGCTACTTAATTGATTTTTACTGATTCGTTTTCAGGGTTCCGCGATTTATTCTTTATCAGGAAATTTGATCTTCTGATGTAGTGATTCAACGGCTCTTCTATTTTAGTGAACAATAGTATTGATATGGCATTTAAGATAATAAACGCGTACAGCAGGTTAAGCTTATCAAACTCAAACGGCGAACGCCAGTCAACTCCCCATTTATCATACAACTCAAAGGCATAATCGTTTAAGCTATCAAAGTACCCATGCATTAACGTGTACATCCAACCCAAATGTATCAGGTAAAATATGTAGGAACTTTTTCCCAGCAGTTCAACAAATGGCAGCGCCAGCACTTTTTTAAATAAGGTGTTTTCTGTTAATATGCCATAAAAAAACAAGGCCACCGCAATACATAAAAAGTAGTTGTTAACTATAATACCCGTAGTACTTTCTACCCCCGCGGCCCAGCCTGCAGGCACGGGTTGAAATGCCATTACCAACACACAAAGCATCATTAATATAAAGCCGATATAGGTGTAGGTGATCTTGTTGGTACGCTCAAAGCCTTTGTTAAGCACAATACGCGCCAGTTGCACACCTACAAAAAACTCAAAGCAACGCCCGAAAAACGTAAACAGCATTACAAACGGAACATTGCCAAAGAAACCGTGCCAGTTAACCCTGCTAAATATAAGCACCATTACAACAGCAAATGCCGTTAAAACAATGGGCTGTAAATAAAATTTGTTGTACTTTTTTGCAATAAGGAAGATAATTGGCGCCGAAAAGTAAAAGCACTCCTCAACCGTTAACGACCATCCCTGCGCTATACCTGTATCCCAAAACTGATAGAAAAATCCCCTGACAAAAGTGATATTCATAACCCACAGCAAAATAGGATTATCGTTCCCCCTGGTAATTGCGGGGTCTTTAGTGATGAAGTAGTATGCAAACGCGCAGGTAGTAAGCAGCGCGTACATTGGATAGATACGTGCTACCCGGTTTTTAAGGTATTGCCTGAACCAGTCTTTAGTTAAATGGAAGTTATTATAATACCTGAAGGTTATTAAAAACCCGGACAGCACAAAGAATATTGACACACCAATATGCATCTCGCCTAAAAAGCGTTGCACAATGTGGGGAAAAACATCGTCAAAAACGTAAAAGTAATGCGATATAAAAACCAGGTAAGCAGCTAAGGCCCTAACTCCTGTTAACGCAGGGATGTAGTTTTGAAGCGGTTTTTGTGACAACAGAGCAAATATTTAAGTTCCTAAAATAATTGTTATCCCCTTAAATGCAAAATGGATGCCGCTTGTTCAGTTTGCAGTAGGTAGTAGGCAGTTTGCAGTGGTTAAAAGCATGCTGCTAACTGCAAACTAAAAACTGCCAACTGACGAACCCTGCACTACCCCACGCTCCAGTATGCGTTGGTCTATGCGGTATTGGATCTCTGACTTTTTTAAACCCCAGTTGGGGGCTATCAGCAACTCGCGATCGCTGAGGCCGAAGAGGCGTTGAATAACCACATCAGGCCGAACCAATGGCAGCAGATCACATAAAAAATCAGCATACTCATCCAGCTCAAAAAGTTTGAACGGTTCACGTTTGTATTTTACGCCCATAACAGAGCCCTCAACAATATGCAGGTGATGAAACTTTACAAATTTTATCTGCGGATGGCGGTTTATCTCGTCGGCATATTTCAGCATCATCTCTTTGGTTTCCCATGGGAAGCCGAAAATGGTATGCACACAAATATCCAGCTTGCTGTTTTCAACCAGTTTTAGTGCTTTTATCAGATCATCATGATTACAACCACGGTTGATTTGATCAAGGGTATCGTTGTAAATAGATTCCATACCCATTTCCAGGTCCACATCAAATCTGTCGGTGTAGCTTTCTAACAGTGCTATTTTTTCGGCATCTATACAGTCGGGGCGGGTGCCCACGCTTAGGCCAACAATGTCTTCAGTACCGTAACTTAGTGCTTCGTCATACAGCATTTTCAGGTAATGCGCTGGGGCGTAGGTGTTGGTATTGGGCTGAAAGTAAATAATAAACTTATCGGCACGATTGCCTTTACGGGCCCGTTCCATGCCCTCAATAACCTGTTGCTTTACCGTTGGGGCGTTACGGCTAACAGATGGCGTGAACGAATCTACATTACAATACGTGCAGCCACCATAACCTTTTGAGCCATCGCGGTTGGGGCAGGTAAAGCCGCCATCAACAATTACCTTGAACACACGCGCGCCATTGTACTTTTCGCGCAGCCATGGGCCGTAATTGTTATAGCCTTTTTCCCAAATAGCGGGTGTGGTGCTTATTGTTTGCATTGCGGCAAAGATAAGGTTTTGCAGGCTTAATAGTGTGGACCACCAAATATGGAACGCTGAATGATGATTGACAGCGGTTTTATTATCCATAGTTTAATCTGGTGCTCGATAATCGACAGTCGCCATTCGATATTAATTAAAGGTTATTTTTTACGCCCGCCCTTTATTCTTTAACCATTTCAACACATTTTTATCATATTTGGTGTTATAAACAATCTATACTGAAATTAATATCACTATGTCCGCATTAGATCCGCAAATACAGGAAAAAGTTAACGCATGGCTTAACGGTAGCTATGACGACGAGGTAAAACAACAAATACAAAAGCTTATTGACGAAGGCAACACAACCGAGCTTACAGACGCGTTTTACCGCGACCTGGAATTTGGTACCGGCGGATTACGCGGAACGATGGGTCCTGGCTCTAACCGGGTTAATAAGTATACCATTGGTACCGCTACGCAGGGTTTGGCTAACTTTTTAAAGAAAACCTACCCGGCAGAACAAATAAAGGTGGCCATAGCGCATGATAGCCGTAACAATTCTGACCTGCTGGCGGGCGTAACTGCTGATGTGTTTTCGGCTAATGGTATACATGTGTACTTCTTTAAAGCCCTGCGCCCAACACCCGAGCTTTCTTTCGCGGTGCGCCATTTGGGTTGCCGGAGCGGTGTAATGTTAACCGCATCGCACAACCCGAAAGAGTACAACGGATACAAAGCGTACGGTGCAGACGGCGGGCAATTTGTTGCCCCGCATGATAAGGCCGTAATGGATGAGGTAGCAGCTATAAAGAGCATAGACGAAGTTAAGTTTACCCGCATAGATGCCAATGTAGAGCTGATAGGCGAAGAGATTGACGAGCTTTACCTAAGCAAAATAACCGAGTTGTCGGTATCGCCGGAGGCTATAAAACGCCAGAAGGACCTTAAAATAGTTTACTCGCCTATACATGGTACAGGTATTACTTTAGTACCGCCGGCTTTAAAGCGTTTTGGCTTTGAGAACGTGATAATTGTTGAGGAACAGGCCACGCCTGATGGCAACTTTCCTACCGTGGTTTATCCTAACCCCGAAGAAAAAGAGGCCCTTACCCTGGCCCTTAAAAAAGCGGAAGAAACCGATGCCGACCTTGTAGTGGCTACCGACCCTGATGCCGACCGTGTGGGCATCGCTGTTAAAAACACCGAAGGCAAATTTGTCTTACTGAACGGTAACCAAACCGGCAGCTTGCTGATAAGCTACCTGCTATCGGCGTGGCAGGCTAAAAACAAGCTGGATGGTAACCAGTATATTGTTAAAACCATTGTTACCACCAACCTGATAGCAGATATTGCTAAAGATAAAAGCGTTACCTATTACGATACCCTTACCGGCTTTAAATACATAGGCGAGCTGATGACCAAATTTGAAGGCAAACAAACCTTTATTGGTGGCGGCGAAGAGAGCTATGGTTACCTGATAGGCGAGTTGGTACGTGATAAGGATGCTATTGTATCGTCGGCATTTATTGCGGAGATGACGGCTTATTACAAGGACCAGGGCAGCAGCTTGTTTGAGGCTTTGTTGGATCTGTACATAAAATATGGTTTCTATAAAGAGAAGCTGATCTCCATCACCAAAAAAGGAAAAACAGGTGCAGAAGAGATCAAAGCCATGATGGAGCAATACCGCACCAATCCGCCGGTTACGCTGGGCGGATCAAAAGTGATAACGCTTAAAGATTACGAGTTGCAGGTAGAAACCGATTTATCTACCAATACCACCAAACCTATTGAACTGCCAAAAAGCGATGTATTACAGTTTGTAACCGAAGATGGCACCATTATATCGGCCCGCCCGTCGGGTACTGAGCCTAAGATAAAATTCTATTGCTCGGCAAAAGGTACGCTGGCCTCAAAAGAGGCTTATGCCGAAACCGACCAGCAAATGGAGGCGAAGATAGAAGCCATAATGAAAGATCTGGGGGTTTAAGTTAGTCTCCGTTCGTCTCATTAAAATAAAAGGGTGTTGCAGGAAATACACGCAACAGATGCAACACTTTGCAACACCCTTTTTTACAAAGCACTCACCGTCAACAAATTACCCACATTGCTTGTTTAAACATGCAACACTTTGCAACAGACGTATTCGTCTGGAAGCTTAGCTGTAAAATGTCTTTAAATTGCTTATTAACAATTAGTTGCAAATCTTAAAGATTTACACTTTTTTGCAACACTTTTGCAACAGCAAATTTTACAGTATTTTCAACAGTAATGGTCACAGATAGGCTTGTGTATAGATCTCTCCTTAGGTCGAGATGACACGACGTTAAAAAACACCAGGTTGTCATTTCGACGGAGCAATAAGTGTGTGAAATATCTATTCGGACCTTAAACTATTAACCGGATTAGTTAGCGCGGCTTTTATAGCCTGCGAACTAACCGTAAGCCATGCAATTACAACCACCAGGGCACCTACAATTAAAAATACTTCGGCACCTATGTGTGTACGGTAGGCAAACCCATTTAACCAACTGTTCATTAACCACCATGCCGACGGAAAAGCAATCAACAGGGCTATAGTTACCAGCTTTAAAAAATCTTTCGAAAGCATCATAACCACACTGTTTGCGGTTGCGCCTATCACTTTTCTGATACCAATTTCTTTGCGTCGTTTTTGCGCGGTGAAAGAAGCCAGCCCGAAAAGGCCAAGACAGGAAATGATTATCCCTACCCCCGCAAAGTATTTTGATAAGCTTTGGATCCGTTCTTCCGAAGCATAAAGCGCCTGGTAATCCTCGTCAATAAACGTAAAATTGAAAGGAAGGCCCATGTTGTACTGCTTGTAAAAGCTCCCCAGTCGGGCAAGGGTTTCTCTTTCGGTGCCTGCTTTTATTTTAACAAATATGTTGGCGTTATCCTGAGCGGGTCTCAAAAAGAAAGGCGGTATTTTTGTGTGCAATGACTCAAAATGAAAATCTTTTATAACGCCAACTATCTGCCGCTTTTTACCCCATACCGTTATGGTTTGCCCAACAGCGTGTTTAAGGCCCATGGCGGCAACGGCGGTCTCATTCAAAATAACCGACGAACTGTCGGCATAATCATTTGAAAAACGGCGGCCATCACCCATTTTCAGGTCAAGCAGTTCCATCATACCATAATCCATATCCAGGCCCTCAAACCTAATGCCTTCTCCCTCGCCCCGGCTTTTGCCCTCCCAATCTATCATGCCACCCCCCTGGCTGTATTGCCCGGTCATATTGCCGTCCATACTCGAGGCGGAAACTACACCCTGAATATTTTTAATGCCGCTTATAAATCCCGGAATATTGCCACGCAGTTTGCCCTCGCTGGCAAAACGTATAATATTGTCTTTGTTATAGCCCAGGTTTTTGTTCTGTATCAAATTCATTTGTTGGTACACAACGCAAACTGCAACTATTAAAATTATAGAAATACTAAACTGAAAGATCACCAGGCCCTTACGTACAAATATTTCGCTAAAAGAAGTTTTTTGCTGTCCTTTTAAAACCAGCGAGGGCTTAAGGCCCGAAAGGTAGAATGCCGGATAACTGCCCGCTATTATACTTGTAATTATCCCTATCAAAACAACAGAGATAATGAGATTCGCATTAACGATCAGGGAAATATCTTTACCAGTAATTTGTTTAAACGCGGGCAGTGAAAGCACAATAAGTGCCCCGGCAACTACAAGTGAAAGCAGCACAATTAAAAAAGATTCTGTAATGTACTGCAGTGCTAAGGTCCACCGGGTAGCACCTGCAACCTTCTTTATCCCAACCTCCTTTAATCTTTTTGATGCCCGCGCGGTAGACAGGTTCATGAAATTGATGCAAGCGATTATCAGGATAAAGACGGCAATGATAGAGAATAACCTTACATACTCAATTTTTCCCCCTGTTAGTACCCCGTTTTCAAACTGGTTGTACAAATGCCTGTCTGAATAGCGCTGCAAAAATATATTGCCTTCCCATTTTATAATTCCTTCACTCAATCCCTTCATTTTTAATTTAGTGTAGTCCTTCACCTTACTATTAAATGCTGCTATATCGGCACCATCCTTCAACACCACATAGGTGTATACACTGCTACTACCCCAGTTAGAAATATCTCCAGATCGTCCTGCTTCTTTGCTGGCATACAGATCATAGCTAAATAATACATCAAATTGGTCGGTAGCATTGGCAGGCGGCGACTGAAAAACGCCGTTTATAGTGTAGGTACCGTTGTATTGATCGCCATGATCCCAGGTAAGGGTTTTTCCAACAAGTCCGCTGGTAGTGTTGAATAATTTTAGGGCAAGTTTGTCTGACAGCAATATGCCGTCGTGTCCGGCGAATGGTTTGTTGCCGTTACCCTCAATTAATGGATAAGAGAATACATCAAAAAATTCATTACCAACAAACTCCGCCTGGGCTTTAATAGGTTTATCGCCCAACGTAAGCACGCCCATGCCTCTGTCTTTTCTTACCGAAACCGCGTTTTCCACTTCGGGCAGATCGGCACGCATAGAGGTGGCCAGCAGGCCCTGCGTGGTTTCGTAAGTGCTGATGGAGCCATCAGAATTTGGCGCGTTCTTCAATACCTGGTACAGGCGGCCGTCTTTCTGGTTGAACCTATCAATGCTTAACTCATCACTAACCCATAGGTACATGAGCAGCGTACAGGCAAGGCCAATAGCCAGGCCCATTACGTTAAGGAAAGTAAATTGCGGTCTTTTAAAAAAACCCGCCACGCTATCTTGAAATATGTTTTAAACATACCGTGAAGATTGATTAAATGATAAATGGTTACAGCATAGTTAAGGCCAATATAATAAACAGCTGATTATAAATTGATTATGTTGCATTGCTTTTGAAAAACTGTTCGGAAACGGACAGGGTGTTGTGCGGATGGGGGACACAATACGAACGGAAATGAAACACACGGCACGTGTGCGCCAGCGGATGCGGTATAATTAACAGGCAACCTTTACACCCAACCTGGTTGTCATCTCGATAGAGCAAGCGCGAGATAGCGAAAGGGAGCGAAAGAGAGATCTTTTCGAAGCGATGTGTCCGCAGGCTTATCTTTTCGAAAAGATTTCTCCATCGCGCAAACGCACAGCCCAACGGCTGCTCAGTCGAAAAGACACGAAAAATGGAATGCAAACCAGCCCATACAAATAGCAGGCTATCCCCCTGCAAACTAAAATATCTTTCACCTTGCACTTAGCAACGCTATTGCTCATATTTGCCCAACAATACCAATTGAAAAAGCAAATTCAATAAATCAATAATTCAGTCCTTCACTAATTAACCAGATGGCAGACGAAAAGATAATATTTTCAATGGCCGGGGTGAGCAAAGTTTATCCCCCGCAAAAAACCGTATTAAAAAACATATACCTCAGCTTCTTTTATGGCGCCAAAATTGGCGTTATAGGTCTAAACGGTTCAGGTAAATCATCATTGCTTAAAATTATAGCGGGTATAGATAAAACCAATATTGGCGAGGTAGTATTTTCGCCGGGCTATACCGTAGGCTACCTGAGCCAGGAGCCGGAACTTGATCCTGAAAAAACCGTACGGGAAGTGGTAGAAGAAGGCGTTGCCGAAACTACCGCCTTATTAAAAGAGTACGAGGAAATAAACGAGAAATTCGGCCTTGAAGAATACTACAGCGATGCCGATAAAATGGATAAGCTAATGAGCCGCCAAGGCGAATTACAGGATCAGATTGATGCTGTAAATGCCTGGGAACTGGACACCAAACTGGAGCGGGCTATGGATGCTCTGCGCTGCCCTGAGCCGGAAACTAAAATAGCGGTATTATCAGGCGGTGAGCGCCGCCGGGTGGCACTGTGTCGTTTGCTGCTAAAAGAACCCGATGTTTTACTGCTTGATGAGCCTACCAACCACCTGGATGCTGAATCTATTGATTGGCTGGAGCAACACCTTAAACAATACAAAGGAACAGTTATAGCCGTTACCCACGATAGATACTTCCTTGATAACGTTGCAGGATGGATATTGGAATTAGACAGAGGCGAGGGCTTGCCGTGGAAAGGTAACTACTCGTCATGGTTAGATCAAAAGTCTAAACGATTAGCCCAGGAAGAAAAAGGCGAGACCAAACGCCAGAAAACATTGGAGCGCGAGCTGGAATGGGTGCGCATGGGGCCAAAGGGTCGGCACGCCAAATCAAAGGCCCGTTTAGGCAATTACGAAAAACTTGCCTCCGAAGAAACAAAAGAGCGCGAAGAAAAATTGGAGCTGTTTATTCCGCCCGGTCCGCGTTTGGGTAATGTGGTGATAGAGGCCAACGGCGTAAGCAAAAGCTATGGCGATAAATTGTTATTTGATAACCTGAGCTTTAGTTTGCCGCCTGCGGGTATTGTGGGTATTATAGGGCCAAACGGCGCGGGTAAAACCACACTGTTCCGTTTAATTACCGGGCAGGATAAACCCGATGCAGGTACCTTCCGCGTTGGCGAGACCGTGGCTTTAGGCTACGTTGACCAGATGCATGATGACCTTGACCCCAACAAATCTGTTTGGGAAAACGTTACCGGCGGACTGGAAACCATTATGGTGGGTAACAAGCCGCTCAACTCCCGCGCCTATGTATCGCGCTTTAACTTTAATGGTGCGGATCAGCAGAAAAAGGTAGGTGTACTATCTGGCGGTGAGCGTAACCGGGTGCATTTATCTATCACCCTGAAAAAAGGCAGCAACGTGTTACTGCTGGATGAGCCCACCAATGATATTGACGTAAACACTTTACGTGCTTTGGAAGAAGCGCTGGAAAACTTTGGCGGCTGCGCGGTTATCATCAGTCACGACCGCTGGTTCCTTGACCGTATTTGCACGCACATACTTGCATTTGAGGGTAACTCGCAGGTGTACTTCTTTGAAGGCAACTATAGCGACTACGAAGAGAACCGCAAAAAACGTTTAGGCGATGTTGGGCCGAAAAGGATAAAGTATAAAAAGTTGACCGAGTAAGACCGTTCTTCTTTTGAGCATGTAGATAGGATAACTTTTATGAAGTTGTCCTATCTTACACGAGTCAACTTACAATTGCAAGGTGCTCCCGGCCGCGCACCTTGACAGGCCTTAGCGCTCTTTTCTATTGTGCAATTATATTATTTTGGCGAATTCGTCAGCAGATAAGCTTCAGGTGAAATCAGGGTAAAACTGCCGGACTGTGCGCTGGCAGGGGCATAGTAATTTTTTGCTGAAGCGTTGGATGGCGGGAGCGACAGCAGGGCAAAATTTTACAGCCCGTGGTTTTTCCTGATTTGCAGGGCAAAGGCCGCGTGCGGCAATGAAGCCTCTCTGCTGACTTGATTTTTGGTTCTTTTTATCAAGAAAAAGAACAAAGGCCTCCGCGGCCTTAGCGGGGCAAGCAAAGCGCGAAGGACTTACCAAGCTATAAGTAATTGTGCACAACCTATCGCGTAGAGATTGCTTCGTTCCTCGCAATGACGCGTTTTATGCGTCGCTCAACACCATCTCCGCCACTTCCTCCCCCACCAAACTCCCCATTGCTACCCCCATACCATTACAACGCACAGCGCAAAACACGCCGGGTTGCACTTCTTTTATAATAGGCTTTAGTTCCTCGCCAAAACCCATAATGCCGCTCCACCAATAATCAGCTTCAGCATTTTGGCCGGGTAATATCATTTCATTCAGATAATGTAGCAGTTGTTGTTTAACCTGGTCGGTATGGCCCAACGTGTAGGTTTGTTCGCTTTTAAAATCAATATTACGCCCGCCGCCAAAAAGCACACGGTCGTTAATATTTCTGAAATAGTAATAGCCTTCATCAAAATGAAAAGTTCCTTTTAGCTTTAAACCGGCTATTGGTTTAGTAACCAAAACCTGTCCTCTGCCTGGCATAACATCCAGATCAGGGTAAAGCTGCGCGGCAAAGGCGTTGGTTGCCAATATTACCTGGTGTGTTTTAAACTCGCCTTGCGAGGTTTTTACTTCAATATGGCCGCCGGTGTTTTCAATTTTAGTTACGGCGCAATCGTTCAATACCAATGCGCCCGTGCTGTAAACCTTTTGCAGCAAGGCCCGCATCATTTTACCGGTATCTATTTGTCCCTCATACTTATTGCACACCATGTTGCTAACACCGTTTAGGCCAAAATCGGTAATTTTAGCATCCGCGCCTGCATAAATGTCAGTATGGCCAATAGCCTGCGCAAGCAAATTGTTAAAGTATGTTAATTGATCAAAGCATTCCTCAGCTTTCTCTAGCTCATCATTTCTAAAAAGTTCATAGCCCCCATGTTGGTAAAAATCAATATGAGCATCGCCCAGGTTTTCGCGCAGCCTTTGCAGGCCGCGCCATTTGTAATCAACCACGCGCAGCACATCTTCTTCGGATGTTTGCTTCAGATAGGCCATTTGCTCTGAAACAGTGCCAAAACAGGCAAAACCGGCGTTTTTTGTGCTTGCGCCGCTGGGTAAAAAGCCGCGCTCTAATACCAATACCTTTAAGCCAGGTTGCTTTTTTTTAAGATGGAGGGCCGCGCTTAAACCAACAATGCCGCTGCCTATAATAATAACATCGGCGTTATTAATAAACTGCGTTTGCTCCCAGTAAGAAAAGGCATGTTCCATTAATTCAAAAGTAAAAATTCAAAAGTCAAAATACTTTAGAATCAATTATAAATGGAATGCTTTTTGAAATACCGTTAATAAATAGAATTAACCATGAATCAATTATCAATTATATTAGGATTTATAAGCTACGGCTCCGCGTGGGTTTTAATGATAGCCATAGCGGTAATAAGCTTTATAGTGCAGTGGCGTTTTAAAAGTAAGTTTAAACAATACTCAGAAATGGGCCTGTCTTCCGGCCTTTCAGGTAAAGACGTGGCAGAAAGAATGCTGCGCGATAATGGGATCTATGATGTGCAGGTAGTTTCTGTTGAAGGGCAGCTTACCGACCACTACAATCCCGAAACGCGTACGGTTAACCTGAGCCCGGATGTTTATAACAGCCGGAGCGTTGCGGCCGCCGCGGTAGCCGCGCACGAATGCGGGCACGCCGTGCAACACGCTAAAGGATACAGCTGGCTAAGCTTACGCACAACGCTTGTGCCCGTAACCAATGTGGCTAATACGCTGGTACAAATAACCTTGTTTATTGGCGTAATGCTGTTCTTCTTTATGCATAACCCCCTGGTTTTGGCAATAGGTGTTGCGGCATTGGCGGTAGTTACTGTATTCAGCTTTATAACATTGCCGGTTGAGTTTGACGCCAGTAACCGCGCGCTGGCCTGGCTAAACAACAACTACAACGTTATGCAAACCCGCGACGAGCACGAACAAGCTAAAGACGCCCTTTGGTGGGCCGCTATGACCTATGTAGTAGCTGCTCTGGCGTCATTAGCCACGCTGTTATATTACGCGTCAATGCTGCTTAACCGCCGGGATTAATAAATCGGATTTACGTTTTGAAAGGGGTGGCCTTACAGCCATCCCTTTTTTTGTTTTAAGTGTATATAAAACACTTATGTGCCTGATAATGTAACTTTTATATATACGAAAACGTTAGCGCTAAATTTTCCTTTCTATTGATTGCGCTCTTTGCGGTATTTATATAGATTTGTTACAGATCAATTAAGCTCATACACAAAATGAGCGTTTGCCGCGGCAGACAAACCGCTAATAACCCAATTAAACCAATTATACCAAAATGAAAAGAATCCTTGGCCTGTTATTGTTAGCCTCGACAGCGGCAATGGCCCAAAACAGTAAACCTCCGATGGTGACCTTCACCGCCGAGCAGGACCACAAAAACATGATGGACCAGCTGGGAATTAAAGCTTTAAGGCCCGGCCCAAGTGGCCAGGAAACTGCTCCCAATCATGCTAATTATGATGAAAACACGGCCAACCCTTACCCTAATCTGCCGGATGTTTTAACGTTAAATAATGGCAAAAAAGTAACTACGGCAGATCAGTGGTGGAACCAACGCCGCCCTGAAATTGTAGAACACTTTGAAAAGGAAGTACTTGGCCGCGTACCTAAAAACGCGCCTAAAATTAACTGGGAAGTTGAAGTTACCGACAGGGAAATGGTAAACCGCATACCGGTTATTGCTAAACACATAATAGGGCATGTTGACAATTCATCATACCCGGGTATTAAGGTTGATATTGATATGGTACTTGTGGTGCCTGCCAACGCAAAAGGCCCGGTACCTGTTTTAATGATGTTTGGCGGAGGGCGTTTACCTGCACCTGCCCAGCCTGACGCGGCTTCTTTAAAACTGATTAATGACGGCATAAGAAAATTGCTGGCTAACTCAAGCCCCGAGCTTAAGGAGGCTTTAAATAAGTACCCGGCATATCAACCTATCGCGGCGGCCGCTGGCACTGGCGGTTTCGGCTTCGGCCCTCAACCGGCACCAAAACCACCTACACCAGATGTTCCGGGTGTGGCAGGTGTAAACAATGATGCGGGTTCAACAGATCAGCTTCTGGCCGCAGGCTGGGGTTATTGCACCATAAATCCCGGAAGCATACAAGCCGACAACGGCGCGGGTTTAACCCGTGGCATAATAGGTTTGGTAAACAAGGGTCAGCCACGCAAACCCGATGATTGGGGAGCATTGCGTGCGTGGGCCTGGGGTGCAGGCAGGGCTTTAGATTACATTGAAAAAAACGAACCTGCTGTTGATGCTAAGCATGTTGGTATTGAGGGCGTATCGCGCTACGGTAAAGCAGCTTTGGTAACTTTGGCTTTTGAACCAAAATTCTCTATGGCTTTGGTAGGTTCATCAGGCGAGGGTGGCGCTAAGTTGCATCGCCGTAACTGGGGCGAAGCCGTTGAAAACTTAACCGCAACCGGCGAATACCACTGGATGGCCGGAAACTTTATAAAATACGGCGCATCTGACGCCACTTTCGGATCAAAAACTCCGGGCGACCTGCCGGTTGACGCGCATGAACTGTTAGCATTGTGCGCACCGCGCTTAACCTTTGTAAGCTATGGTATCCCCGAAAAAGGCGATGCTAAATGGTTAGATCAGCAAGGCAGCTACATGGCCGCGGTTGCCGCCGGTCCGGTATTTAAACTGCTGGGCGCTAAAGATCTTGGTGTATCAAATGATTATAACAAAGAAAAAATGCCGCCTGTAAACACGCCAATGCTTGATGGTGAACTGGCATGGCGCCAGCATGATCAGGGCCACCAGGATCAGGCTAATATGAAATGGTTCATTAAATGGGCAGATCAAAAAATGGGAAGACCTGCCGCAACGCCCGCGCCAACAGGCCGGAGGCAATAATTTAACCGGTCTTACTAACAAAAAAGGAGCGATGATTTAAACCATCGCTCCTTTTTATATTAAATAATGTCTATTAATTCATCCTGTACGGAGCAATCAGATAAAACTCCGGTATCTGCACATCAAAAAAGGTATTATCCAGCAAACGCATCATACGGTACTGGCCCTTCATGTTGCCCATATCTGTTTTAAGGTTACAGCCTGATACGTACTCGTGCGAACTGCCCGGTTCAATTATGGGTTGCATGCCTACTACGCCTTCACCCTCTACTTCGCGCTTAGCACCGTTCGAATCAAAAATATACCAATGGCGGCTTAACAGGCGCACTGCATAACTTCCGGTATTTTCAATATTTACCCGGTAAGCAAACATAAAATGGTCATTAGCCGGATTGGAATACTCCGGCTGGTAAATGGTTTCTACCGAAACCTTAACCCCGTCTGTTGTAAAAGTAACCATAAAGCAATATCAATTAATTCAAATATATACCTGGTGTTCAAAAATCAGGCCATCCTAATGGTATAATTTTCAGCAATATATATTTTTTAACATTAAAAAAACAAATGGAATTGTCAAACTTCCATTACAGGTGCCGGCGAAGCGAAGCGGGGGTTGCGTTCAAGCTCGTTAAGAATGTCGTCAAGTTCGTCAAAAGTACCGGCAGTAACCAGTTTGGCGCGGTATTCTTTAAAATTTTCTATCCCCTTAAAATAGTTGGAGTAATGCCTGCGCATTTCAAACACGCCGGTTTTTGGCCCCTTCCATTCAATTGATTTTACAAGGTGGGTGCGGCAGGCTTCAATGCGCTCCGCAAATGTTGGCTTTTCCAGGTGTTCACCTGTAGCAAAGTAATGCTTTATCTCGCGGAAGATCCAGGGGTAGCCAATAGCGGCCCGGCCTATCATCATCCCATCTACACCATATTCTAACCGCCACGCTGCAGCTTTTTCGGGCGAATCAATATCGCCGTTGCCAAAAATGGGGATCTGTATAAGCGGATTTTTTTTGATCTTACTAATAAGCGACCAGTCTGCCTGTCCCTTGTACATTTGTGAGCGGGTACGTCCATGTATAGTAAGCGCCTTTATACCTACATCCTGCAGGCGCATGGCCACTTCCTCTACGTTTTTGGTATTATCATCCCAACCCAAACGCGTTTTAACGGTAACCGGCAAGTGTGTACCCTCAACAACGGCCTTGGTCATGGCTACCATTTTATCAATATCCTGCAGCAAACTTGCGCCCGCGCCACGGCAAGCCACGTTTTTAACCGGGCAGCCATAGTTAATGTCAATCAGATCGGGGTTAGCTTTGGTTGATATCTCAGACGCTTCGCGCATGTGCTCAATATCACTGCCGAAGATCTGGATGCCAATGGGGCGTTCATACTCAAAAATATCCAGCTTTTTAAGGCTTTTGGCGGCATCCCGTATCAACCCTTCTGACGAGATGAACTCTGTATACATCATATCAGCCCCATGCTGTTTGCACACATAACGGAACGGCGGATCGCTCACATCCTCCATCGGCGCCAGCAACAACGGGAACTCCCCTAAATCAATATTTCCAATTTGTACAGACATGCTTATCTTTAACCCGTTGCAAAAATACGAAATTTGAATTAAATGACATCCCACCCCGCTAAGCACCTCTCGCCATCGCTGCAGTTCCTCATTCTGGTGGCTATCACTATTGGTGTTTTGCTTGTAGGTAATTTAATTGGGGCCGGGTTAGTAATGGCCTTTTATGGGCTTGATATGGTGTTAAATATCGCGCAGCTTAACCTGGCAGCACCCGGTACCGCAAACGCGTTATGGATACTGCAAATACTGGGCACCACCCTACCCCTGCTTTTCGTTCCGTTGGTATTTGCCCGGTTCGTTGTAAAGCAACCGCAGGAGTATTTAAAGCCGTCATCTAACATCCCCTGGACACTATTTGCCATTGTTTTTTGTGTGATGATGATATCATCACCCCTGATAGAGCTTTTAAGCCGTATTAACCAGCATATGGTTTTCCCCGAGTATTTGAGTGGCGTACAAAAATGGATGCGCGACAGCGAAGATAAAGCCGAAAAACTGATAACGCTACTGTTAAAAATGGATACCGTTTTCGGGGCAATAGCCAATGTGATAGCCGTAGGGCTTTTTACCGCTATTGTTGAAGAACTAATGTTCAGAGGCTGCGTGCAAACCATATTTGTTAAGTGGACGGGCAATGTGCATGCAGCTGTTTGGATAACCGGCATATTGTTCAGCGCTTTCCACATGGAGTTTTTTGGCTTTTTGCCGCGCTTGTTTTTAGGTGTATTGTTCGGATATTTTACCGCCTGGAGCGGCAGCATATGGCCGGCTATTTGGGCGCACTTTATAAATAACGGTAGCGCTGTTATAGCGGTTTACCTTTATCAGCATAAATTGGTAAAAATTGACCCAAACAGTACGCAGATTTTTAAATATCCGGCTTATGTGTTTAGCTTTATAATTGTATTATTTTTGCTGTTCCTGTATAATAACGTAGCAAAAAAACCAAAAACAGCCCCGTAAGCGCAAAATGGAGAAAAACTGGATAAAAATTTTTACCTCCTCTGATTTTTATAAGTCGGAAATTGTGAAACAGGTGCTTTGCGCGCACGAGATCGATGCCGTTTTACTTAACAGACAAGCCTCCTCCCACAACAGCTTTGGCAATATAGAGGTTTATATTCACCAGGAAAATTTCAGCAGTGCCATTGAGCTAATGGTGCTTAACCAACTTTAAAATTTTATGAAAACCCGTGCCATTACCGGCTTTTTCTTTGTAATAGTAATGCTTGCTTCGGTATTAACCGGGCGGTATGTTTTTGATGTATTTTACTTTTTGCTGGCGGGTTTTTGCCTATGGGAGTTCTACGGCTTATTAAAAGACAGCGCAATAAAACCCAATTTACCGGCAGCCTTAATTAATGGCGCTTTTATTTATTTGATATTTGCACTTACAGCCTATTATGATGATGCCAATAAGCTTATGCTGTTGTTGCCCGTTACCTTAAGCGCAGTTGCTATAGCAGAATTGTTTAGAAACAACGATGCTCCTTTCACCAATATAGCCTATACCTATTTCGGGCTACTGTTTACCATTGTTCCGTTTACTTTTTTCCATGCCCTGGGCTATCTTGACAGGGTTTTTAATCCGCATTTACCCTTAGCTTTTTTGCTGATGTTGTGGGGTAATGATACCGGTGCTTACCTCGTGGGCAGCAAATTTGGCCGCACCAAATTATTTGAGCGGCACTCGCCTAAAAAAACATGGGAGGGCTTTATTGGTGGCATGATAATTACAATTGGGGTTGCAGTTATACTTAATAATTTTTATGCCGAGGTGGCCCTGCAACACTTAATATGGATGGCCGTGCTGATAAGCATATTTGGCACCATTGGCGATCTGATAGAATCTATGCTGAAGCGCAGCCTGAATGTAAAAGACTCGGGCGGGATACTCCCGGGCCATGGTGGGCTGCTTGACAGGTTTGACGGATTATTTATGGCAGCACCAATTGTATATGCATACCTTTACTTTGTTACAAATGCTTAATTTTGCAAAAAATTTATTTCTATGACTTTTCATAAAGAAGGATACACCTCACTGGCACTTTGCATACTTTTCATATTTGTTTTGAATGCCGCCGTACAATTTTATTTCCCGCAGGCAACTGTGTTCAGGTGGATAATATATATCTTTTCGTTCCTGTTATTTGTTACTATAGTTCAGTTTTTCCGCAGCCCTAAGCTGTTGATCACCCAAAATGAAAAAGCGGTGCTTTGCCCTGCTGATGGCAAAGTGGTAGTAATTGAAGAAACAGACGAACCGGAGTTTTTAAAAGACAAACGCATACAGGTATCGGTATTTATGTCGCCGGTTAATGTGCATGTTAACCGTAACCCTATAAGCGGCGTAGTAAAATATTTTAAATATCACCCGGGCAAATATTTAGTTGCCTGGCATCCGAAATCATCAACCGAGAACGAACGCACCACTGTGGTTACCGAAAATAAACTGGGCCAGCAGGTATTATTCAGGCAAATTGCAGGGGCGCTTGCCCGCCGCATTGTATGGTATGTAAAAGAGGGCGATAAAGTTGAGCAGGGCGACCAATTCGGCTTTATTAAATTTGGATCGCGTGTGGATGTATTTTTGCCTTTGGGATCAAAGGTAAACGTAGCAATTGGTGAAGTAGTTAAAGGCGGAACAACCGTACTTGCCGAATTGCCCGCCTAAATTACATTACCACCACCGATTATTCACTTCGGTATCTTCAACAACTTTGGGTTGCGGTGTAGCCGCGGCTAGTTCTTTCTGAACAGTTTTTGGCTTCTCCGCAACAGCTGCTTCGCGTTTTTCTGCAGCTCTTAGTGTACCTGATGCCGGCTTAATTTCGGCTTTGCGCTCTGCCACCGTGCGGGTAGGTTCTGCATCGGCCACTACAGGTTTAATTTGCGGCGACAGTAGATCTGCGGCTGAATGTCTGTTCAGTTTGTTAAACAGATCAACCTTTGTTGAAATATTTTCCTGCTTTACGGTTATAACGCCATTTATAACGGCACCTTCTTCAATATCTAATACAGGTGTACAGATATTGCCGTTAATTACCGCTGTACTTTTCAACTCCAGTTTTTCTGTTGATGAAATATGGCCATTGATAGTACCATCAATAATGCATACGCCGGCAATTATATTGCCCGAAAGCACACCGCTGTCTGACACCAAAACCTCGCCACTGCAAAAAAGGTTTCCCGATAGCTTATCTGTTAAAATGATCTTATCATTTGATAGCAGGTCGGAGCCGTCTCTTAATATGTTTTCAATATTGCTTACTATAGGCGGGGGAACCTCTTTTTTAAAAAATCCCAGCATATTAGTTAGCCTCAAAGTTGGTTACTACGGTTGTTGAATTGCCAATATCTATGCCTACAGAAGCATTGGTAAGCCCACCTGATATACGTTGCGAGTTAAGTGTATAACCTTTACTTGCCAACGAAGCAGGATCATTAACGATCTCCATTTGTACAATGTCGCCAAACTCGTTTTTAAAGCAATCAACCAGATCCTGGTAGTACATACCGCCGCCACACAAGTATACCTTGTTGGCTTTAGATAGGTTTTTATCATTGATTACAGATGCCAGGGCCGGAGAAATAACCTCGTTATAATATGCCTTGAGCGCATTTTTACGCATTTCTCTCAAGTCGATGTTCTTTCTGTCAAGAAATATATAGCCGCGTTGGAAAGCTTCATCTAAGGTATGCGCGGTTCTAAACTCCAGGTAATGGCTTTTTGACAGCTCGTTTATCATGTAATTAATAGCATAGCGCAAGCCATGTGTACTAACCATTGATTGTTCAACAACACCTGTATCTGTACTTAAAACCGATTCGAAAGTGCCAAAACCACAGCTTAAAATAAAAAAGTTTCCGGTTGCCTTAAGCTCGCCTTTACGTAAAGCTATTGAGCAGCCTACAATTTCCGGGATAACATCAACATTCTTTACTTCAAGCATAACCGTTTTTTTGCCTGATCCGCCGAAGGTTGATGAATCATATTCAATTATGTGTGTCTTTCTGATATAATCAACGGCCGCTTCTTTATATATGCGATAGGTAGCGTAAGGGAAACCGGTAGTAATAGATACCGGCTGCTCCACTTTTTCTGCAACCTGCAGCATGGCGGCCTTTATCAATAACTGATAATCCATATCGGCAGGCGATGAGTTGATGAGCTTATGTGGTGCATTACCTTCGTTAAGTGCAAGGTTGCCGCAAACGTACCATTGATTGTTGTGGAACACGCGCAAGCCATTCAGCAGATCGGGCGCGGTGTTATTTAATGAAGCATTGTTTACTTCAATAAGACTTGAAAATGACTGTGATTGTAGCATAATAGTATGTCTCCCTATTGTGGGTTTAAAGGTTAGTATTAAAATTAATTGAGGTAACTAACTGATTTTTTGTACAATATAACGCAATTGCTGCTCCCCTGTATAAAAAAAAATTAATTATATATTAAGCAAATTTCACTTTAAGAAAGGCGAAAATATTTTACTATAGCTTTAGTTTTACAACTTTTGAGAATTATTTAAACTTTAAGGAAACCGAATATTGGAGCATAAAAAAAGCCTTTCTGAATAGATCAGAAAGGCTTTATATACTTTTTTAAAGTAAAATTACTTTGCTACGCGTTTTGCTTTGATACGGGCTGCTTTGCCGGTAAGCTCGCGCAGGTAGAACAATTTAGCGCGACGTACTTTACCATAGCTGTTAACCTCAACTTTATCAATATTAGGAGAGTTGGCAGGGAATATACGCTCAACACCTATACCGTTTGAAACTTTACGCACGGTAAAAGTTTCAGAAACGCCTGTGCTGTTACGTTGGATAACAACGCCCTGGTAAACCTGGATACGTTCTTTGTTACCTTCTCTGATTTTATAATGTACGCTAACAGTATCACCTGCTTTGAAAGATGGAAGAGTGTTAACTACTACTGTTTGCTCTTCTACAAATTTTATTAAATCCATGATTTTAAGCTCTTAAAAGCGATTTTTAGCCCCTAAAAATCGGATTGCAAGTATAGGGATTATTTTTGAGAATTAAAAAACGATTTTAAAAATTTCCACAATTTGTTTTTTGTTAACAAATGGCTTGCGTTTTCTATCATTATCAGGGCTAACATTAATCTCCTAACAGATCTGGCCGGCGCTGTTTTGTGCGCTCCACAGCTTGCTCAAATCGCCATTTATTAATCTCCGCCTCATGGCCGCTTAAAAGCACATCGGGCACCTTATGGCCGTTCCAGTCTGCCGGGCGGGTATAAACAGGGGCATCCAGCAAACTATCCTGAAATGAATCAGAAAGCGCCGAGGTTTCGTCGTTTAACACGCCGGGTATCAGCCTTACAACAGCGTCAACCAAAACGGCAGCGGGCAGCTCACCGCCTGATAGTACATAATCTCCAATCGATATCTCGCGGGTAACATAAATATCGCGGATACGCTGATCAATGCCTTTATAATGCCCGCAAAGAATGATAAAGTTTTTTTTGATAGAAAGTTGATTGGCGATAGCCTGGTTAAGCGTTTCGCCATCAGGCGACATAAAGATCACTTCGTCGTAATCGCGTTCGCTTTTTAACTTCTCTATGCAGGCAGCAAAGGGAGCAATGCCCATTACCATGCCACTGCCGCCGCCATAGGGGTAGTCATCTACACTTTTTTGCTTGTTGGTAGCGTAATCGCGCAGGTTATGTACATGGATCTCGCTGATGCCCTTTTTCTGCGCACGCAGCAAAATAGAATGAGCAAAAGGACTTTCCAATAAACCCGGCAATACAGATATGATATCAAAACGCATGGCAGCAAAGATAAGCAAATCCGTTAGCCCCCCAACCCCCTAAAGGGGGAGTTTAGAAGCGCGTTGCTAAACGACCATTCCTCCTTTAGGGGGTTAGGGGGTTTAATCTTCATCATCAAGCATAAAAATTTCTTCTACCGGTTTATTAAACACTTTGGCAATTTTTAAGGCCAGCACGGTAGACGGTACATATTTATTACTCTCTATGGTATTGATGGTTTGGCGGGATACACCTATCAGATCGGCCAGTTCGCCCTGGGTTATGTTTTTTATAGCGCGTTCAACGCGCAGTGAATTTTTCATGAAACCTACTCCTCAGAATGTAGTAAACGATTGGATTGATAAACCACCCACCTGAAACGTATTATAAAAAACAGGAGGGGTGTAAATATAAAGTGTGCTGCAATACCCACAAACATATGCCAGTTAGTTATACAAACAATACAAATAATTAAACCTATGTAGTTAAAATAGATGGACCATTGCAGGGAATCGAGTCGCAACTGAGCGATGTGCTCGTCCTCTACCTTTTCTTTGGTAAATGCAATCAGCAACAGGCCGCAGATCAGTGTCAGCAAAATAATGTCGGTCACCAGTTCGCGCAGATCTGCTTTGCCGGCCAGCATCTGGCCATGATGCAAACCAGAGAAATATTCATCAAAAACGATGTGTACTGCGGAAAGGGTAAGTCCGATTATAAAAAGCGCAACGCCCCACTTGCGCCAGGGATAAGGAAATAAGAAACGTGATTTCATATTTGTAAAGTTTGATTTACCAAATGTAAAACAAACTTTACAAATATCAAGTATATTTGACAAATAATTTCTTAATCTAGATAAATTTCCAGCAAACCATCGGGTAGATCTACCATCACGATCTCCTTAACAACATCTATCCCTTTAATTATCTCTTCATTTAACGGGAAAAGCACTTCGCAGCCTTTGTAGGTAACTGTAGCTATTAGTTGCTGCGGATATTCGTGTATAGCAGTTATAACACCCAGTTCGCCTTCGTTTTCGTCAACGGCGGTAAAATCTATCAGATCTTTTAAGGTAAAATCACTTTTTCGTTTTTTGGGCTTAAGCTTATTGGGCAAATAGATATCCTTCTTTACTAAAATGGACGCCTTTTCAATTGTATCCACATCCTCCAGGTACAGGTAGGCCGAGTTTTTTTGATTGTATTTTATAGACTCTACAAAGTAAGGTGCCAGCTTACCACCAACTTCAATAAACAAAGCATTAAAGTTAATAGCATCCAGCCCGTCAAAATCAACATACAGTTGCATTTCGCCTTTAAGGCCCTTGGTTTTAAGCACGCTACCTATTCGGAAGTGATCTTCTATCTTCATAAAACTATTTTGACAATTTATGTCATTGCGAGGGACGAAGCAATCGCACGGAGAAAAGCCGCCATGCAATTTCGCGATTGCTTCGTGCCTCGCAATGACACTCGCTTTTTTTTTAAACAACAATGGCGAAGAACCTTTCGGATGCTTCGCCATTGCATTGTATACTATTCAAATAATTATTCTGCGCTTTCTTCAGCTTCTGGTGCAGCTTCTTCAGCAACCGGAGCTTCTTCTTCAACTTCTTCGGCAACCGGAGTGTTTTTAGCAGCAATAGCAGCAGCTTTATCAGCATTACGCTTAGCCTCAGCAGCTAAAGCAGCTTTACGTGCTTCCTCTTTTGCAGAACTTAAGTCTGATTTTTTACCGGTTATCTTTCCGTCTTTCTGATCGGTCCATGCCGCAAATTTCTCGTCAGCTTGTTCCTGAGTTAAAGCACCTTTTTTAACGCCGCCCTCTAAGTGTTTTTTGTATAAAACACCTTTGTAAGACAAAATAGCACGACAAGTATCAGTTGGCTGTGCACCATTGTTTACCCAGCTAAGGGTTTTTTCAAAATTAATGTCAATAGTAGCTGGGTTAGTATTTGGGTTATATGAACCTATACGCTCAATAAAACGACCGTCGCGAGGTGCGCGTGCGTCTGCCACTACAATGTAGTAAAACGGTTTTCCTTTTTTACCGTGTCTTTGCAATCTGATCTTAGTTGCCATTTCTTATTCTTTTTTATGTGTCCAACATTCCCCCGGAGTTTCTTTCAGCGGGGACGCAAAGGTAAGAAAATTTATTTTATATTATAATTAACGTTCAGCTTATTTTATTTGATGCTGAATGCGTTAGGTGGTGCTCATTTTCAGAAACATTTGAATACGCTTCCTGTTATCATTAGCAAAACAATAAATATGAAATGGTTTGGCGGTAAGCAAAGCAGCGATTACGAAGAAAGCAGCGGCGGCGGCGGTCGCGGAATGTTATTTGGCGGCGGTATACTCGGTTTAATAGGTGCCGCTATTTATATGTTCACCGGGATTGACCCCGGCCAGATCTTAAATCAATCTGGCAATTCAGACCAGATTGTAACGCAACCCGGTGCCAGCGATAGCCGCGATAAGCAATTTGCCAGGGTAATATTTGAAGGAACCACCATAGTTTGGGATAGCCTTTTTAATGCCATGGGCGAGCAATACCAACACCCCGTTTTACATGTTTTTACTGACGAGGTGAACGCCGAAGGTTGTGGCTACGCATCAGCCGCAACAGGCCCGTTTTATTGCCCGGCTAACGGAAGGGTTTATTTAGACCTGTCGTTTTTTAAAGAGTTGAGCAATAAATTTGGCGCACCCGGCGAAGCCGCCAGTGCTTACGTAATAGCGCACGAAGTTGGCCACCATGTGCAAAACCTGATGGGTACATCCGCCAAAATGGATGCTGCAAGAAATAGAATAAGCGAAACAGAATACAACAAACTTTCGGTTAAGCTTGAATTGCAGGCAGATTTTTACGCCGGTGTTTGGGCGCATTACCAGGCGCTTAACCGTCATAATAACATTGTTATTGAGCGGGCGGATATAGACTCTGCGCTGAATGCTGCCAACCAGATTGGTGATGATCGCCTGCAACAGCAATACCAGGGCAGAGTAAGCCCGGATAGCTTTACGCACGGCAGTAGCGCGCAACGCATGTATTGGTTTAAAAAAGGCTTTGATACCGGCGATATGCGAAAAGGTGACACTTTTGAAACCGAAGATTAACCAATACTTTACCGCTTTTTAATCTATAGAACATTTTCACGTTTTATCTATCGCTTAAGCTAAAACAGCTTGCATTATGCTATGGTGCGAGCTATTTTTGCGTACCCTTAATTAAAATAACATGATAAAATCATATAGCGCTTTTGCCGCCCTGGCAATTTGTGCAACTATGCCGGCCTTTGCAGCGAAACCCCTGGTTGTTCTTGCGGAAAAGGTTCAACAACAAAAGATCAAGCATCCTACTGAAGCTATGAGCAAGGAAGAGCACACGGCTATTCTAAATAACATGCGTCAGAAAAAGAATGATGCTGAAAAAATAGCCGCTTTAAAGGAGGGTGTAAAAGACAAAGGCATAACAGTTGAACAGCTAATTACACTGTTAAACCAGTTTTTAACAGATGATGCTAAAATAGAATGCGCGCAATATGCATTTCCATACACTACTAACTACAAAGCCTTTTTAAAAATAATGGATCTGTTTCAACAAGAGGGCTATAAATGGCGGCTGGAAGAATATTACGACAAGAATAGGAAGTAGAATTGTTTGGTAGTGACTTTTCCTTTAATATAGTATATTGCTTCTTTTAAAACAAAGTGAAAAAGGAAGTCATTTTAGAGTTATTTGGAAAGTTTGAACAAGCCTGTTATATCTATAACAATATTGAATGTTGGAGCGCACGCGAGTTGCAAGAGATATTGGGTTATTCAAGGTGGGAAAACTTTTTGAACGCATTAAATAAAGCAAAAAAATCCTGTGAAAACTCCGATGCTGTAGTTAGTGATCATTTTCGTGATATCAAGAAAATGATAGTTTTGGCAAAGGGAGCGCAGCGAGAAATTGATGACATTGCCCTAACCCGTTACGCATGCTATCTAATAGCACAAAATGGCGATTCAGCAAAACCAGCTATCGCTTTTGCCCAAACGTATTTTGCCGTACAAACCCGTAAACAAGAAATAATTGAACAACGTTTAATTGATGTTGAGAGAATTACCGCGCGTGAAAAACTATCTAAATCGGAAAAAAAACTATCTGGTATTTTATATGAGCGTGGTGTTGATAACACCGGCTTTGCCCTAATCAGGTCAAAAGGAGATCAAGCTTTGTTTGGTGGATTCAGTACCGGCGATATGAAGAAAAAGCTGGGTGTCTCGTCCGCCAAGCCTTTAGCAGATTTCCTTCCAACATTAACTATAAAAGCGAAAGACTTTGCTAATGAGTTGACAAGCCACAATGTTATTGATAAAGACTTGTTGGGCCAACAATCTATTTCTAAGGAACATATAGATAACAACAAAGCGGTGCGCGATATTTTACTGCAACGAGGTGTAAAACCAGAAGCTTTACCTGCTGCCGAAGACATTAAAAAGTTGGAACGGAGATTGGAGAATGATGGCAAGGAAATTGTGAAGACAGGAAAAACCCGCAAAAAATGATGAGACAAAACCATCGCTACTTTACGTTTTTATTTGTGTCCGTCTTTTTCTATGCCTGTTCGCCCAAAGTTGTACAGTCGCCCAAAGCTGTGCAACCGCCCGACGCGCCACCTGTACCGGTGGTTGCTAAACAGTTTGACGTTACCGACAAGTTTTACGTAACTAAAGCAGACTCATTACTAAGCATACTTAAGCAGCAAAACCCTGCTATGCTGTATGATAGTACAGGAGCCATTGCCGTTCCTTCTGAGTGGGTGGCATCCGTAAACTTTGGTATCCGCAAAGCTAATTTTGTTATTCTTCATTACACCGCTCAAGATTCTGTACAACAAACGTTACGCACTTTTACACTGCTGCGCACCGAGGTAAGCGCGCATTATGTTATTGGCAAAGACGGTAAAATATTTCATATGGTGAATGATTATATGCGATCAAACCATGCCGGGCTGGGTAAATGGGGAAGCGTTACTGACATGAACAGTTCTTCAATAGGTATTGAAATAGACAACGCCGGGACAGAGCCTTTTACTGATGCGCAGATAAACAGCCTGTTGCTTTTGTTGACGCAGCTAAAAAAGGCATACAATATACCAACAGCTAACTTTATCGGTCACCAGGACTTTGCACCTAAGCGAAAAGCCGATCCGGGCCCGTTGTTTCCGTGGAAAGCACTGGCAAATAAAGGTTTTGGATTGTGGAGCGATACCATTGTAGTACCGGCACCACCTAATTTTGACTATGCTACAGCGTTGCGGTTAATAGGCTATGATACATCAGACCTTAACGCTGCTATAATTGCATTCAAGCGCCATTTTGTACAGCAAGACAGCAGCCCTATAATGAGCCAGTTGGATCTGAATGTGTTGTATAACGTGTATAAGAAATATTAGGCCCCCTAACCCCCTGAAGGGGGACGGTAGTTTACAATTATAATATAATAGCAAAGGCCGCTTTTCGAGCGGCCTTTGCTGTTATATATTTTACGACACCGGGACTTACGCGCCCCCTTTAGGGGGTTGGGGGGCTTGGGCTTTCCAGCCGTCCTTTAGCGTTACCGTCCTGTTAAACACCAGCTTATCCGGGGTTGACAGTTTATCCACAGTAAAGTATCCTTTACGAATAAACTGATAGCCTTTTCCTTCTTTGGCGGTAGCCAGATCGGGTTCTATATAGGCATTGGGGATAATGGTTAAACTTTCCGGGTTGATATAGTCTTTAAAATCGCCTTCCTCGTTTGATGGATCTTCTACTTTAAATAAGCGATCGTACAAACGCACTTCCGCGGTTTTTGCGTGCGGTACACTCACCCAGTGGATGGTTCCTTTTACATTTACACCGCTGGTATCATGGCCAGATTTTGAGTTGGGCAGATAAGTACAATGTATTTCTGTAACATTACCTTCCGCATCCTTTTTATAGCTTTCGCAGGTTACTATGTAGGCGTTTTTAAGGCGCACGCTCAAACCAACACCCAGGCGGAAGAACTTTTTAGGCGGTTCCTCCATAAAATCTTCCCTTTCAATCCATAATTCATTACTGAACGGAATGTCACGACCACCGTCTCCGCCTTCCACTTCAGGATTGTTCTCGCCATGCATAACTTCTGTCTGCCCTTCCGGATAATTGGTTATTACCAGTTTAATAGGGTCAAGCACAGCCATACGGCGCCAGGCAGTTTTATTCAGGTCCTCCCGGATGCAAAACTCCAGCAGGCTAAAGTCTATCATGTTTTCGCGTTTGGCTACGCCAATACGTTCGCAAAACTCGCGGATGGATGCCGCGGTGTACCCCCTGCGGCGCAAACCGCTAATGGTTGACATGCGCGGGTCATCCCAGCCATCAACATAATTATCATTCACCAATTGCATTAGCTTACGCTTGCTCATAACGGTATACGTCATGTTCAAACGGGCAAACTCATACTGCCTGCTCGGGAATACATTCAACTGTTCAATAAACCAGTTATACAGGTCGCGGTGCGGTATAAACTCAAGTGTACAAATAGAGTGCGTAATATTTTCAATCGCGTCTGATTGTCCGTGTGCGAAATCATACATCGGGTAAATGCACCATTTATCGCCTGTGCGGTGGTGGTGTGCATGTTTTATGCGGTACATCAACGGATCGCGCAGGTGCATGTTAGGTGCTGCCAAATCCAATTTGGCGCGCAATACTTTTGCACCATCGGGGTATTTACCATCTTTCATTTCGGCAAATAGCTGCAGGTTTTCTTCAACTGTACGGCTGCGGTATTGGTTAGGCGTACCCGGCTCGGTTGGCGTTCCTTTTTGCGCGGCAATTTCTTCGGCAGTGCTGTCGTCAACATACGCCAGGCCTTTTTTAATCATCGCTACCGCGAAATCATACAGATGGTCAAAATAATCTGATGCATATAACTCATTGGCCCATTCAAAACCAAGCCAACGCACATCGTTCTTAATACTTTCAACATACTCTGTATCCTCGGTAACGGGGTTGGTATCGTCAAAGCGCAGGTTGGTTTTTCCGTTATATTTTTTTGCCAAGCCAAAGTTAAGGCATATAGATTTGGCATGACCAATATGCAGGTATCCGTTAGGCTCAGGCGGAAAACGAGTTAACACTCTGCCGCCATGTTTACCTGCGCTTATATCTTCTTCAACTATCTCTTCTAAAAAGTTTAATGATCTCTCTTCGCTCATATTATTTCTGCAATGCTGCAAAAGTAGGGTTTTTTAACAGAAAGGAAGGCCTGTTGCCAAATAGTCTCGGTAAAACTCTAATGAAATTCTAATGACTTTTTGAAGGGAAAAAAAATTTCAATTGGTAATTTTCCACCAAATATTTGCCTATGACAGACAGCAAGCACGATTTTTTTAAAGTAATTGACAATTTTGCCCGCATTAATAAAGTTGGCTCTGTACGTATTTCTAAAAGCAACCCTGCTGTCTTTCCGTTGGCAAGCATTGTTATACCCACTTATAAAAGGGCAGTATTATTAAAAGCGGCTATAGAAAGTGCTTTAAATCAACAAAACTGCCCTGATTTTGAAGTTGTTGTTGTTGACGATAACCCCGAGAGAAATTGCGATACTGAACAATTAATGAGGAGCATTGCTGATAAAAGAATTAGCTATTACAAAAACCACCAAAACCTGGGCCAGATAAATAACTGGAACCGCTGCTTTGAATTGGCAAACGGCAAATGGGTAGTTATGCTTCATGATGATGACTTGCTGCTGGAGTCGTTCTTACATGATTGCTTCACCGTTGTAATTGAACGCCCCGAAACAGGGCTCTTAAAACCGCAGTGGCACCACTGGGTTGATGATGGCGGCCAACATCCTGATGTTTCTAACCATCAAGGCGCGGGAGAGTTGCAACGGGTTTACGAGATAGATCAGTTAATGGCTGATCGTATTGGCGCCCCTACGGGTGTAATGATTAACCGGGAAAAATTTTTCCTGACAGGCGGGTTTAATCCGGATTTTTTTCCGACAGCCGATAAATGCTTTGTAACGCTGTTTGCCCACTACTTTGAGGTTTATAAACTGAACAAAACAGCCTCTGTATACCGCTTTTTAAACAATGAGTCATTAAAGATCGAAACGCTTCAAGGCTTTTTACGTAACGACTTTTACCTGTTTAAACAATTGTGCCGTCGCTTTAAAATTCCGGCGTCAATTGCAGATAACTTTTTAGGTTATAAGCTACGTAACATCACCGGGTATTATAAAGGAATTAATCCTGCCTTTTCTTTCGATAAAAAATCAATTGGCTTAACAGAGCCGGGCAGATTTACCGGAAGAATAGCCTATATACTAACGGGCAAAATTGTTTCGGCTTACCAGCAATTTTATGCTGTGTTTGGGCAATCCATATTCAAAAAACGCCAACTCCACCTGGGCGTTAAGCCTGTAGTTAAAAAACGCAGCGCAGGCGCGCCGGTTATCGCGTTAACTATTTCGCAGTTTTTAGAGGAGGGTTTAGTGTTTTTTGAAAGCTTTGAAACCATTTTTAGTTTGTAAACGATGGAGGCTCTAAGCAGCCAGGGTGAGCCCTGTGAGCTATTTGCGCATATTTTAAAACATCGCTTTAGCAAGCGTTTTAATCGACTATTTGATTCCTTCCTGTTTACGATAGAGGTTTCTTTCTTTTTTGTATTTATGTTTTTTAAAAGCGCCCAACTTCTTTCTGACAATTACGAAACCATCGCTCCATGCCTCGAAAGAAATGTTAGAATTAAATCTACTTAGTTTAGTTTTTATAACTGCTGAAGCACTATCAACGAATCTTTGAATTGATTTAGCTTCTTTTACTCCTTCTTGCGCATCAGGCGACCAGTATGATTTTTCGCTGTAAATTCCGTTGTCTAATGTAGATATTTCATAAACCGTACCATCAAGCACAGGTTTCCATCCCTTTATAACAGAATCCGTAGGTATATCCGTTATGTTATTAGCCTGTGCATATTTTAAAATTTCCCTTACTTCTTGTTTTGTAAGATCTTCTTTAGAATAATAAAACCTATCTATTGGTCTTTCTTTTGTCAGCTCAACAAACTCCTTTACATATAACATCACTGTGCCGACAAAACTTGTGTCATTGAGTTTTCCCACCTGAATAATGGATGTTACCGCAGCCGGCTGATCAGCCTTTAGTTGCATGTGGAAACCTATACGCGAGTGTACCATTTGGGGCAAAGTGAGGGCCCTTATTACGCCGGATGTTATTTGAGCGCTTGCAAACCCACTAAAAAGCAGCAATACTGACAAATGTAAACCAAACTTCTTCATGTGATAAGCCCGAAAGATCAACTTAAAGGTAACAAAAAACCCTCGCCGTTTGGCGAGGGTTTCTATGCTTAATCCCACCAGGTCTCACCTGGCACCATATACTTCTCTTTTACCAGTTTTTCGTTAAGTGTAATGCCCAAACCGGCTTTTCCGTTAAATTGCAGGTAGCCGTCTTTTAGCATGTCGATTCCGTAGCCCAAAACTTCCGGATCGCCGTTGCAGCTTTTTCCATCCTGGTTAATCGCCTGGTTCATAAACGCTTCGTGCCCAACAAACTCGCGCACAGTTGCCGCCCAATGTGCAGAAGCAATTGTAGCTACTGGTCCGGCTACGTTGTGTGTTACCACTGGGATGAAATAGGTTTCGGCCATATCGGCTATCTTCTTGGCTTCCAGTAAACCACCTGTCATAGAAACATCTATCTCAATTTTATGTACCGCGCCGTTTACAATAAACGGACGGAAATCATCGCGGGTATACAGGTTCTCTCCGGTTAATATTGGCACCGGCGACTGCTGGGTAAGCTTTACCCATTGGTCGTTATAAGCGAAGGGCAGCGGGTCTTCCAGCCACCATGGTTTCATAGGGGCAACGGCGTGGGCAAGACGCAATGCGCTGTCAAGGTCCATTTCCCAATGGGTATGAACAACAATTTCAAAATCAGGACCTACAGCATCGCGCACGTTTTGAAAGCCACGCGCATTACGCTCCACCTCATTGTTGGATAGCATACGGTTATCCAACCGTTCCCAGTTCTGATCACGGATATAATCTACCTTAGCGGCGGTTAATTTCCATTGCTTCATTTTCGCGGCATATTCCGCGCAAGAGTCTTTGCTCAACAGATCGCGGGGACGAGTAGTGCAATAAGCGCGAACCTGTTTGCGGTGCGCGCCGCCGCCTAATATATTATGAACAGGCTGATCGGCCAGTTTACCCAGAATATCCCATAGCGCCATCTCAATACCTGTTATGGCATGTTGCGGTATACCGTGGTTGCCCCCGTAATAAGAAGTACGCGTACTCATTTTAAACAGCAAGCGTTCCAGCTCATAAGGGTCCTGCCCCATCAATATGGGTTTAAAAACACTGTTGATGATGTCTTTGGCACCAAAACTGTTTTCGTCGTGATGGCACTCACCTATCCCAATAATACCGGCATCGGTTTCAATTTTCACCAAAAGGCTTGGCCTGAAACCAATTTTAGTGCGAAGGGTTTTAACGTTGGTGATCTTAACCTTGCGCACGTTTGGCGATGCCATCAGATCAAGATAAGGCATAAATACTGCTGCTGCGCCTGCAACGGCCATTTTTTGGATAAAGCTGCGTCTTCTCATTTGGAATAGACAATAAATAATTACAATTGGTTAGCGGCCTGATGGACAGGCCTGGTAGCCAAATATATTATTTATTGTTAAAACTATTACGATTGCGGTAGTAATTTATATAAAAGCTTATTTGATGGTGCACAGCTAAATATGTTACATTTAAAAAACAACCACACAATGAAATCAATCGCGATATATAGCTTAAAAGCGTGGCTCTCTTTTGTTGTTCTGGCCTCGGTATTTACACATGGCTATGAAATGTATGCAGACAACGATCATAGCTTTTTGGATATATGGCAGGATTTAATTACATTTTCTGTATGTTCAATTCCGTTTTGCCTTTACCTTTTCAGCATAGCCTGGTTGTTAGCGCGAGTAAAAAAATCGCCCACATTTATAAAAACCATTTTAAGCATTACCGAAATGCTCCTGGTTATTTCAACGTACGCCATAATAATTCTACAACTTGACTACCAACATCAGGGTATTTGGAAAATTACTGCGTGGGCAGGGCCCCGATATTTATATCCCCTTTTACTAGCCATTCCACTCAGTATATGGCCATATGAAATATACAATACGGACAACCAACTAAAAGACTGAATATTCGAAATATCTTAACTGCGAACCTCACTCCACGTAAAACCCGGAATCAGATTACAATAACACATTAATTCAAGGTGGCGGACCTACAAAAAATGATCAAAAGTATCGCTTCTGATGCCTAAGCGCAGTGTCTCCAGCGGGATAACATCATTAGGAGCGATGTTACCCAAACTTACATTGGCACCAACAAGTTTTATAAACCAAACCTGCTGCGGTTTTTGGGGAGCTTCCCAGATAATGGATTGCTCAGGTATTTGGGTTAGTATCTCATCAACTAGGCCCTGACGTACTTCGCCCGAGTCGCGGTAAATGCCTACGTTTCCGCTTTCGCGGGCCTCGGCAATCACCTTCCATGATCCGGCTTCTATTTCGGCCTTCATCAACTGGATCCATTTATAGGGGGCAAAAATTTTCTGCACATCCTTTGATCCAACTTCTGATATAACAGTTACCTGTTTAGCCAACTCAGTAATATAGCGACACTTTTCCTGGTGTGTTATTTCAATGGATCCATCAGAAACTTCGGCGTAAGCAAGGTTATATTTGTCAAGCAGGCGGCGGTAATCATCAAACTGACCGCGTACTATCATGGCTTCAAACAAGGTACCCCCAAAGTAAACCGGAATACCCGCTTCTTTATAAAGTTTAAGTTTTTGGTCAAGGTTAGGCGTTACGTATGATGTGGCCCAGCCCAGCTTCACCATATCCGTGTAAACTCCGGCAACCTCAATAAAATTCTCCACCTCGCGCAGGCTAAGGCCCTTATCCATAACCATGGTAATTCCGCTATCCCTTGGCTTTTGCACTCTATCCGGAAGATTATTGATGGTGTAATTCATAAAACAACGTAAATACTATACGCGGTAAAAGTCATAAAAAAAACTAAAACCCCGAAAGAAGTTTTAGTTTAATTTATGTTAGCATAGCAATTTGTTTACCTGCTATAACGGTTTATTATATCTAATATCACTTTGTTTTCCTGCAATTGGGGCAGGTAATCAAATAATATATAATGCTTCTCCGGATCGGCTGCCAGCGCTAATTCCAAATAGTTAAGTGCCTCATTATAATCGCCTTTAGCAAACAAATAAGCTACCATGCGGTAATATAATTCCGCAGCGTCCGGGTTGTTTTTTATAGCCTCGGCCATTATTTCAATAGCACCCGTTAGCCGGCTTTGCTCATACAAAATAGATGAGTAATCCAGCCAGGCATCAACATCAATAGGATTCAGCTCTACCACCTTTTCGTAGGCAGTTTCGGCTTCAGTCAGGTGGCCCAGTTTATACTCAGCATCTGCAATGGCAAACCAATAGTCGGCATTGGCAATGTCCAGATCAAGGGCTTTTTTATAAAAATGCAAAGCCTCAAAATAGCGTTCCTCAAAATCAAGGGTTACACCAATCCCAAACCAGGCATCGGCCAGCTTAGGATCCATTTTTACTGATTTTTTATAGAACACCCGCGCATCGTCCATCTGCTCCAGCTTTTCATAGCATTCGCCAATGGCGCAGTAGGTATCGGCATTGGGCTGCTCGTACTCAAAAGTATGGCGGTAAACCTCAATGGCTTCTGCATATTTTTCCAGGTTAACCAGCGCGTTGCCTTTGTTAAAATAGGCTGATGCAAAGCTGTCCTTTATCAATATAGCATAGTCATAAGCATCAATAGCTTTTTCAAACAAGCTCAATTTGGTAAAAGCGTTGCCTAAGTTATACCATGCTGCATAGCTGTAGGGTTCGTTATCAATATATTGCTGATAAAACTGCACGCTTTCCTCCTGATTGTCGAGTACATCATAGCAAAAAGCCAGTTCGTACAGCGCGTCCTGGTTTTCCATGTTTTGTTTTAAGCACAGCTTAAGGTAGGTTATGGCCGTTTCATAATCGCCCATGTTTTGATATACATAAGCAATATGCAGCAGTATCTCGTCGGTTTCCTCAGCCAGGTCAAGCGCTTTTTCATAGCTCTCTAAAGCCTCTGTAAAACGCTCCATGCCTTCGTATATGTTCCCGCGGATAAGGTAGATATCCGGATCGGAAGCTTCCAGCATAGCCGCCTTATCCAACGAAGCAAAGGCATCGTCAATCTTGTTGGCTATCACCAACAGCTGGGCTTGCTTTATCAGGAAAACTGCAGCAAAAGGGTGCTGACTAATTGCATACTCTGCAACCTGCAGCGCCCGGGCGGGGTCGTTCTTTTCGATATAGTAATCGATAATGTTCTCAAACGCCTGGGCATCAAAAAAGTACTGGTCCTGATTGCGAATCATCTCCTCGTACCGCTCCACCGAGAATTTTGGATCTTCGGTAAAGCCAAATTCAAATTCTTCTTCCATTCAATAGTGTTTGCAGAACATTTTACCTAACATACAGTTTTTAGGTTGGACATCAGGTTTTAAGTTAAGTTTAAATTACAAGTTAAACCCCTATTGAAGCAATTAAGTTTTCAACATACAAACATTGGCTAACAGCTGCAATTGCAATTAGTTGATTATTAATCAGAAAGCATTTGCGGCGGCAATGGGGTGGGTAAACTGTAATTGCCTTAAAAGATTTTTAACTTTGATCAAAAGTACACAATATGCACATCAATATTAGCGACACGCTGAAACATTTACATATAGATGTTATTAATGAGGCTTTCAGCACCGGGAGTAAATGGGGCAGCAGCGCTGGTGCCGAAGTAAAAACAGTTACATCGCCTGTTGATGGAAAGGCCATTGCTTCGGTAAAAATGGCTACGCCTGCTGACTATGAAAGAGCCGTTGCGCAAGCTCAGGTGGCCTTTAAAACATGGCGAACTGTGCCCGCACCCAAGCGGGGCGAGATCATAAGGCAAATAGGTGAAGCGCTGCGCCAAAACAAACAGCATCTGGGGGCATTGGTATCATACGAAATGGGTAAAAGCCTGCAGGAAGGATTGGGGGAGGTGCAGGAGATGATAGACATTGCCGATTTTGCCGTTGGCCTGAGCAGGCAACTACATGGCCTTACCATGCATTCTGAGCGCCCCCTGCATCGCATGTACGAGCAATATCACCCATTGGGTATAGTGGGCATTATATCTGCTTTTAACTTCCCTGTGGCGGTATGGAGCTGGAACGCTATGCTGGCCTGGGTATGCGGCGATGTTTGTATCTGGAAACCATCAGAAAAAACGCCATTAACCGCCATTGCCTGCCAGCATATTGCACAGGCGGTTTTTGCAGCTAATGGTGTTGAAGAAGGGGTATCATGCCTTGTTATAGGCGATAGGGCTATAGGTGAATTGATGGCCAATGATACCCGCCTGCCGTTGATCTCGGCAACCGGTTCAACGCGTATGGGTAAAGCAGTGGGCGCTACAGTGGGCGCCAGACTGGGCCGCAGCTTATTAGAATTGGGCGGCAACAATGCCATTATTATTACAGAGAACGCCGACCTGGATATGGCGCTGATAGGCGCTGTATTTGGCGCTGTCGGCACCGCCGGGCAACGTTGCACCAGTACCCGCAGGCTTATTATTCATGAAAGTGTTTACGATGCCTTTAAGCAAAAACTGGTTAACGCCTACGGGCAGATCCGCATAGGCGACCCGCTGGACGAAAACAACCACATGGGGCCGTTGATAGACCAGGCCGCTGTTGCTGCTTACTTAGCATCAATAGCTGAATGCAAGACCGAGGGTGGGAGATTTGCAGTTGAAGGCGGAAAACTGGAAGGCGGCGCTTACGCATCCGGCTGTTATGTAAAACCTTGTATAGCCGAGGTGGAAAACCATTATAAAATAGTTCAGCACGAAACATTTGCACCTATCTTGTATCTGATAAAGTACAAAACCATTGAGGAAGCTATTGGCTTGCAAAACGGCGTGCCGCAGGGCTTATCATCAGCAATAATGACAAACAACCTGCGCGAGGCAGAAACATTTTTATCGGTAGCAGGTTCAGATTGTGGTATTGCTAATGTAAACATCGGCACGTCAGGCGCGGAAATTGGTGGAGCGTTTGGCGGCGAAAAAGACACCGGCGGGGGCCGCGAGTCGGGCTCGGATGCATGGAAGGTTTATATGCGCCGGCAAACCAATACCATCAATTACTCAACAAGCTTACCCCTGGCGCAAGGGATAAAGTTTGATCTGTAGGCGGGTAACAGGTTGCAAAAGCATTAAAAGTGTTCCGGAACAGAATGAAACAGGTGGAACAAAGGGAACACAATAAATATCTAAAATATTGATTTATAAGCAGTTAATTTATTGGGGTGAAACAAAGTGAAACTACTTTTAAGTCAGCAAGACCATGCATAATTTAAGTATAAGTTATTGATTATTAAATAATTGCATTAATGTCGAATTTATACTTCGCCGGGAAACAAAAAATGCTTTACATATAGCGATGGGTTTGAAACCCATCGTTATGTGGCAAGTATTTTAACCATATTTTAAATATATTACGCAAAATTTGATATAGATGAGCAGTTTGAGAAATTATATGTTTGGCCCGGCATTTTTGGGTACCGTTTTAATAAGCTTTGGCGCGCTTGCGCAACAGGCACCTAAAGCAGATGCGCCAAAAAACTGGCATACCCTTGACCTTAAAACCGATGGCTATTTTGGTGTTAGCTTAAACCAGGCTTACAAACTGGTACAGGGCAAAAAAAGCAAAACGGTGGTAATGGCCACTATTGATAGTGGTATTGACACCGCCCAAACCGACCTGAAAGGCATTTTATGGGTTAACCCCAAAGAAATACCCGGCAACGGCATAGACGATGACAAGAATGGCTTTATAGATGATGTGCACGGCTGGAACTTTTTAGGCGGGCCCGGCGGCAAATGCGACTATACCGAAACTACCGAAGAGGTGCGCGAGTACAATCGCCTTAAAACAAAATATGGCAATATTACCTCGGCACCTGCTAATGATGCAAAAGGATACGCTTATTGGTTAAAGGTAAAAGCGGTGCATGATGAAACGGTGCAAAAATCGGATACGGAGCTGAAGCAATATTCGCCGATGATGAACGCGTTGATGGTAACCAGCGGCTACCTTAAACGCGAGCTTAAGCTGGATGCATCCGGAACATTTACAAAGGCAGACGTTGAAAAAATAAAGTCTGTTGCTAACGATACCATTAAGCAAAGCAAGGATATATGGATGCAGGTGTTTGACCAGCAAGGCGGAAATGTGGATAACGGCAAGATAATAAAAGAGCTGAGCGATTATATGGCCAAATTGAATAACGACATCAATCCGGACCTTACCTCGCGTAAAACAATTGTGGGCGATGACCCCGACGTTCAGGACGGCAAGCCATACGGCAGCAACCTGGTTAAATTTCCGGATGCATCGCATGGCACAGGTGTAGCGGGCCTGATGGCGGCGGCACGCGGCAATGGCTATGGCATAGACGGTGTGGCCGATAACGCGCGTATCATAGCCATAAAAGCGGTACCCAACGGCGATGAGTATGATAAAGACATAGCCAACGCCATCCGTTATGCGGTGGATAACGGCGCAAAGGTGATCAATATGAGTTTTGGTAAAAAACTATCGCCGCATAAAGACTGGGTTGATGCCGCATTTAAATACGCCGCGGCTAAAGATGTTTTATTGGTACAGGCATCAGGTAATGATAACCAGGATGTTGATGTTAAACCACAATTCCCGAATGATACTTTTGAGGACGGGTCTGTTACCGATATGCCTAACGTTATTTGTGTTGGCGCATCAGGCGCGTGGAAGGATGAGACGCTTGCCGCCACATTTAGCAACTACGGCAAAAAAAATGTTGATGTTTTTGCACCCGGCGCAAAGGTTACTTCTATTGACATGGATGCAGAATTTAACACTGCCGACGGCACCAGCTTTGCCTCGCCAATTGTGGCCGGTATGGCTGGTTTGATATTAGAATATTACCCAACACTTAGTGCCAAACAGTTAAAACAAGTCATATTACAATCTGCCACCCCGCTTACCGGCACCATGGTGCTAAAACCGGGTACGCAGGATAAAGTTGATTTTACTACACTTTCAAAAACTGGTGGCATTGCCAATGCGTACCGCGCGCTTCAGATCGCTGCTACAATGAAGGGGGAGAGGAAGTAGTTATTGGCTGATTACAGTACTTTATTGAAGGCGGGCTGAAAGGCTCGCTTTTTTTGTTTGTGTTGGTATGATTCAAAGCCAATTATTGAGATTTGCTTCTTTCATATATTAGATTTTTAATTATTCTAAAATATACTTTGTCTCCCTGAATGGCAGTCGGATATTTTGTAAAATTGCCTAATTTATAGATATTTAACCCCTGTATTAAATATTCTATTATATTTAATAACCTTATATCCTATCACGCATGGAAAAAATCATATTTGCCGGTGGAATTCACGGTGTTGGCAAAAGCACTTTGTGTCGAGACATCGCAGAAAGGATTGGCCTTATCCACCTTTCCGCGAGCGAACTGTTGAAATGGAAAGACCTTAATACCAATGATGAAAAGAACAAAAAAGTAACGGATATCCCCGATACACAGGACCGCTTGTTAAAGGGACTTGTTGCGGCTATCGAACAAAACGGAAAGTACATCCTGGACGGGCATTTTTGCTTATTTAACAAAAATGGAGACGTAACTCCTGTACCATTTGATACGTTCGCCGGTATAAACCCTATAGCACTGTTACTGGTCACAGGCGATCCCAACCATATAGCGTCCATGCTGAAGGAAAGGGACCAGCGTTTCTATGCCGCAGACCTACTGGCGGAAATGCAGGAACAAGAACTCATTCATGCTCAGATGATCGCGAATCAGTTGGCTATCCGGCTTTTCGTGTTTAATATAAAAGAGACGAATATTGAACAACTTATCCACGAATTGAATGAGAGCTTTACTTGATACCAATATCATTATCCACCGCGAAGCTGAACGTTTACAGAATGAGGACATAGGAGTCTTATTCAACTGGCTGGACCGGCTAAAGATCGAGAAGTGCGTACACCTGGCCACGATAGAGGAGCTAGCGCGCTTTGGCAATGAACAAGCCGTCAAGCGCATGAACGTAAAAATTGGAAACTATAACGTCCTGAAGACAGTAGCACCAATGGCCACAGAAGTGAAAGCGGTTGCGGATAAGATTGATAAGAACGAGAACGACCTGGTCGACACCCTATTGGTTAACGAAGTATTTTCAGGCCGCGTGGACCTACTCATTTCAGAAGACAAGAATATACATATCAAAGCCCGGCTGCTCGGCATTGGTCCTAGGGTGTTTAAGATCGATGAGTATCTAGAAAAGGCCTCGGCCGAACATCCCGGATTGGTCGAATACAAGGTGTTAGCGGTCAAGAAGCAATTTTTTGGAGAAGTGGACCTGAAGGATCAGTTCTTTGATTCGTTCCGAGGGGATTATGCGGAATTCGACGGATGGTTCAACCGTAAGGCAGATGAGGTTTGTTACGTCTGCTACCAAGACGAGGTTTTAAGTGCGTTCCTATACATCAAAGTTGAGGGAAATGATGAAGGTTACCCCGATATTGTCCCACCATTCCCGAAACGGAAGCGTCTGAAAGTTGGTACACTTAAAGTAACTGCAAACGGATATAAGATCGGCGAGCGCTTTCTGAAGATCATCTTCGATAACGCAGTGTTGAATAAGGTGGAAGAAATCTACGTGACCATCTTTGAGAAGACCGTGGAGCACGAGCGGCTGATCTCGCTGCTGGAAGACTATGGTTTCAACCATTGGGGGCAAAAGAAGACCGGTAACGGTTCGGAGTCCGTGCTTGTAAAGCCTTTCGGCAAACATGCGCAGGTGAATCCCACACATCCAAAGACAGGTTATCCCTATGTTTCTACCGATACCGATATTTACATCGTGCCCATCTGGCCCGATTACCATACCGAGCTTTTTCCCGACTCGATCCTGCGTACAGAAAGTCCCAAGGATTTCGTTGAGAACGAACCGCACCGGAACGCCATTAGTAAAGTCTATATTTCCTGGTCACACGAGCGCGAAATGCAAGCGGGCGACCGTATCGTTTTCTATCGGACCGGTGGTTACTATGCTGGGGTCGTGACGACCGTAGGGGTCGTGGAATCGGTGATAACCGATATCCCCGATGCTCAAACATTTGTACGGTTATGCCGTAAAAGGAGTGTGTTCGGTGATGAGGAGCTGGTCAAACATTGGAACCGCCTAAAAAACAATCCACCCTTTATCGTGAACTTTTTGTATGTTGCTTCGTTCAGAAAAAGAGCAAACTTAAAATGGTTGATTGATAATGAGGTCATTGCTGGGGTAGACAGCGTTCCCCGCGGATTTAGCCGTATCAGTCAGCAGGATTTTGATAATATTGTAAAATATTCAAGAAGTTAATGAAAGTCGTACTATCTATAAAACCAGAATTTGCGTTCAAGATCTTTAATGGTACCAAGCGCTTCGAGTTCCGAAAGGCTATATTCAAAAACCCAGACGTAAATAAGGTGATAGTATATGCTTCGTCACCAGTGCAACGCGTGATCGGCGAATTTGAGATAGGGGAAATCCTGAAGTGCGACAAAGCACAACTTTGGGAGCTGACCAAAAAAGAGTCCGGTATTACGGAGGACTTCTTCTTTAAGTACTTCGAACAAAAGGTCGAAGGATATGCGATCAGTATAAAAAACACCATCACGTACGATGCTCCCAGATGTTTAAAGGAATATTATAATTTGTTACCCCCACAATCCTTTGCTTATTACCTATAGCGGTAGTCAAGATGGCTTTCAGCCTGTATGGGTTTATGTTGGTCCGGATTTTAAATCCAGAACTTTAATTGCCGATATAAACCGGACCATCTGTAACAACCGGATCTGGTGCCGGCTCTATCGCTTCAATGGTTAGCATTTTGTTTGTTGATAAGGTTTTTTTAAACCGGTTATTTATCATTTGGAACTTTATAGGCAAATAAAATACAATATCGCCATGCCCGCCTATCTTACTGCGCAAATACCCTTCGGGCCTCGACTTGAAAAATTGATTTACAGCATCTCTGAATACTTCATCCTTATACTTTACTATCTCAAAACTTACGCGTTCGCCAACAGATGTGAACTTTACAATGACCCACCCTGTGTAATTGTTCTCCCTGGCCATTACCGGATACTTTAAATTATTATAGACCGAGGCCAACAATTCTTTTTCAATAACAGGTGCTTTCAAAAGCACTTCCTTTGTTATCTTAAATTGCTTATCGGCTTTAAGGGTACCATCGGCGTTATAAAGACTTGTAGACTGGCCAAATACAACAACCGGCATTAACATCAACACCGCTATAAAAAATTTTGTGTGCGCGCCTTTCCTATTATTGTATCTCTTTTAAAAGGTAATAGCCATCAACATATATTTTGTCCTCGGGCACCCTATTAGTCATATTGAAGTTAATACTACTTACCACCAAGGTCACCTTAAAACCCTTTACCTGCTTTACGATACTCATTTTTGAGAGCGGAAGTTTAGCAGCGTCGTTCGGATCATATTTCGCGTTGTTGGGTTTAGTTTTAATATCTGAAAGCTGCCTGGCTAATTGATCAATATTAAATTCAACACGCTGACCGTTAACCAATAAACCTACTGATCTCGGTTCTTCTTTCTCCGTTCGCTTTATGCTCAGGTTATTTATTTTTAAAGCGGCAGAATCCGCGCCAACGCCCATTAATATATAGTCGTATTCTTTTAAACCAACTATCCCATTTTCCGGTTCAAAACGGTAATAGCCTCCCATAGATGTCACAGTATCTATCCTTCCATATCTGCCATAATGTTGTAGCTTTAAATAGGCTATCATCCACTCGGTTTTCAAATATTTAAACTCGTAGCGATTAAAATAAACGTTACGGTCCTTTCCCTTAGCTATCGAGTCGCTTACAGCGTCCAGGTTCGGGCTTATGTAGGTTTGTAAAGATGCGAAGTCGTGCTCGCGGACAAGGTAATCGACTTTAGCGGCCGCTTCTGCGCCCGATAGTGAATCTATCTTTGTAGTAAGTGGTTTTAATTTACCGGCGCTAAATGCATTATGCTTTTTAAAAATATTGATGAGTATACGCGTTTGCGAATATTTTGAAACAGAAAACGCGCTCTGCGGACCGTAAACAGAAAGTACTGTTATTATGGATAGTGAAACAGGAATAAGCTTGATGTTCTGTTTTTTAAACGCCAGAAAATAAACCGATATAAACAGGAGCCAAAAGGCCAGTAAAATTAAAAAATAGCGCTCCTCTGTTACTCCGTATCTAAAAACGCGGGTGCCCACCGCGGTAAATAACAACGCCAGCAAGGGCAACAACAAAAAGTAAAAGCTTTTGGCATAGGTTTTTAACCACTTGTTTTCTTCGCGTTCGCGGATGGGGTATACCAGCAGTAATGATAATATACCAAATACGGCATAACCCAGTATAATGTTAGATACCAACCCTTTTGGCAGGCTCCACTCCAACAATATTTTAGCCTCATAGGCTAACAGAATTAAAACATAGACGGTAGCAAGGGGCACCAATACATATTGCGTAAAAACCTTTAAGCCTTTAGGGTAAGTGTCGTCTTGATCAAGGGCTCCCAGGTTGGTAGGCACCCCAGCCAAAAAGAACAAAGTATTAAACATGCCTGCTATCCATACCCACAAAATCAAAAAGGCATCCCACTCAAATTTAAAATTGAACAGAAAATTAAGCGCGCCCATAGCGGCTGCTAAACCCAGGTACAATACACCACTGTAAAGCACACTGGTTAAAAACCGTAAAAACAAGGTTTTGTTAAACTGCCAAAAGCCTTGAATGTGCCCCTTGATAGTAAAGCCGGCATACGCAACCAATAAATGAAAAGACAGGCTCAGTAACAAGAAACGCATGTAATCGCTCTGGCGGTAGTAGGGATCTAAAATGGCGCAGATAAGCACTGCCAATACAGCCGCCAAACTTTTTAAAATCAATTTTTTAGTTCCGGATATCTCTTTGCTTCGCAGGTAAAGGGTAGTTGCCAGGCTAAGCAAAAGCCCAAGGTTGGCGGCCATCATTATACGCAGGCACCAGCTTTCGCCAACCCGGTTAATGTTATCCAGCTCAACATTTACAGTGGCCGCTATTGTGCCCGCAAGTGCGAAGGCAACTTCTACCGGATATAATTTTAGCGTTGTTTTAAAACCCTCGGCAAGGGATTTTATAGATGGAAATTTCATAATATGCGTGACTGAGGTTGCTGTTGATTTACCGAATGTACAAATTCTACATCGTTACCGTAACAAAAACCATCAGGCAATCGCCGCTCAATTGCTTTTCACACATTAGTGCTTATATTTGCGGCTGAAAAACATCATAATTATATACGATGAGAGAAATACAGTTCAGAGAAGCGCTTCGCGAAGCAATGCAGGAGGAAATGCGCAATGACGAAACCATATACCTGATGGGCGAAGAGGTTGCCGAATATAATGGTGCCTACAAAGTAAGCCAGGGCATGCTGGATGAGTTTGGCGCTAAACGCGTTATTGATACGCCTATCTCTGAGTTGGGTTTTGCCGGTATAGGCATAGGCTCGGCCATGAACGGCTTAAAGCCGATCATCGAGTTTATGACGTTTAACTTCTCGTTGGTTGCTATTGACCAGATCATAAACGGCGCTGCCAAGATCATGTCAATGAGTGGTGGGCAGTTCTCTGTTCCTATCGTGTTCCGTGGCCCAACAGGTAACGCCGGTATGCTAAGCTCGCAACACAGCCAGTGCTTTGAAAACTGGTATGCTAACTGCCCGGGTTTAAAGGTGGTTGTGCCATCAAACCCTGCTGATGCTAAAGGTTTGTTAAAATCTTGTATCATTGATCCAGACCCGGTTATTTTCATGGAATCAGAATTAATGTATGGCGATAAAGGCCCTGTTCCTGAAGAAACTTATTATATTGAGATAGGCAAAGCAGCCGTAACCAAACAAGGTACAGATGTTACTTTGGTAGGCTTTGGTAAAATAATGAAAGTAGTTAACGCTGCTGCTGCCGAGCTGGAAAAAGAAGGCATCAGCGCCGAGGTTATCGATCTTCGCACTGTTCGTCCTATTGATTATCCAACTATTATTGAATCGGTTAAGAAAACCAACCGTTTGGTATTGGTTGAAGAGAGCTGGCCATTGGGCTCAATAGCCACCGAAATTGCCTTTAAAGTACAAAAAGACGCGTTTGATTACCTTGATGCGCCAATTCTACGCATTATGGGTGGTGATGTACCGTTGCCGTACGCACCAACACTGATACAAGAGTACCTGCCAAATGCCGACAGGGTTATAAAAGCAGTAAAAGAAGTAATGTACGTTACTAAATAAAATAAACAAGAAACGCCCCGAGATCGGGGCGTTTCTTGTTATATGTCTGTTCTGAAAGTAATCGAGATAGGTTGTCATTATTGAGCGATAGCGAAATATCTTATAAGCTTGCAACTCGCGCGGCCTATCTGCGTTTTACTTGTTACTTTTACAAGATCCTTCGCTATCGCTCAGGATGACAAGAGGGGTTTTAGAATCTCTTGGGCATCCTTTATCATCAATCTGCAAATCTTCGTAAATACTGCGGGCTTATCAGCTCTGCGTAAAAGATATTGGCTCGCCTGTTCATGCTGAACCATGGGGTTCCGTCGGCTTGTAACACCTGTATATTTTGCGCTGGCATAAAGCTTTGCGCCAGCAAAAACTGTTTTTGGTGATCTTTATTCTCTACAACATCCATCACAATAAAACAATGGCCCGGCGCGCCGCCACGGATAAATACATCACCTGCTTTGATATCGCCTGCGTTTGATACAGGTTTTAATTCCTTCTCAAGCGACAAGGTACTGGCGTAGCTGAACACCAGGTTCATGTACCTTAAAAATGCGGGGTAAGTGTAATCCTTTTTACCGGTAAGCGCCCACTTGCCGTTAACATATCTGTACCCGTTGGCATAATGCACATAGTCGCATTTAAAGCCGCTTACAAAATTGAACGTTATATGGCTATAGTCTTTCTTCTGGTATAAATATTCAGCGCGCAGCCGCATCACGGCATCGGCACATTGCTGCAAGTCGGCATTGCCAACACTTACATCTGCCACGGCGGCAGTATAGGCATCGGTACGCGCAATATCTCCGTTAAATATTTTGGTATGGGTGCCTGGCGGCTTAAGAGGAACTTTTTGCAGCCACTCTGCAAAGCTTCCTCCGTCGGTTTTTTGGCGTGTGTAGCCTGCAGGGGCAGAAAATCTGCTTACTACGTTATCCGCATTGGGCGGAGCAGTAAAAATCAATGTAAATAAAACAATAAGGTATTTCATGCTCAGGTTATTGGTTAGGTAAATATACTATTTACAATAGTTCGGGCCGGTACTCAAAGTGCATGGTATCATAAAGATACCATTTGCCGCCCCAGATAAAGCCATGCCTTTCAAACGCATCAACAATAGCCTGTGGTATGCGGTTGCGGTAATTTACTTTAACGTCCTCGCTGGTGCACTTGCATGCCCACTCCCAGTAATCTGAGTAAGTGGTATTGATATCTATTGTGGTACCAAAACTATGCGTGCTCAGCCGTTTTGTACCGTTAATGTAGCGCCAGTTAAAGGTACCGCCAATATTGGTTAAATACTTTTTTAGTTCGGGATGCTCATCCAGCTCTTTTGATACTTTCATCAATTGTTGGGCAACACCATTTAAACGGGTAACTGTTATTTTTTGCCCAACCAGTTTGGGGCACCAGGTTATTTGCACGAGGTTTTTATTAACCGCCGACCTGTTTTCGCCATAAAGTTTTTTTAAGAACGCTTCGTTTCTTATCCTGCCGGGATCGATGCCTTTTTGAGGGGATGCCAGCATGTCTCCTTTGGGGTAAGCCTGAGTAAACATATCTTCAACGTCCGGGCTTTCCAACAGCTGCTTTGCCGATTTATTTTTTATACCATCGTCCCAAAGCAGCTTAGCGTTGTCTTTAAACAGGACGTAATTATTGCTAAAACCGGCTATGGCATCAGGATAGCTCGCTATTAGTTTCTGTGCCCCGGCAGGTATGGCTGCCGTCTGCCGTTCAGCAACGCCAACCAGCAGATATAACAGAAGGGCGCAAGTGTATTTCATTTGGAGCTAGTATCAAAAATAACTATTATTGTTATCATATATTGCCTTCATTGCTCTAATTAACAACCTATTATGAATTTCACAAAGCTGGTTCCGAGTGTGTTTTACAAGGATATACAAACGGGGATCAACACCTTTATCAACTGCCTTGAATTTACCATGGGCCATCAGGAGTTAAACAGCAAAGCCCCTTACTGCGTGGTTAATAAAGGCGGATTAACGGTAATGATCTTCCAGGATGCGGCTCAGGCCGAAAACGATCATCCGGAATTGCGCCTTGAAACGGAGAACATAGATGAAGTTTATCAAAAGGTGTCTTCGGTTTTCCCGGAAATGCTGCATCCCAACCTTAACCAGGTTACTTTAAGACCCTGGGGGGCTAAAGAGTTTGCTATAATTGACGGCCAAATAGGTATCCGCGTAATGCAATGGTAATATAAAAGCTTTTTCCTTTTTGCTATTCAACAACCTCTTGATTCTCGTTTCTTAACTCCTGCTTCTTTAAAGAAACGCCTATTGGCTGCGGAACTTTAACGTAATAGCCCGTACCATCATACATACGCTTGCGCGGGTGCGTTTGGCAAGCATCGCTGCAGCAGCCATCCATGGCAGTGCCGCACTCATCGCACTGGGTAAAATGCTCATTGCATTCAGGGTTAGCGCAGTTGATCATTTTAGGGGTAACCTTGCCGCAGTTTAAACACGTTGAAATAACTTTAGGGTTAACACTGTTTACGTCAACCGAAAGGCGATTATCAAACACATAGCATTTGCCTTCAAAGTCTTCGCCACCAGCTTCTTTACCATATTTTATAATGCCGCCATGTAACTGGTAAACATCGGTAAAGCCCTCGTGCAGTAAAAGCGCTGAGGCTTTTTCGCACTTGATGCCGCCGGTGCAATAGGTCAGGATCTTTTTGTCTTTATACTTGGCCAGCTCGTTTATCTTATCCGGAAAATCGCGGAAGTTATCAATATCCAGCGTAACGGCGTTTTTAAACTTGCCTAAAGAGTGTTCGTAATTAGAGCGTACATCCAATATCACCACATCCTCATCATCCTTCATCGCCATAAAATCTTTAGGCTCCAGGTGTTTGCCGGTTTGCTGTTGCGGATTGATCACGTTAGGGTCGCGTAAACCCGAGTGTACGATCTCTGACTTGTAACGCACATGCATTTTTACAAATGATGGGGTATCAACCTCGTCAATTTTAAAATCTATAGCAGCAAAGCGCGGGTCGGCATGGAGGGTATTCATGTAGGTTTTGCAAGCTTCCGCAGGGCCCGAAACTGTTCCGTTTAAACCCTCTTCGGCTACAATAATGCGGCCGGTTAAACCTAAGCTTTTACAAAATTTTAAATGATCGGCAGCAAATTGCTCCGCATCGGCTATTGTTGAATAACAATAGTACAGTAGTGTATTATATTTAGCCATAACAACATTGATACCGCTGCAAACGGTGTTAAATGAAGCGCAAAGATAAGAAATTAAGCAAATCAGAAATTAATTTCGAGCATCAATTGTAAATTTATCCTGTGATTATTAAATGGTATGTCTAATCAATATTCTATATTTCAGGAAAGAGCACTATCCGACAAAGAAATTAAAAGCTTAAAACTCGACTTGGCATATACTACTAAAAGGATTGCGTTTCAGAAAAAATTCCTAAGCGGCTACATTGCAATCGCGCTAATTATCGGCACATATTCTTACTTTAAGTTTGCAACCGTTCAGGAACATTATCTGTTATTTGGGTGCGCTTTGGTTTATATTTTAATTGGCGGCTGGGTGTTTGTTGAGCAATATGGACGGTTAACCCGGAAAGTGAAAAGTTTTAATTTTGTATTGCAGGATGGCAGAGTAAATTTCTTACAGATAAACACAGACAGCTACATCGAACTGCCGGAAAACGAAGATGAAGGGGTTCACTACTTTTTTCAGCTTTCTGATAACAGGATATTAGCGTTTGGTGGGCAGTCGTTCTATCCAACATCAAAATTTCCAAGTAACAATTTTGAAATAACGTTTTGTTATGGCTTAAAAAACGAAGTAGTTCTTCAGAAAATTTATAGCTACGGCGAAAGGCTCAAACCAATCAAACGAATCAAAGGGAAAAAGAAGTTCGCGTTAATGGCATCAGACAATTACCCAGCTGAGTTTACAATAATATCAGGCCAGCTTAAAAACGTAGAAGATCTTATAAGGAAAAATTAGTTAGCAACGACCAGACAATTTACAACTTGAGGGTTTATCTGCAAATTACACCTGGCCCGAAGCATCAAAAATTACAGGGATCTGCATAGTAAACTCAGACCCTTTACCAACCTCTGATTTTACCAGCAAGTGCCCGTGATGCTTCTTAATGGTATTGTATGCTATTGACATGCCCAGGCCGGTTCCTTCGCCAACATCTTTTGTAGTGAAGAATGGTTCAAACACCTTGCGCATGGTCTCATCACTCATGCCTATACCATTATCGGATATTTTTATAATCGCGTTATCGCCATCAATATAGGTTTCCAGTTTGAGCGCCCCGCCTTCGCTGCCCTCAAACTTCTTTTCAATAGCGTAGGCCGCGTTTGATATGATATTTAAAAACACCTGGTTCAGCTTACCTGCATAACACTCCACCAGCGGCAACTCGCCGTATTCCTTTATAATTTTTACATTATTGCCGATCAAATTGTTGGCTATTATCATGGTCGATTCAAGGCCTTCATTCAAATCGGCGCGCTTAAGGTCGTCTTCGTCCAAACGCGAGAATATTCGTAACCCTTTAACAATCTCTGCTGTTCTTGATGCGCCCTCGTGTATGCCTTTTATCAGATGGTTCATTTCAACCAACAGGTAATCAAAGTCAAGCTCCTCTTTATAATCAGCTATCTTTTTCTGTTTTTCTGTAGATGATGCCTCGGATAAGCCAATCTCTTCTATAACGTTTATAGCATCGAGCACCATATCCAGATCGCGTTTTAGCGGGTTGATGTTGGCAGTAACAAAATTGATCGGGTTATTGATCTCGTGCGCTATACCGGCGGTAAGCTGACCCAGCGATGCCATTTTTTCCGCCTCTACCAATTGCGACTGAGCTTCTTTCAAATTCTCTAATGATTCGTTCAATTCATGTGTACGCTCAGTTACCTTAGCTTCCAAAACAATGTTTTGCTCACGTACTATGCGTTCATTTTCTTTTAAAGCTTCCAGGGTTTCCTGTTGAGAGCGTTCCTTCTCGGCTTTAAATATATTTATCCTGTCGGCCAGTGCTAATGAAAGTAAGGTAACCTCAAACGCGGTACCCACCTGCATGGTGTAACTGGTGTAACCGTTATAGGGCAGTACGCCCAAATTGCGCAATACAAATAATACCAGGCCTATTAAAAATATGGTCCAGGCAACAAGGAAAAACTTGGCGGGCCTGTAGCCCTGTATAGATGTTATAATAGCAGCGGCGTAGATGCTGATAGTTACTGATAATGCAGAAATGTCTATCATTCTGTAACTGGCGTGGTCAAAGCCGAAAAGGCGCAAAAAAATAGCGACAGCATATAACAGCGCAACTATAGGGAACACTTTATGCAATTTTGGTGTGCGCTGTTTGGTGTGCAGAAACGATGTTACAAACAACACCGCCGAAATGCCCGCCAGCCCCGGGAATACAATAAGTACTTTGCTGTATAATAGCGGTGAATTAGAAAAAAGATAATGATAGGTATAACCCGACAAGGATGCCTGCGTTAAGCCAATAAAAAGTGTATAAAGCACATAGTAGAGATAGCTTACGTCCCTGGTAGATATAAAGACGAAAAAATTATAAAGCACCATAACTATCAGCAGGCCCATCAGTATGCCCCACAACAGGTTTTTGGTAAGGGTAGACTCGGCTACTTTTTGCGGCGTGCCTAAAATTAGCGGCAATATTATTTGCTCTGTACTGGCCACCTTTAAATAATACGTTGCTGTACTGTCTTTAGCCAGGTCAATATCTATCACAAAGTCCTGATGCTTATATTTTCGTTCGGCAAAAATCTTCCTGTCGCTAAAATTTTTAACCTTGTATACACCATTAACGGGGTAATAAAAATCGCAGGTGTTCAACATAGGGTACTCTGCCCAAAGCAACAAATGGTCCGCATCGCTTTTGTTGGTAACGGTAAATTTTAGCCAAAACGATGATTTGCTTAATTGCAGATTAGGCACTTGCGATGTAGATGCCGAGAAGCCAGGATGGTTCTTTACCGACTCAACCGTCAGGTTATTTGCGGTGTCTTCTAATATTGATACATGCTCGCCAATAACCACATTGTCGCCGCCGTTGAAAACAACCGGGGCCTGTGCGAGCGCATTCGCTGCAAAAACTGCCAGCGTAAAGAAGAAAGCAATTATTCTTTTGATCATATGTTTCGGTTTAACGGCTACTCAAATATCAGTGTTTTTTCAACAGGCAATCTATGGCTTTTTAATTCCGGCTCTGGTGCTATGGCAACTTTGGCCAAAAACACTTCGGCAAGGTCATCTTCAATGCCGGTAATAGCCTTAAACTTCTCTCTCAAAACCTTTAATTCCTCCACATTTTCTTCGGTAAGCCCTTCTCCATTTCCCCAAAAAACGCGCGGAAAAATATAAAGCGGCGAAATTACCGGATGCACTGCGATATCAAGGTTAGTTGCCCCGAGCCAAAAGCGCTCCATAGCGCGGCCTCCTTCAAAAAAACCCTCCAGGTTGCGGTTTGGCAGGGTTATCAGGCATAAAGCCGACGCGGATGCTATTGTGCGTTTTGCCAGCATATCCAACGCCTTACCGCCGCGAAGCTGGTTTATGGTACGTACCACGTTCTTGTTTTTTATAACGCCCAAGGCCGCCAGTTGCGAATTGCTTAACCCAAGGGTTTTTATATCAATGCCGTCCAAAGTTTGCTCGGCATCTTCTGTTGTCCAGCGCATTTCGTGGTGCACAAAATCGTAATGAGCCTCTTTATTCAGTAGTCTTATCCTGTCGCAGGCACCTATTATATCACCCAGGCCCTTTAAGTCAGCATCATCAGTAAACCATTTTAATTTGGCCCCGGGGATAGTTTCTGTAAGCGCTTTAAGATCGTTAAGTTTATTTGGGTCGATAATGCTTTTAGGTGCCGGATTACGATTGGTGTGCCTGCTGTAGATAGCCGCATCTAACGATTTTACTTCGCCGGATGTAGCAGTATCTTCAGCATTACCGAACGTTATTGCCGCAACCAATTGCTCTTGGCCATTAACAGGTGCAAACCGGCATCGCGCTTCTAAACCAAGCCCGAGCGCATGGATATACAAATTCTCAAAAACAGCCCCAAACGTAATAAATGAAGCCGTATTGCGATAATCGCCAAAGGAAAAAGAACGGTGCCTGTCATGAAAAAGATAGAGCACACCATCGTTGTAAAGCCATTTCCAGGGCTGGTCGTTCCCGGTAGAAGGTGCGGCATTGGCAGCTTTAACCAAATCATGTATAATCGCCTGGTCAGGTTTAATCTCGTCGGGTTGCCTTTGCACAGCTGCCGAAGCTGCGAGCTGCTTCATTTCGTTTGCCGTTAAAGGCGTATAGGGGTTAACCCGCTCTTCGTCTGCCGGTTGCTTTTTATCTTTATCAGCTATCAGCTCCTCCAAATCGATGTAATAACGCCCCGAGTCATGATATTGGTCAAGCAAAATACGCCTGGCCACATCAGCCCCTATCGCTCCGCCCAGCGTTACAGAGCTGGCCAGCTGCGGCCAGGTGTTAATAGTTTGCTCTACTTCAACCATTGATGCCTGTGCACGGAGTGATACATTTTCAATGCCGAGCATTTGCAGTATGATAGGGATCTTTTCTTCGTTGGTTAGCTCTTTTATATTGCCGGGGTCAACATTTTGTACTGTGCCGTGTAATATCTCCCTGTCGGGTTCCAGGTCAAAACGCTCAACATCTAACATGCCCCGGTCGCTGGTGTCCATAATAACCGGAATGCCGAGTTCGCGGGCCTTAAAACGCGACAGAATTTTTATGTCCAATCCGTCGCACTCATCTACCAACAAGTCAAGTTTGCCATCCTTTAGGAAAAAGTCGTCCATTGAAGCGTCGGTAAGACCTTCAAAAAAGCAGTTAACATTTAAATACGGGTCTATCTCGGCTATTTCCCGCGCGGCTATTACTACTTTAGGTACACCCATGTTATACAAACCTGTGCGGATGCGGTTTAAGTTACTTAACTCAAGCACGTCAAAATCGGCCAGTCGCAACTCGCCGTATGAGCGTTCCATTGACAAGGTAAGCGCTATAGACTGCCCCACCGAAAGGCCAACTATACCTATACGTTTGGTTGCCAATGTATCACGCTCTGCACGCGTAATTTTATATTGATTCCGATTGGTGCGCACCTCAACAAACTCTTCCTCATCCAACAAATGCACTAAACGTTTGCTCCAGGGATAATAGGCCCACACACCGTAAGTATCAATATCATGGCCCTTTAAATGCTCCGTTATCATAGCCGGATAATCGTCCGCTTTAATACGTATGGAGGGGTTGAGGCTTTTTACCAGTTCCTGCAATTGGGTGTAGATCTCATCATTTACAAAAACCACTTTTCCACCGGCAATCAACCTGTCAAAAACTTCCTTATCCGGCGCATTTACAAGGCGCAACAATAGCGGCTTAAAAACGCGGTTTTCTTCGGTGCCGGCTTGCAAATGTTGTATGTTTTTCATAGCTGATAAAATGTGGTCAGAGGGCTTTTATACGCACCATAAATTAAATCGTTATGGTTTATTGCAGTTCCGTTATGCTTTATTATAAAAAGTCCAGGTCTTCCTCTTTTATTTTAGTTTGCAAATAAGTTTTTTTGGCGTTTGCTATTACTGCCTGTAAATCCCACTTATCTAAATTAGGTATGGCTATTTCGTAATGGATGGTTAGCTCCTTTTTACGCAATACTTCTGTTCTGGTGATATTAAGATTCTCGCGGATCTTTATAATCGCGGCTTTATCTTCTTCGTAAGCCTTAGCCAATGTAGGTATATCCTTAACTATCATGGTGGTGGCAACAAGGTCAAGCTTAGGATAGTAAAAGGTACCGCTATGGCCAATGCTGGTCTCAATTTCCATTCCTACCGCTTGCCCCGGCGGAATAGTATAAGGGGCGCAAAGCGCAAACATAGATTGTAACCCTATTTGGTAGGCAATAGCGGCAGACGTACGGATTAAAAATATTGAACCGATGCCATAACCGGCGATCTCGCGCGAATTCCAAAGCCCGCAGAGCTCGCCTGTGCCATGTTGGGCAAACTTCCATACCAGGTCAAATATGCCGGGATCCATAGCCCCTGTAGCGGCTTCAATAGGGAGCGGCTCGCTTCCTCCGGCAACATGTACCCGGGCCCCGCCAAAAACCCGCATCCCATCTAACGATTCGACCACCATTACAAATGCGCCGGGATTATTTACCCACTCGTTTTTGCTGTAGGATACTTTGGTGACGCCTATGCTGGTTAAAACATGGGTGTGGCCCTCAATAAACCGCGCGCATGTTTCCGGCTCGTCAATTGCCCTAAAGGCCCTCAAACGTACTTCGGGTTTGTCTTTGTCTATTATGCCTTCCATTTCAATCAATCAAAAGCAACTAAATATTAAATAGGGTAACCTGGTAGTATATACAAATGTAAAAACTGCTAAAAGCTACCCTATTCTGACGAACAATATACTTAATAAGCTGTTTTTACAACTTTAGGTTTTAGTATCGTAAAATAATAATTAATTTGGAAAGGGCGCATAAAAACAGAACCCAAATTTAGAGTTCTGTTGCGTAATCAAAGAACGTTTATGCCACAGTCTTTATAAAATCTTTACAACCTTGTTCAATCAATTTAAAAACCGGGTCAAACAGATTGTCGTCATAATAAGGGTCGGGCACCACGGCTGAACCTAAAAGAAGTTTTACTTTACTTTTATGCTCATTGTTTTGCGCCAGCGACAGCACATTTGCCAGGTTAGATCTGTCCATTACCAAAATATGGTCAAATTCATCAAAGTCTGCGGGCTTAAACACGCGGCATACTTGTTTGCTAATGTCTATGCCGTAATTACCCGCCACCTTTACCGAGCGTCTATCCGGTCCTTCGCCCACATGCCAGTTACCGGTCCCGGCAGAGTCCACCGTCCAGTTCAGTCCTTCTTTATCGGCCAGGTGCTGCATTATACCCTCTGCCAGCGGCGAGCGGCAAATATTGCCCAAGCATACCATTAGTATCTTCATTTGTGAATGTGCAAATATGCAGATGTGCGAATGTGCAGATATGTTGATTAGCAAATAAGCCGTTGATATTACATTCAGAAAAACATTTGCACATCTTCCCATCTGCACATCCACGTATCTATAAACTATCCAAATATCTGATTCAATAATCCCGCTAACCTTACACCACCTTTTAGTAGTTGCTGGTTAATTGTGCTAATGTATTTAAAGTTATAATTGTATGCCTGAAGGTCCAATGTCTTAGCTTCAGCAATAACTTTAGTTGATATTTCTTCGGATTCAAATACCCATTTGGTTATAGGCGCCTTTTGCCATTCGGCACGTTGCGCAGGCGTAGTATGGTTTATCAGTGCCGCGTATTCTGTATAACTAAGCGCCTGAAAATCTATCAGCTTACTATCCCATATGGTGTGCAGGTTGGTTGACTCATTAAACCATTGTAATTTAATGCTGTTGCCGCCCTGCGTTCCATTCAGCGCCGCATGCATGGGTTGGTGTATATCTTCTACCAGATGTATTAAAAAGCGCAGATACATCAATTTTTTATCTTGCGGCAAATTTTTTTTCTTTAACTCTCCAACAAAAAATTTCAGCTTGGTGTAAGCATCTTCACTGTTGTCATGTTCTAAATATTCCGTTAATTCGGGGTAAGCCATTTGCCTGTCAAAATCAACAAAATGCCATACTTCTGTATATTTATAATTAGGATCAGAGCGTACAAAATCGGCCCAATTACCTGCTATTGAAACAGGCTCATTACCTAATATTTTTTTTATGGCCGCGCGAGCCTTAGGTGTTAAATAACTATCAGCTATTTGTCCGGTTATCCGATGTCCGTTATTGCCCCATGCCATTGTTTGCAGCGGGATGTAAAATAATGCGATACCTGTAATTAATTTTTTAAATGTTTTCATATCACAAGGGTTTGGGGTTACAAACTAATTTATGTGTTAAACGCAGATTTAAAGGGATAACATTAGATGTGCTTGAAAGCTGAACAAGAGAGTCGCCCTGTCTACTTACTTTAAAAACGTCCTGATATACACCAGACCGGAAGCATCCTTCGGGACCTTTCAGGCTAAAATCGGCATTGCAAAAGTTACCCTTAATGCGCATCGTATCGTTCTTTTGCTCATAGGTTCCACGGAAATACTCTGCCCATTTTCCGGCGTTCATGCAGGTATCATAGCCATTATTAACCTTGCTAAAGCTACGGATAGTGCCGTAAACGGAGTCGCAACTAAACTTAAACTCATATAGCGAGTAGTTAAGCAGTTGATTTTGCATAGCAATAGTATCCTGCTTCCATTCGCCCTGCAATGAAGCTTCGCCTTTGCCCTGAAAGCTTGGGTTCAATGAGCAGCTTGCTAAGGTTAAAGCTAAAAGGAGAAAGGTAAAAGCTTTTTGCATTTGCTTAATTAAAAAAGAACTGTCATTCTGAGCATAGCGAAGAATCTTATAAAAGCGGTTAGCAATGCGTACAAGATTCTTCGCTGTCGCTCAGAATGACAAAATAATTTGGACTGTTATTTCAAGCTGCCAATCATATCCTCAGGGCGTACCCACTCATCAAACTGCTCGTTAGTGAGGTAGCCTAAGCCTATAGCCGCCTCGCGCAATGACGAGCCGTTGTTAAGCGCTGTCTTAGCTATTTTAGCAGCCTTTTCATAACCAATATGTGGGTTAAGCGCCGTTACCAGCATCAACGAGTTCTCCAGGTGTTTTTTTATACCCTCGTAATTTGGTTCAATACCAACAGCGCAATTATTATTGAATGATACGCATGCATCTCCAATTAATCTTGCCGATTGCAGGAAATTAGCGGCCATAACGGGTTTAAATACGTTCAGTTCGTAATGGCCGTTTGAGCCCGCTATTGATATGGTAACATCATTACCCATTACCTGTGCCGCAACCATGGTTACCGCTTCGTTTTGGGTAGGGTTAACCTTGCCCGGCATAATAGATGAGCCAGGTTCGTTATCCGGAATATGGATCTCGCCAATACCAGAACGCGGACCAGAAGCCAGCATACGGATATCGTTAGCAATTTTCATTAATGATACGGCTATCTGCTTTAAAGCGCCGTGGCTCTCTACAATAGCATCATGCGCGGCCAATGCTTCAAATTTATTTTCGGCGGTGCGGAAAGGCAAGCCTGTAAACTGCGCTATATATTCTGCTACTTTAACATCATAGCCCTGTGGCGTGTTGATGCCGGTACCAACAGCGGTACCGCCTAAAGCTAATTCTGATAAGTGATCTAATGTATTACGCAACGCTTTTAAGCCATGGTTCAATTGTGAAACATAGCCGGAAAACTCCTGACCTAAAGTAAGTGGTGTAGCATCCATCAGGTGCGTACGACCGATCTTAACCACGCTTTTAAATGCTTCAGATTTTGCCTGCAAAGTATTGCGTAACTTCTCAATGCCAGGGATGGTAACATCTATCAGCATTTTATAAGCCGCGATGTGCATAGCAGTTGGGTAAGTATCATTTGATGATTGTGATTTGTTCACATCATCATTAGGATGAACAAAGGTTTTGCCTTCGCCCAGTTGGTTACCTGCAATAACGTGCGCACGGTTAGCAACAACCTCATTCACGTTCATGTTTGATTGCGTGCCCGAACCCGTTTGCCAAATTACCAGCGGAAACTCTCCTGCCAAATCGCCGGCTAAAATCTCATCACATACTTTGCCAATCAGGTCGCGCTTTTCAGCGGGTAATACACCCAGATCTGTATTGGTGTATGCAGCGGCTTTTTTAAGGAAAGCAAAAGCTTCAATAATTTCTGTTGGCATTGATGCTTCTGCACCTATTTTAAAGTTATTGCGCGAGCGTTGGGTTTGCGCGCCCCAGTATTTGTCTGCAGGTACCTCTACAGGCCCCATGGTATCATGTTCGGTTCTGAAACTCATTGGTATTGTTATTTTTTTACGCGGCAAAGGTAGGGCTAAAAGGCTTGCTAAATAAATTTTTATGTGTAAAAATTTGCTGAGGGAAATCGGTTAAAAATCAATTATTACTTTACTCTTTGGCGCTAATCACCCCAAATACTAATCGCCGGTGCTTGTTTACTGTTTACCGGTTGTGTAAGTTTAGCACACTATGCAGTTTTACATCAATTATTAACACCTAAAACTAAACAGACATGAAACTGCACATTAGTAAAATTATAGCAACCGGCTTTATATGCCTTATATATACTACAGCTCCCGGGCAAAAAATTAAAATTGACACCGCCATGCTACCCAAATACTGGAATGGTTACGGCGTCCATTATATCGGTTTAAACAAATCTCCGGCGGTGCAAAGGGCCATTATTAATAAAGAAATATTAAAGCGAAGCTTAGCTAAAGAGCATTACTTTTTTAGCCAGTCGGCTAAACTTTTAGGGATAGGCTTTACTGGTGGCAGCGGTAAGAAAAGCGAAATTTACAGGGGACAACAAGGTGATAACAGCATTATTATTGATGGCAATTGCGCTGTGCAGTTTGCCGCGGCTGATATTACCCCGGCAAATGCTAAAGACTTTAGATACCACGTTGTACAAAACAACAGAAAAGAGTTAGTATCATGGACCAAACCCACTGTTTTTAAGAAAACAGCAGACGGTAAAATAACTTACGCTTATCTGGGTAGATTTGATTATGTACCCGGACAGGTATTAAAAGTTGAAGTATATAATGTAAATAATTATGCCTACTCTGACGCCGCATTTATTGACTGGCGTAAGGCAGAAAAGCCGGAGATTTATAGCGCAATACAATACTTTTCGGCCAAACACCCCTTGCCCGACGGATCACTGTATGCAAAATATTTGACGGATACACAGCGAACTGTAGAAACTTATGGGAGAATGATAGGTGAAAAATATGTTAGCTTTCAACGGCCCGTGAGTGTAAAAGATTTTATTGAGACCATTGATAAAAACGATATAAGATTCAGGGCAGATGACTCTGTAAAGAACGTGAGCTTTCATTTACTAAACCGGGATATCGCCTATAACAATAAAGTGACGCTTACCAGGCCTACCGAAAACGGCACCGAAACGATTCAACTGGGCGAAGCAAATAACAGGATAGAGGTTATTAAAGATATTTGGAGAACACCCGGAAAATATAAAATTACGTTTACCCCATGGCTTGTAAAACACGGCGGGTGGCCGGTTCACAAACTTGACAGTTTAGCCACCAGCATTACCTTTACAGTATTGCCTGCGGAAAAAAAATACATCCCTTTAAGAACAGTAATATCTATTATCCTTATTTTGATGACCGCCGTAGCCATAAATTTTACACTTTATCGTAATAGGCAAAAACGTAAGCTGGCGCAGGAGGCGCAAAACAGGCAGATAGCTACCCTGCAACTGCAATCGGTAAGATCCCAATTAAACCCGCACTTTATTTTTAACGCTTTGGCAGGTATACAGAACCTGATCAATAAAAATGCTATTGAGGATGCCAACAAGTATCTCACCCGCTTTGCCAGGCTTACCCGTAACGTGTTGGATGATGGCCAGAAGGATCTGATCAGCATTGAAAAAGAAACTGATCTGCTAAACGATTACCTGCAAATGGAGCAAACCCGCTTTGGTTTTAATTATAACCTAAAGGTTGACGAGCGGTTAGACCTGCAAATTGAGATCCCGGCCATGCTGCTGCAACCCTTTGTAGAGAACGCTGTAAAACACGGCATATCGGCACTGAAAGAGAAAGGACAAGTGGATGTTTCAATAACCCAAAGCGACAATGGTATTTTATTGAAAGTGCGAGACAATGGCAACGGCTTTAAGGGTGATTTGGCTAATGGAAAGGGAATAAAACTTTGTCGCGAACGTATTACATTGCTTAACAGCATTCATAAAAATACGCATATCTTGCTGCATATAGATCCATCTGATAACGGCACTGTAATAACCATTGAATTAAAAAACTGGCTATAAAAAATGAGAGCAATTATTGTTGATGACGAAGTGTCAAACCAGGAAAACCTGCAGCAGTTGCTTAAAGTTTATGCAGCTGATGTGCAGGTGGTAGCGGTGGCGGGCGACGTTAACGAAGCCGCCATCGCCATAAAAACACACCGTCCCGACCTGGTTTTTCTGGACATTCAGTTACATGGGCACTCGGGTTTTGATTTGCTAAAGCAGCTTGACGAAATAGATTTTGCCATAATTTTTGTTACCGCTTATGATCAATATGGCATACAGGCTATAAAATTTGCAGCATTAGATTATTTGTTAAAGCCAATAGATATTGACGAGCTTACGGCTGCTTTGGCAAAGGCCCAAAAGGCGCTACAAAAAAATAAAAAGCATGAACGCCTGGACCATTTGCTGGAGTTCCTTAAAGATGAAAAACAGGTTAGTCCGCGCATTGCTTTGCCTATGTTTGGCGAAACGCGATATGTAAATGTGAGTGACATTATGCATTGTGAAGCCGATAACACTTATACCCGCTTTTTCTTGAAAGATAGCGAAAAGGTGCTGGTATCAAAAACGCTGAAAGAATATGCAGATATGCTGGAGCGATACAACTTTTTGCGAACGCACCAAACCCACCTGGTTAACATGGCCTACATTAAAAGCTGGATTCGCGAGGATGGCGGCAGCCTGTTGCTGAAGGATGGCACAAAAATCCCCATTTCAAAGATCAACCGCACTAAAGTGAAGGATATGCTGGCAGCGCAGTTTAAACTGTGATGGGCTTTCGCTTAACCCTTATTATTCATCATACTAAATAATTCAACCGCCTGCACAGCTTCCTTTACATCGTGCACCCGTACAATAGATGCGCCTTTTGTTAGCGCAATGGTGTTCAAAACGGTAGTACCATTTAGGGCCTCATCAGCGGTAATGCCTAAAGTTCCGTAGATCATTTTTTTACGGGAAACGCCTGCAAGGAGTGGCAGGCCTAACTGCTGAAACTCCGCCAGTCGGCTCAATAGCGCGTAACCATGCTCGGGCTTTTTTGCAAAACCAAAACCCGGGTCTATTATTACATCATTAACACCTAATTGCCTTAGCTTATGAATGCGGGTGTTGAAGTAATCAAACACTTCATTAAATACATCCTCATATTCTGCTAATTGCACCATGGTTTTGGGGTTACCTTTCATATGCATTAATATATAAGGTACTTTAAGTTTGGCAACGGTGGCAAACATCTCATCATCCAGTTGCCCGCCCGATATATCATTGATGATATGCGCACCCGCGTTAATTGCCGCCTCGGCCACCTTGGCGCGAAAGCTGTCAATAGATAAAACAGCAGTCGGTAAGTTCCCGGCAATTACTTCAACCGCAGGCAACAGCCTGTCCAATTCCTCCTGTACAGAAATATCATCCGCGTCGGGGCGAGACGAGTAAGCGCCAAGGTCAAGAAATGTAGCGCCACCATTCATCATTTTTTCTGCCTGTTGCAGGGCATCATCAACACTTTGGTTGCGGCTCCCTTCAAAAAAAGAATCGGGTGTGAGGTTAATAATACCCATCACTTTCGGCGTACTCAAATCAATGAGTTTGCCCTTGGCGTTAAGGGTTATCTTTTTATGAAAAAATGTATCTTTAGCCACTGTTTGTTGAAATGTTACAAAGTTGGAATGTTGTAAAGTTACTTCATATCTTCAACTTTTAATTAATAACGCGAAACCTCCCCGGGGCGCAACATGTGGTTTAATACAAACCCTGCACCGCGTTAAAAACTTACAACACACAACCTCCAACTTACAACATAATTAGAGTGAGCAATACATCAACCGAATACGACGCAGTAATAGCCATAAGCAAAGGGCTTTTTATGCAGAAAACGCATGACTATGGTACAGCCTGGCGTATCCTTCGCCCTGAGTCTATCACCGATCAGATCTTCATAAAAGCGCAGCGCATCCGCACGCTCGAAGAAAAAAAAGTATCAAAAGTTGATGAGGATATAACAGGCGAATACATTGGCATAGTTAATTATTGCATAATAGCCATGATGCAATTGGAATGTGACGAAAACGCACCGGTTGAACTTGCGGCAGATAAAGTAAGTGATTTATTTGATGAAAAAGCGACTGAAACAAAGGAACTGATGTTTGCTAAAAATCACGACTACGGCGAAGCCTGGCGCGAAATGCGCATAAGTTCATTAACTGATCTGATACTGATGAAATTGCGCCGGGTTAAGCAAATAGAAGATAATGAAGGCCTAACCCTGGTATCCGAAGGTATAAAAGCTAATTACCAGGATATATTAAATTACTCAGTATTCGCATTGATAAAATTGGGAGTAAAATGAAAAATGGCCTGATATGGTTTTGCCGCATTTTTGTTGGCCTGCTGTTTATATTCTCGGGCCTTATCAAGATCAATGATCCCTTGGGCTTCTCCTATAAACTGGAAGAATACTTTGAGGTTTTCCATATCACCTTTTTAAACGGCCTGGCTTTAAGCTTATCTATTGTTCTTTGCGCTCTTGAAATCATTATGGGTTTCGCCTTGCTTATTGGGGTACGCGCTAAACAAAATGTTTGGGGGTTATTGCTGCTCATTATTTTCTTCTCTTTCCTTACGTTTTACTCAGCAGCATTCAAAGTGGTGCAAACCTGTGGGTGTTTTGGCGATGCCATACCATTAACCCCTTGGCAATCTTTCAGCAAAGACCTTATTTTATTGTTGCTGATTTTGGTTTTGTTTAAAAACAAAGAAAGCATTAAACCCCTTTTCAGCGCTAAAACAGGCGACAAGCTGCTGATAGCAGCTACAGTAGTTGCGTTAGGGTTTGGCCTGTACACTTACAACTTTTTACCGGTGATAGACTTTTTGCCTTATAAGGTTGGCGCGAATATTCCGGATGCCATGAAAACGCCTCCGGGCGCTATTCCTGATGAATACCAGGTTAATTATAACCTGAAAAACAAAAAAACCGCCGAGACCAAAGAAGTAACCGATAAGGAATACATCAGCAGCGGTATTTGGAAGGATAGCAACTGGGAAGTGGTGGGCAACCCGGAAAGCAAGCTGATAAAAAAAGGTTTTACGCCTAAAATACAGGACCTGATAATAAAGGATGCACAAGGCAATAACTACACGCAGGAGCTATTAGCTAACCCATTTAACAATTTGTTTATTGTTGCTTATGATCTGAACCACACAGACACTGCCGCCATCATTCGTATAAATGCCCTTGCCATTAATTTAACGCGAAGCTTTAATACCCGCACCATTTTGCTTACTTCGGCCGCGGCAACAGAGGCAGAAGCATTTGCCAAACGGTACCATTTAATAAGCGAAATTTTTTATGCCGACGGTGTTCCGCTTAAATCAATGGTAAGAGCCAACCCGGGCGTACTATTATTAAAGGGCGGCACTATTATAAACAAATGGCATTACCATACGGTGCCCGCCTATGATGATCTGGTAAAACAATACTTTCCGCAGCAATGATAGGCCGCTACCTGCTTCGCAAGTTTTTTTACAGCCAGGCAGTTATGTTAGGCATAGTGGTGGTAGTCTTCTTCTTATTCAATGTACTCCCTGTTGATCCCGCCCGTATGACGCAGGGCCAGCGCGGCGATGTGCAATCATTACAAGCCGTACGTAAAGAGTTTGGTTTAGATAAGCCATTGCACATTCAGTTTGCTTATTATATTAATGATCTTTCGCCCGTTGGCATACATTTAAAAACAGACAGGGAGCGATATAAATTTGTACCGCTAGTTTCTGTATCTGCTACAAAAACTATAGCATTAAAATGGCCCTACCTGCGCCGTTCCTACCAAACCAGTAAAGATGTTGTCTCGCTATTGTTAGAAGTTGTTCCCAATACGCTGGTGCTGGCCACTACAGCTATGGTCTTTGCAATTGTAATAGGCATTTTTTTAGGGGTTTTAAGCGCCCTTTACAAGGAGACCTGGGTTGACCGCCTAGCACTGGCGTTTTCAACCTTGGGGATATCTGCTCCGTCTTTTTTCGCAGGAATTATAATCGCGTGGATCTTCGGTTTCGTGTTAAGCAATTATACGGGGCTAAACATGTCCGGCAGTTTATATGGGTACGATCCTTTTAAAGGCGAAGTAATTAATTGGAAGAACCTGATATTGCCCATGGTAACGCTTGGTTTACGGCCACTGGCAATTATAGTGCAGCTTACACGCAATGCCATGTTAGATGTTTTAAGTCAGGATTATATTCGTACCGCCAAAGCAAAGGGGCTTAGCCGCGGCGCTATTATTTACCGGCACGCGTTGAAAAACGCGCTTAACCCTGTTGTTACCGCTATTGCCAATTGGTTTGCGTCATTAATGGCGGGTTCTTTTTTTGTGGAGTACATTTTTGGCTACAACGGCTTAGGGAAAACAACTGTGCACGCGCTTGAAATGTCAGACTTTCCGGTAGTAATGGGCGCTATATTGTTCATCGCCTTTATTTTTGTGATGATCAATATCCTGGTTGATATTGTTTATGTTTGGATAGATCCGAGAGTTAAATTACAATGAAAATATTTTTTGTGGGCTTTATGGGCTGCGGTAAAACCACCTGGGGCCGTAAACTGGCTAACAGGCTGGAGTATGATTTTATTGACCTTGATAAGGTATTTGAAGAACAGGTGGGCACCACTATTACCGAGTATTTTACCGAGCACGGGCAGGATGCCTTTCGCTTATTAGAATCAAAGATGCTTAAAGAAACGCCATACCCCGAAAATGTTGTGGTTTCAACCGGCGGCGGGCTACCGGTATTTTTTGATAATATGGACTGGATGAATGCCAATGGCGAAACCCTCTACATAAAATTGAGTCCGGCAACTTTGGCCGAACGTTTGGATAAAGGCAAAACCACCCGCCCACTTATATTAGGCAAGCACGGCGATGAACTGGTAGCCTTTATTACCGAAAAGCTGGCCGAACGCGAAAGCTTTTATGAGCAGGCTACCCATATTGTTGACGGCATAACCATGACGCCTGATTCCTTAGCAGAACTGGTAAATCCATCAGCCTAAAACAGCGTTGTTTGTTTGCCGCCTTTAGGGATAAACAAAGTATGATCTAATGGCGGCATTTCCCTGCCTGCCAGAAAACGGTTACAAGCCATTTTAAACAACTGCTGAATGGATTGCGCTATTTGCCCTTCCCCACTCATTCGTCGCCCAAAATCACTGTCATTTAAATTGCCACCATGGCAAGCCTTAATGGCGTTAAGTACCTTTTCGGCTCTGTCCGGAAATGCTTTATAGATCCAGTCTGTAAAAATTTCAGCAATACTACCGTTCAATCTAACAATAGTAAACCCCGCAGACATGGCCCCTCTGTCAGCCGCCGCTTTAATAATATCGGGTACTTCGTTGCTGTTCAATCCGGGAATAATAGGAGCAGCCATTACCCTAACCGGAACCCCTTTTTCGGCCAGTTTTTGAATAACGCCTAACCTGCCGCTTGCCGTTACCGTGCGCGGTTCCAGCTTTTGCCGTAGCTGCTCATTTAATGATGTGATAGATAAATTTACATGGATAAGGTTAAGCCGGGCCAGTTCGCTTATAATATCCAGGTCGCGCAGTATTACATTGTTTTTTGTGATGATGCTTACCGGGTTTTTGTATTGAAGGAAGATTTCCAGCAGCTTGCGGGTTATTTTAAGCTTGCGCTCAATGGGCTGGTAACAATCCGTATTCCCGGACATCATAATGGTAACCGGCTGATAGTTTTTCTTATTAAAATAAGATTCGAGCAATTCGGGCGCATTCCTTTTTACTACAATCTTGCGCTCAAAATCAAGCCCGGCGCTAAAGCCATAATATTCGTGGCTGTTGCGCGCGTAACAATAAATGCAGCCATGCTCGCAACCTTGATAAGGATTGATAGAATACATATGGCTCAGATCAGGGCTGTTTGATTCGCTTACTATCTTTTTGGGCGTTTCTTCAAAAAGTTGCGTAGCGCTGTTCTCTAACAATGGCTCGTCTAAACCCTCTATGTGGTCAAGAACATATTTACGTTTTAAAAACTTGTTGTCTGTATTTACCTGCGCCCCGCGCCCCTTAAAAAATTCGGGATTCTCCTGATGTGCCATTACACAAATTTGCTAAAATATTTAGCAAATTTGTGTAATGTATAGAAATATTGTTACGCGGCCGTTAACACAAAAAATCCCCCATTATGGGGGATGCCCTTAACTAATAGTTTAGCTACATTTACGGTGCGCAATTTTTTCATCTACTAATAAAATGAAAGTATTAAATAAATACGCTTTTACCTGTATCACGTTTTTACTATTGTTATCCGGCCTCCTGTTTATTTCAGGCTGCAAAAAACACAAAGAGCCATATCCCGATGATACAAAAACTGTAACAGATACAGAGCCGGTAGTAACCGGTACCATGGGCGGTGGAAATTTCGGGCCACCTAATAGTGGTTTTATTGTTGTCGGGCGCAACTTCAGCAAGGATTTCAGAGAAAGTAAAATAATGTTTGGCAACTTAACTGCTAACGCAATAGCAGGCGACGAGTCCTTTATATCAGTTAATGTGCCGGATAACGCGGTTCCGGGAGGTTATGGCATAACCGTTATTACTAATGGTAAAAGCATTGTAGTTCAGGGCATGGGGTTTGGCGTTGAGGCACCCAAGCCAAAACTGGCTGACTGGCTGCGCGTCGCCGGTGCTATGCGGGGCAGTAAAATGGCGATATATGGCTACACTTTCAGCAGTAATATAGCCAGGACCAAAGTAACCCTTAACGGTAGCCCTGTAGTTATAGATTCGGTAGATGTAGGGGCGGTATATTTTACTATACCCAACAACGCAACCAGCGGAGAACTGGTACTAACTACTTATGATAATTTGGTGATGAGCTATGACAAGGATTTTAAAATTCTCCCTTCTACCCTAACCAGCGTTAGCACCGGCGCCTCCCGTCTAAAAAACATTTCAATTGATGCTGCCGGCAATTTTTACGGCACCGTAAATAATACGGTAGTACAGGTAACAACCAGTGGTGTTACTACAACTTTGGCTACAATAGGCAATGTGAGCACTTTGATTCTGGGGAGCACCGCGGTTGACGCCAGCGGAAATATATATGTATCATCCGGTACTTCTTACACGGCTAACGGCAAATTTGAGCCGACCGAAAACAGCTTTAAAATATTTAAAATAACCCCGGCAGGCACTTTAAGCGTTTTTGCGGGCAGCACACAGGGATTTACTGACGCGCAGGGTGTTAATGCTAAATTTTTAAGTCCTACCTGTTTGACCATTGATCCATCTACCGGCAATTTATACGTAAATGACGCGAAGGTGATCAGAAAAATAACACCTGCCGGCGAGGTAAGCACGTTTGCGGGTCATAACGAATCGTCTGGACATGGTGATGTATTTGTAAATGGCCTGGTACAATTTGATGGGCAGGGCGTGGCTGCCAGGTTTGTTGATATAACAGCAATGGTTTTTGACACCAAAACTAACACCTTGTACCTTACAGACGGAGGCGGCAGAACTTTCAGAAAAGTTACAGCATCGGGATTGGTTAGTACCATACCCCTAAGCCTTGAGGGAGGTTTAGGCAGTAATACAATAATTATAAATTCATCGCTTGTAACCAATATGGCAGTAAATGCAACAGGCACTATTTATTTATCAAACGGCAGGTATCTGTATAAAATTAAAGATGCTGTAAGCTCAAACACTTACCTAAACCCTGTAAGCGGGAGCGATATTACCGGATTGACAATGGATAACGCAGGTAATATTTATGTAAGCAATGCCAAAAACTTTCCGTTTTACCCATCAATAGGTGCTATTTACAAAATAGTTCCGTAATAGTTTTGTGCCTTAAAAACATCGGGGGCCAGGGGGTGTTTTCCTTTAAATAGACTATGGCTTCGTTTATAAAGCGTTTATTAACCCCTACTGTAATAAAACTGGCTAATAAATATTCAACAAGGCCAGATAAACGACGTGTAAATAGCGCCCTGTCCAAACTTTATCAGCAAATAATAACCAACCCCGGCAAACGTGGGCTGGTTATTCCGTTTGATGGAAAAAAAGACAAATTCATTGTTCTTTCAGATCAGCATAAGGGTAGCCGGGACGGTGCCGATATATTTACGCGATCATCAAAAAATTACCTTGCTGCCCTTGATCATTATGACCGGGAAATGTTTACCTACATTAATTTGGGTGATAGCGAAGAATTGTGGGGTAATACGTTTTTAGCTGTTAAAAAACACAACAAGGCAACTTTTGAAAACGAAAAGAGATTTATAAAACGCAAAGCTTTTGTAAAGATATTTGGCAACCATGACCTGTACTGGGATAATGATCCGCTGGCTGCTTTAAGCCTGATGCAGATATATGGCGAGGCCATTCCCATATATGAGGGTATTGTATTGCAAACTGTTGCAGACAATCGCGCAATTTCTGTTTTTATGACGCATGGCCATCAAGGAGACCTGCAAAGTGATGGCAACTGGTTTAGTAAATGGTTTGTATCAAATATATGGGGCCCAACACAGGCGTTTTTGGCTATCAATCCTAATACACCTGCTAACAACCAGCAATTAAAAACCGATCATAACAGACTGATGTATGAATGGAGCGCTAAGCAAACCAATACACTGTTGATAACCGGGCATACGCACCAGCCCGTATTCAGATCTTTTACCGAACTGGAAAGTATTTACGAAAAACTTGCCCATGCCCGTGCTGCCAATAACGTAGAGGCGATAACGCTGCTGCAAAACAAAATAACGGCACTGCACCTAAAAGGCGATGTGGTAACGGATTTTAGTGCCTACCTTGATACTTACTTTAATACCGGCTGTTGTTGTTTTGATGATGGTGATATTACGGGAATTGAAATTGCCGATGAATGTATCAGATTGGTAAAATGGGAATATAGCGGCAGGGTAAGTGAACGTAAAGTTTTGGAAGAATGCAGATTGAGCGATTTGAAACTTTAAACCTCTATTAATTTGTTTTTTATAGCATACAACACCAGGCCCACGCGGCTTTTTATCTGTAGTTTTTCAAAAAGCTGGTCGCGGTAACCATCTACCGTGCGCACGCTGATGCACATCTGGTCGGCAATCTCTTTGTAGGTAAGCTCTGTGCCCGATAATTTGAGGAACTCTATTTCCCGGCTATTTAATTTGATCGGATCGGCAGGCTTATTAATGTTGGTGATGAGGTGGCGGGTAACAAAGGCGGGGAAGTATACCTCGTTTTGCGACACGTTATTTAACGCCTGTTCAAACTCGTGCGGGTCGGCATCTTTTAATAAATACCCTTTAACGCCCAGTTTTACCATGGCCAGTACTTTTTCAGCATCCTCAAACATGGATAATACAATAATATGGATCCCGGGATAATTGCTGCGCAACCATTTGGCGGTGGCTATGCCATCCATTTGCGGCATGTTAATATCCAGTAAAACTATATGTGGCTTTAGTTTAGGTGATATTTTCCGGATGAAATCCTGGCCATCCGAAGCCTCAAATAGAATGTTATAACCTTTTAGTTCATTAACCAACGCGGCAATACCGCTTCTGAAGAGGCTATGATCATCAACTAATGCTATTTGGAGGATTTCCATCAGCGTACAATTGTTTTTTATTAGGGTTTAAGGTAACATTTAAGCTGCAGCCTTTGCCGGGCGAACTGTAAAGCATAGTTTCAGCGCCCATCATTGCTGCCCGGTTTTCCATGTTTTTTAAGCCCGAGCCGGTGTTTCCTGTCAGCTCTTCGGGCGAAAATCCCATGCCATCATCCTCGATGGTCAAATTAAACAATTGTTCAGAATATTGCAAGGTTATATTTATCCGGCTTGCCCGGGCGTGTTTCAAAGTATTATTTAACGATTCCTGAAAAATGCGAAAAAATACGAGTTCGCGTTGCGCACCCAAACTATAGTTATCCCCCTCTATCCTTAAATTTATTTGTATTATACCACTGTTGTTTATCCTGTCCGCTTCGCTCTGTAACGCGTTTAACAGGCCGTGTTGCATAATATGTTCAAAGTTCAGGCTTTTTGAAAGGTGTCGCAGATCATTAATGGCGCGGGCTATAAGATCGCGGCTCTCGTTGATCTTTTTCTTCTGGGCATCGGCATTTATGTTTGCAGCAAGGGCCAGGTTAAGTTTAACAAATGATAATACCTGGGTAATGTTGTCGTGAATTTCGCGGCCTACGTTGCTAAGCGTTTGTTCCTGTACCTCTATATGCGTTTTTAGCAGCTCTTGTTGAAAAACGCCTTTGAGATGCTCTTTCTCTTCAATATGCTTCTTTTTACGCTTGTTATATATGGTTACATAAACAACCAACGCCAGCGGTGCCAACAAAAATATAAAGGTGGCAAGTAGTATTATTTGTTTGATGTTATCCATCTTTTACAGATAAATGCGTAGCTCCAACAACCGTATAAAATTACTATAAGCAGGTCTCTTATGTAAAATAAATATAGTTTATTACCCGTATATGATTTTAAAAGGTACGTGTAAAACAGGTTAAAAGCCGTTGTTCCGAAAAAGAAGAACAACGTACCCGTTACCCACCAAAACTCCGGGAGGCTCTTAAGGTCTGCATACTCTTCGCTTTTAAGTAACACGTAATAGTAATATAAACTGTATACAACTAACAGCACAGACATTGCAGAATAAGTTGTTGAGTTAAAATTGAAGATGCCGGCATCGTTCGTCAGCAGTTCGTAGATGTAAAACAGGTACAAAAAGCCTCCTCCGGCAAGTATCAATACTTTACTATATGCTGCATATTTTTTTAAAATGCCGTTGAACACCGCTACAAAGACTCCTATTTGTATAGGCAATAGTAAATTATACAGCCATACAGTTGAATTTATAGGGATGGGATTGGCCCGATACAATGCCTTGAGCGGAATGCTGGCAAACTCAACCATTGTAATAAGCAGCAGAAACGGTATTAATAAGCGCCAGTGTAACTCCTTCGTTTTAAAAAGGCATACCAGCGCCGTAATGAGACATATCAATTCGGCGCTGGTATACATTGTAAAATATTTAGACATTCCGCTATCGCAAGTTAATCACATAAAATAGGGCATAGGCCGCCATTATTTTGCGGCGGGCCTGCAGAACCACCTCCATCAAGCGCGTTTACACCTTTTGCCTTAGCAAGCGGTAAAGGGTCGCAATTAAAATCATCCATACCGTTTCTGTCAACATAAGTTAACACAATGGTGTTTCTGCCCTCATAACTTGGCTGGCCCGGCGGGGTATATGTTTTATCAGGATATGTGCCAAAATAAACCCTTATGCCATTAAAGCTCTTTTCCTTTGCCATGTTTTTAAACAGGCTTAATGGCAGCCAAATAGCATTAGTATTCATGTTTTTGCCATCAAATTTTTGTATCATTTTTTCGGCGTAGCTTCTTGGTAATGATCCGGGTGTAAGTTTACAACCATTTTCCAGATCGGGGCAGGTTGGGCATTTATCATATAAAACTGCTCCCGGGTCGGTTCCTTTTTTATTTACACGTAGCGTTACAATACGGGCGGTGTCAAACAGCGCCTCATCATGGTCATAATAGTCAGTGTGTTTATTAGCTGCAGAACCGGCTTTAGTTGTTACCGGCAATAACATCGTCTCCGCATCCGTGGCTGATTTTTTTCCGAGGTAAAACCTTATACCATCCGCATTGCCTCCCTCTTTTTCCAGATAAGCCAGAATTTTCTCAACCATGCGCCTGTTAAAAAAATAGCTGGCATTTTCAACAACCATCCCCTGGCCTTCCATGGCTTTTTTGTAGGTTGCAATTAAAGCGCTGGCTTCGGTAGAATCAACATTGTTAAGTGTCTTTTTAACAGTGACGCCGGAGGTAGCTACCTCTACAGTGCGGGCTGTAGTGGCCGCAGAGGTATCATTGCTTTCCGCAGTTTTCTCATCACCGCCAGATTTACATCCCGCCATTACTGTTACAGCGAGCATTAGGTAAAATAATAGTTTTCTCATCATTTTTTAGGGTTAGGGTAATCAGCGAAGTTACAACCAAAGCAATACACCTATACACCGTTTTTTCACGGTATTTTACGTGTAAATCCCTGTTTAAAATGCCGTTAATTACTGCTGCTTTAATAGCAGTAATTAACTGACATTTGGTTTAAGCAATAAGCATTGCTAACAGTACAATGAAATAAGTAGAAATAAATACTATCAGAAATTAAGGGCCGGATACTTCCCTTTTTACAATGATTAGTCGACAGACAAATAGTTTTTACAATAAGTATCAGTTTACCTAAACCTTCATCTCTAACTATTAGCCGGCTCCTTTAGGGGAATTGGGGTCGGCTTTTTTTACGCTCTATCCGTCAAGCAGAAAAACAAACAGTTCTTTTGGGCCGTGGGCGCCTAAAACCAGGGTTTTCTCAATATCAGCGGTACGGCTTGGGCCCGTCACGTTTGTTATCATTGAAGGTATGTTACTGCCGTATTTCTCTTTTAGCAGTTTAAATCCATCTTTCAGATCGGTAACCAATTGCGACGTGTAGGCCAGCACAATATGTACTGAAGGGTAAATACTTAAGCGGCGTCCGGCCATACCGGCATTTGATAGCAGTACGCTGCCGTTACGGGCAATTAATGCCTCGCATAGGGTGAAACCTACTTCGGCTTGTTCAAAGTCTTTGTCTGTTTCAAAATAAGGATATCCATACTGGTCAAGCAGTTGTTGCAGAGCAGGCTCCCAGCAATATATTTTGCGCCAGCTGCGTTCTTCGGCCAGGGTAAGCAGGTTTTCAATAAACTGCACTTCATCCTCACAAAAAGAAAACTGACCCGCTACTGCGGTAAACTCCTCGGCAAACATCACCTCCAACAGATCATCTGCCGGCGGATAGTGCGGCAAATTTTCCAGATTAGGGTATGGGTTATCCCTTTTTTCTAAAAGCGCCTGCCTTATTTTCTTTAGCAGTTTTTCCTTTGATGTGGTGATGTTCCTCATTGATTAGCTTAAAGCAGAAAGCAGAAAGCAGAAAGCCAAAATTACTTTCTGCTTTCTGCCTTTGGCTTTCTGCTAATAATTATTCTTTTCCTGATGCGTCTTTTTCCTCAGGGTTTCGGTTAAACGTTCCTGAATGATCGGCTACACCTTCGTGAGTAAGTGAATGGGCAGCCGGTTCCTGATTAGACTCCGTAGGGCCGTTTACAAACTCATCATAAGTAGTGCGGTTATCAAACGGGCGTTTACCCAATATCTCTTCCAGATCAGACTGGAACAATATTTCTTTCTCCAACAGCTTATCAGCCAGCTTTATCAGGCCGTCGCGCTTATCAGTCAATAACTGTTTGGTACGTGCGTAAACAGCATTTATCTGGTTGCGCACCTCCTGGTCTATCAGCTCAGATGTTTTTTCTGAATACGGTTTGTTAAATTGGTACTCGCCCTGGGTATCATTAAATGATACATTACCAACTTTATCGTTCATACCATAAATGGTAACCATTGCGTACGAAAGCTTGGTGATGCGTTCCAAATCGTTCTGTGCACCGGTTGAGATCTTACCGAAAGTAATATCTTCTGCAACGCGGCCGCCCATGGTCATACACATACCGTCTTCTAATTGCTCAATGGTATATAAAAACTGCTCCTTAGGCAAATACTGCGCATAACCCAACGCGGCAACGCCACGTGGCACAATAGATACTTTAACCAACGGATCGGCATGTTCCAAAAACCAGCCTGCAATAGCATGGCCCGCTTCGTGGTAAGCAACAATGCGTTTTTCTTCGGGCGATATGATCTTGTTCTTTTTCTCTAAACCACCTATTACACGGTCAATAGCATCCTGAAAATCCTGCATATCTACCGCTTCTTTGTTTTTACGGGCGGCTATCAAGGCTGCCTCGTTACAAACGTTTGCTATTTCTGCACCGGCAAAACCAGGCGTTTGGGCAGATAGTTTTTTAGCGTCAACGCCTTCGGCCAGTTTAACCGGCTTAAGGTGAACTTTAAATATTTGCTCCCGGCCTATCAGGTCAGGTTTATCAATTGATACTTGCCTGTCAAAACGTCCCGGGCGAAGCAGAGCTGAGTCTAATACGTCCGGGCGGTTGGTTGCGGCTAAAATGATAATACCAGAGTCTGTTCCAAAACCATCCATTTCAACCAGCAACTGGTTAAGGGTGTTTTCGCGCTCATCATTACCACCTACAATATTGTTTTTGCCACGGGCACGACCAATGGCATCAATCTCATCAATAAAAATGATACATGGTGCCTTGTCTTTAGCCTGGCGGAAAAGATCGCGCACACGTGATGCACCCACCCCTACAAACATCTCAACAAAATCAGAACCTGACAGTGAGAAGAAAGGCACCTGCGCCTCGCCGGCAACGGCTTTGGCCAACAAGGTTTTACCGGTACCCGGAGAACCTACCAATAAAGCGCCTTTGGGAATTTTACCGCCCAGATTAGTGTATTTTTTGGGATTGCGCAGAAAGTCTACAATCTCCATTACTTCCTGTTTGGCTTCTTCCAAACCGGCTACATCATTAAACGTAACGTTAACCTGAGATTCTTTATCAAATAAGGTAGCCTTTGATTTGCCGATATTGAATATCTGCCCACCCGGGCCACCACCCGCACCGCCAGACATGCGGCGCATAATAAACATCAACACCGCTGCAAAAAGCACTATCATAATTACACTTTGCACCAGGCCGTTAGATAACAAGCTATCGCGCTGATCATACTTTATGTAAGCCTTCTGCGTGTCGGCCAGATCTTTCTGAGCGTTATCCATTGATTGCTTAAGCAAATCAAACGATGGCATTGAAAATGAATATTCCGGCTCATTGGCTGACATGTTAAAAGTGTTTTGCGCTTTTCTTGTGTCATCATACACGGATTTCTTCAGGCTGTCTTTTTTTATATGAACCTCCGCAATAACAAGGTCCCCGCTTTTGTAAGCAAGTACGTAGTTAACGTCACCTTGCTTAAGCATCTTCGTTTCAAAAGTTTTAAAATCAATTACCCTTCCGCCGGTGTTTCCCGAAAAAACAGCAATACCTATAAAAGTGGCAATAACAAGCGCGTAAACCCACATAAAATTAAATTTAGGGGGTTTAGGAGTTATACGTTTGGCAGGGATCTTCCTTACCGGTTTTGGTTTTTCAGAATTATTATCTTTCATTTTAATTTATTCAAATATTAAATTTTTAAAAGCTAACACGTTAGGTTACGCGCTTTTGTAGCTTTTAATTTCAGCATCGCCCCACAGTTCCTCTACACCATAAAACTCGCGCTTATCTGTTCTAAAAACGTGTATTACTACGTTTACATAGTCAAGCAATATCCATTCGCCATGTTGCAAACCCTCTTTACGCCAGGGCTCTTGCTGTGTGGCTTTAAATATTTCATCTTCAATGCTGTTGGCTATTGCTTTTACCTGTGTGGTCGAGTCGGCATGACAGATAACAAAATAATCAGACACAGAGCTATTTAAATTCCGAAGATCTAATCTGACAATATCGTTCCCTTTTTTTTCCTGTATGCCGTGTATGGCCAGTTCAGAAATGTAAGCGGATTCAGTTTTCGCTTTATTTTTTACCATCAAAAAGAATTAGTTTTGAAACGTTTTCGGCTAGTCATTATTATAACATTGCAAAATAACATATTTTCAGGATTATTTGTTGGACAAAATTTACTGACATTAAAAGAAGTAGATTCAACCAACAATTTCCTTAAAAATTTATTGACAAATTCCAAGCCATTACCCGAAGGTACGGTCATTATGGCAGAACATCAATATGCAGGCCGCGGTCAGCAGCAAAATAAATGGGTAAGCCAACCCGGTAAAAACCTAACATTTAGCATTTTATTTAAACCTACCTTTTTAAACGCGGTCAATCAGTTTGACCTGACACGGACAATAAGCGTGGGCGTTTATGATACACTGCGAACACTATTAGGCGACGGGCTTAAAATTAAGTGGCCCAATGACATATATTATAACGACAGGAAGTTAGGCGGCATGCTTATAGAAAATATGGTACAGGGCAACCGTATAAACAACTCAGTTGTGGGGATAGGCCTTAATATAAATCAGGGCGATTTTCCCGAAGGGATAGGCAACGCCACGTCTGTAAAACAAATCTTACACAAAGATTACGATTTACGGCTTTTATTGTCAGAGATTTGCAGTCATATTGAAGCATACTACCTACATTTAAAGGCAGGTAAAATTGATCTTATAAGAAGCAGCTATTTAAGCCGTTTATATTGGTTGAATGAAGAACGCACTTTTAGAGCAGGCGATGAGATTTTTACCGGAATAATAAAAGGCGTTGCCGATAACGGTTTGCTACAAGTTTACCGGGACGGATTAACCGCCAGCTACAATTTAAAAGAGATAGAATTTTTAAACAAATAACCATGAAGAAAGTATTGGCCTTAGCAGCCGCTTTAATGTTAACATTAGGAGCTTTCGCTCAGATAGAAAATCCGGTAAAATGGGCTTACGCCGCTAAAAGAACCAGTGCTACAGATGCCACAGTGTTTATAAAAGCTACCATTGAGGATGGCTGGCATGTGTATTCGCAGTATGTTGAAGAAGGCGGACCAATAAAAACCTCTTTCACTTTTTCAAAATCAAAAGATTATACTTTAGCAGGCAAAACTGCCGAACCAAAGGCAGTGGTTAAGTTTGACAAGCAGTTTAAAATGAACATTGGCTTTTTTGAAAAAGAAGTGCTTTTTGAACAAAAAGTAAAGTTAAAATCTGCAAACGCCGCTACAGTTAAAGGCAAATTGGAGTTTATGGTTTGTAATGACCATAAATGCCTTCCGCCTGATGAGATCGCGTTTAATGTGGCTGTGCCTGCAAAAAAATAAAAAAGGGCATGCCAAACTTAAAATTGCTATTACCCAAGGCTGCTGCAATTACTATTCTTATTATTTCGGTGTGGTTTAATGCCCCCGCAGCACTGGCACAACAGCCTGATACCAGCGGTATCGTTTTTACGGAAATAACTACAGCTACTGATAGCCTTACCCAAGCGAAAAAGGATACCCAACAAGTAGTGAGCGCATCATCTGTTGTTAATGCTTCCAACCCCGCATCTCAGGCTCCCAAAAGCTTGTGGACCATATTTATCGCCGGCTTTTTAGGCGGATTCGCGGCGTTTTTAATGCCTTGTATATACCCCATGCTGCCTTTAACCGTTTCTTTTTTTACAAAGAAGGGAGGCAGCCGGAGCAAAGGAATATTCAATTCCATATTATACGGCCTCTGCATCATATTTATTTACGTTTTTATCGGCATACTGGTGGCTGTGGTTTTTGGGCCCGCGGCACTTAATGGGCTGGCCACTAACGGCATTTTTAATTTCTTTTTCTTTTTGCTGCTCATTGCTTTCGGTGTGTCGTTTTTGGGCGCTTTCGAGATCACTTTACCCAGCTCGCTTGCCAATAAACTGGATGAAAACTCAGATAAGGGTGGCCTGGCTGGCATATTTTTTATGGCAGCTACGCTTGTTGTGGTGTCCTTCTCGTGCACGGGGCCATTGGTTAGTTCCGTTTTGCTTGACGCGGCCGTTAAAGGCGAGCGCATTGGGCCCGCGGTAAGCATGCTTGGTTTTTCGTTAGCGTTGGCGCTTCCATTCACGTTGTTTGCCATGTTCCCATCGGCCCTGAAAAGCCTTCCAAAATCTGGTGGTTGGTTAAACAGTGTAAAAGTTGTTTTAGGGTTTATTGAGATAGCCTTTGCCCTTAAATTCTTATCGAATGTTGATCTAGCCTATCACTGGAATTTAATAGATCGTGAAGTAGTGTTATCGCTTTGGATAGCCATTGGCATATTAATGAGCTTATATCTTATCGGCAAGATCCGGTTTGCGCATGATAGCCCGGTGGAGTCTCTTTCTATTCCGCGTACGTTTATAGCAATGGGCGTTTTTGCCTTTACAATTTATTTAATACCCGGCCTTTGGGGTGCGCCTTTAAAATCAGTTAGCGCCTTATTGCCGCCCCTAAGCACGCAGGATTTTGATATGTCTTCGGGATTAGCAGCCGGGCCCGTAGCAAACAACACTACATCAATAAAAGAAAAAAAATACGAAGCGCTTTTTAAACGCCTGCCAAAGGTTAAGGGTATTGATGAATGGTATGATTTTGAACAAGCCAAAGCCGTTGCAAAAGAACTAAATAAACCTGTTTTGATTGACTTTACAGGATGGAACTGCGTTAACTGCCGCCAAATGGAGCAAAATGTATTTCCGGACCCTGAAGTATTGAAACGGCTTCAGAATGAATTTGTAATGCTACAGCTGGTTATAGATGATAAAACCGATCTCCCCGCGGCCGAACATTTTACATCAACACTTACAAAAAAGCGCATAACTACCGTTGGCGGTAAATGGCTGGACTTTGAGATGTCTAAATACAACTCAAACGCGCAGCCTTTTTATGTTATTATAGACGAAAACGGGCAAACGCTTGTGCCACCCCAGGGCGCTACGTTTGAGATCCCGGAGTTTATAAAATACCTTGACAGCGGAATTTCTGCTTATAAAACTTTACAGGCGGCAAAAAAATAACGTAATTTGCGGCGCATTCGATATAGTAACAGTTTCTTCGCAAATTCAGCATGGCTCAGATAAAGAAAATAGGTGTTTTTACATCAGGAAGTGATTCGCCGGGAATGAACGCCGCCATAAGGGCGGTTGTGCGAACGGCCAAATTGTACGACCTTGACGTTGTAGGCATACGCCGCGGTTACGAAGGGATGATCCAGGGCGAATTTACTGACATGGATCGTGGATCAGTATCTAACATTATTCAACGTGGCGGTACAATTCTGAAAGCCGGGCGCAGCGAGGAGTTTAAAACATCTGCGGGCCGTAAAAAAGCTTATGAACAGCTTAAATCCCAACAAATTGATGGACTGGTAGCGCTTGGCGGAAACGGTACCTTTATTGGCGCGAAAGAGCTGGGCCGTGAGTATGATATGCCCATTATTGGTGTGCCGTGTACTATTGACAATGACTTGCTGGGTACCGATTTTACCGTTGGATATGATACCGCTATTAATACCGCCATTGAAGCCATAGATAAGATAAGGGATACTGCCGAATCGCACGACCGCTTGTTTATTGTTGAGGTTATGGGTGCCGACTCTGGTTTGATTGCCCTGCGTGTGGGCATAGCCATTGGTGCCGAAGCTATGATGATTCCTGGTACGCGGTCTGATATGCCCGCTTTATTTGCCCGGCTTGAAATGGGTCGCAAAGACAAGGCCTCAAAAATTGTTGTAGTTGCAGAAGGCGAAGAACCCGGCGAGGCCTTTGAAATTGGCCGCATCATAAAAGAGAAATATCCAAATTACGATACCCGTATATCCATATTGGGCCACATACAGCGGGGTGGAAAACCAACTTGCATGGACCGCGTTTTAGCAAGCCGTTTAGGTGTTGCCGCTGTTGAGGTGCTAAGAAACGGACATCGCAATGAAATGGTGGGTTTAATTCATAACAGCATTATATGCACTTCTTTTGAGCGCTCCATCAAACACAACATCGATCTGAATCCGGATCTGTTAAAAGTGGTTGAAATGCTTTCGTTGTAGCAAGCTGTTTTAACTATCCAGTATTGTAAGCTTTGAAAGCCCATCCTGGTTTATAATAGCGATGCTTTTACCCGAAAGCGAAACCAGCTTTTCGCTCACCAGTTCATTTATTACCCTGAACACTGTTTCGTAAGTGGCGCCCGAAAAAGATGCCAGGTCCTGCCTGCTTAGGTCAATACTGATAAATCCTTCGTTGGTAACACCAAATTGCTTTTGCAGTAACAGCAATGACTCTGCCACACGGCCCTTTACCGGCATATGCGCCAGATTGCGCATTTTACGCTCAGAATCACGTAGCTCGCTGGCAAAAAAATGTAATAGCTTATATGTAAATTCTGTATTTACCTTTAATGTGGCCTCAAAAAAATCAATATCAACAAAACAGATAGTACTGTCTTCAAGCGCCGTGGCAGATACATGATAGCCCGTAGTGCTCCCAATACCCCGGTGACCAACTATTGAGCCCGTTTTAGCAAACCTTACTATCAACTCCTTATAGGCATCCCATTTTATATGCACCTTTACATTGCCCGAGTTAACAAAGAACACACCTTTAACTTCGTCGCCCTCTTTAAATATCACCTCGCCCTTTTTTACGCGGAAAGTTTTCTGGTTTTGTAAAATTGCAGGATGCCATTCCTTCATGCAGTTGTTAAACAAAAAACAGTTGTTTTGATTGCATATTGGTTTGCTTTTTTTCATTATCAGTTAATTTACTTACAATTTTACATTAAAAATACTAGTAATTTCTTGCATTTTCTATCATTAATATAAAATTATGTGTTATATTCTATAATTTTTATCATAAAATTGATTTATTAATAAAAATTTTATTGGTGAAAGGCTTTATTTTCAATTAAAATTATAAAGTAGTTAAAATATGGCATATATTGCGACCATTAACTGATCTTATTAATGCTCATAAATGTATATTACTACAACATTTATCAAAAGTCCACCCTTAATTGGGTGGACTTTTTGTTTTTTAAAGGAAAATTTGAATACTGGCGCTTCTTATTCCTTGCTTGTTAATAAAAGGTTATTTCCCGATTAAATTATGCCAATCCGTCAAAGAAATTCCTGCAGATAACTATTTTAGCTTCTAATTAATGATGGGATATAAATTAAACTTCTTATCAGTAAACCTGATGGTGGCAATGGTTTTTGCTGCGGGCGTTGCCATTGGCCAATCCAATTACAAAGACATTCCGCTGCCAATTGAGCTCAGGGATGTTAACGAGGAGTTTTCGGGCATGGCGCAACTGGGCAACAGGGTATACTTACTGCCCCAATACGGCAGCTGTAAAGAAACGGGGTTAGATAGCTATTTTAATATCTACAGCATACGCGCTGATAGCATAACCCGTGTTATTGAAGGAAAAGACACTTCCTTAACCTCTTTCAATACGCTAAAAGTTCGCAATCTTGAAAAACTGCCGGGTTTTATAAAGAACACTTACCAGGGCTTTGAAACACTTACTTTTTTGGGCAATGCTGTTTATATGGCCATTGAGACGGTTGATACCGCTGCCAATTGTTATTTGTTAAAAGGAACTATTGATACCGCAAAAAACGAGATCAACATCGACTACAAAAACTATGTGACACTAAAAAGGCCATTTAACATTAGTAATGCCGGATACGAAAGCATAACCTGGCTGCCACAGCAAAAAAAATTGATTGCATTTTATGAATTTAATGCATCCCCGGGCGGCAATTCAGCTTATTTGATAGACACATCATTAACCAAGGCTCCTGAACCGGTTAACACTCCTTTTTTATATTTCCGCAATACCGACGCGGCTACTGCAGTCAATGGAAGCATTTATGCCATTAATTATTTTTGGGATGGCGATTATGATAAATACCTAAACAACGGCCTGGTTAAAAATGCCGAAAATGATATTAAACGTGCCATTCCCGCGCTAAAAGACGATTTGGCCAGGAATCCTGACTATTTAAAAACCCACACCTTTGCCCGCATCATCCACTTAAAAAACCATCGCCAAAAAAAATGGAAAACCGTAGCCATTTTTGACGGCTTTAAAAAAAACTGGGAGGGCCTAACGTTGTTTAATAAGGGCGCACTTATTATTACAGATGCCAACAGAAGCACAAAGCAGGTAACTGTGCTTGCCTACGTGGCATTTTAACATTGCCGGCGCTTTCTTAAAACAAAAAATTTGCTTTTCTTTATAGTTATGTATAGCTTCACGGCCCCTAATTAGCAACTCATTAGCGAACTAATCAATGAAGGTTAATAATAAAAAGATCATCATTTTTGATGATGATGAAGACATACTAAGTGTTTGTACCTATGTACTTGAAGAGCAGGGCTGGGAAGTACATGTTTTTACCGACTGCAACCAGATTATTGATAAGGTGAGCAAAATTATGCCGGATGTTATTTTAATGGATAACTGGATCCCCGATACAGGCGGCATTGTAGCCACGCAGGCACTAAAAAGCAGCGACGAGTTGAAAAGTATCCCCGTTATTTATTTTTCTGCCAACAGCGACATACAATTGTTAGCCAAACAGGCCGGGGCCGAAGCTTACATAGCAAAACCGTTTGATCTGGAAGATATGGAGCGCACAATTGACGGCGTGCTGACGGCATAACACTACGTAATATTGTTTTTACGCTGTGTATTATTGGGTATATTGCCAATAACCGCTATATTCGCCACTTAATTAAAACCTACTGCAAAGTGAAGATATACAACACCAAACGCGGCATTGTCATAGATAACGAAGGGCAATACTTTCTATCAAAAGAAACCAATTGGGATACTTTTATTAACAGACAAGGCTTATATGCCACTGTATCTGCCGAAATAGGCGGCTTAACTGCTGATGCATCATTAGCTGACGCGCTTAACGGCGAAGTTTTGGCACCATTGGCTAACCAGGAAGTATGGGCTTCGGGCGTTACTTATTTCCGTAGCCGTACTGCACGTATCGAAGAATCAAAAGATGCCGGTGGCGGTACTTTTTATGATCGTGTTTATAATGCCGACAGACCGGAGCTTTTCTTTAAAGCACCTGCTTACCGTACCGTTGGTACTGGTGCCGATGTCCGCATTCGTAAAGATTCAAAATGGAACGTACCGGAGCCTGAGCTAACATTGTTTATGTGCTCTGCCGGAACCATTGAAGGTTATACAATTGGTAACGATATGTCGTCAAGAGATATTGAAGGCGAAAATCCTTTGTATCTGCCGCAGGCAAAATCATACACCGGATCAGCAGCTGTTGGCCCATGTGTGTATGTAAGCGATGCGCCTATCAACCCTGAAGCAGTTATTACATTGGAGATCAAACGCGGCAGCGAGGTAGCATTTACAGAATCTATCGCTATCAGCCAGATGAAACGCAAACACAGCGAATTAGCTACCTGGTTGTTTAAAGAATTAGACTTTAAATACGGCGTATTCCTGATGACAGGTACAGGTATCATCCCTCAGGATGAATTTACCCTGCAGGTAGGCGATGTTGTTAATATCTCTATTGAAGGTATTGGCACACTGAGCAACACCGTTACTTCTTAATATACAAACACGCCCCCGGCGTTAATTTATTCGATCATGATTGAAGGAAAACAGATCATAGGTTTTGAAATTAAAGCTGGGGGCGATGTTCTTTGGCAGTCAACTAACCCTGCCACGGGCGAGAAGATCGCCGATTTCCACTCAGCCACCGCTACCGAAATTGAAGAAGCCGCTGTTAAAGCCGCTTCAGCTTTTTTGATCTACCGCAAAAAATCAGGACTTGAAAAGGCAGCTTTTCTGGATGCTATCGCAGCCGAAATGACCGCCATAAGCGATGAGCTGTTAACCATGTGCATAGCCGAAACGGCGCTGTTGCATGTTAACCTCAGCATAGAACTTAACCGCACTATTAACCAGCTTAAAATGTTCGGCAATTTGCTGCGCGAAGGCTCGTGGCTGGACGCCCGCATTGAAACCGCCGAACCCAACCGCACACCCCGCCCCAAACCCGATGTAAGGTTTATGCATATTGGACTGGGTCCGGTGCTGGTATTTGGGTCAAGTAATTTTCCCTTCGCGTTCTCAACCGCGGGGGGCGATACTGCCGCGGCGCTGGCTGCCGGCTGCCCCGTTATTGTTAAAGCGCATCCGGCACACCCCGCAACGGGCGAGTTAGTGGCTAAGGCCATACAGCGTGCCGCTGTAAAAACAGGTATGCCCGATGGTGTCTTTTCTCATTTGTACGATAATGGATTAGCCGTTGCGCAAGCACTGGTGGTGCATCCTGTTATTAAAGCAGTGGGCTTTACCGGCTCATACCGTGGCGGCAAGGCGATATTTGATATGGCCGTAAGGCGCGATGAACCTATCCCGGTGTATGCAGAAATGGGAAGCTCTAACCCGGTGTTTGTATTGCCAGAGATAGCTAAGAACCAGGCTGATAACTTTGCGCAGGGCTTTGCAGCCTCGGTGAGCGCCAGCGTTGGGCAGCTTTGTACCAACCCGGGCATTTTGTTGTATGAGAAATCTAAGGATGCCGAAGACTTCGCTAACAAGCTGCAGGAGCACTTTCAACACACAGTTGGTGGTGTTATGCTGGCACCTAATATATCAGGCGCTTATAATGCCGGGGTGCAGCACAGGGCTGAGCATCCGGGGGTGGAGACGCTTTCTAAGGGTCAAACGCTGGAGGGCCTGAACATTGGCTCGCCGATACTGTTTAAAACCGACAGCAGCGTGTTTATGGCCGACGCTACCCTGGCCGAAGAGATATTTGGGCCGGAGAGTATTGTGGTGGAGGCTACTTCTAAAGACGAGATACTGAACATTGCCCGTAACCTGTCGGGCCATTTAACGGCTACTATACATGGCACCCAGGCCGACCTGGAAGCTTACAAAGAGCTGATAACCATTTTAGAGTTAAAGGTGGGCCGCATCATCATCAACGGGTTCCCTACGGGGGTTGATGTAAGCAGCGCCATGGTGCACGGCGGACCATTCCCCGCTACTTCTGATTCCCGGGCTACCTCTGTAGGTACGGCTTCTATCTTCCGTTTTACAAGGCCGGTGGCTTATCAGAACATGCCCGATACCCTTTTACCTGCCGAGCTGCAAAACAACAACCCCCTTAACATATGGCGCAGGTTAAATGGTGCTGTTAGCCAGGGAAGGGTTAGTTAGTTGCGTTTTTGTCTCGTTTTTTGTCCCGCGTGTGTGTGAGACAAAGTGGGACAGGTTGGGACAGATTTTTTGGTAATTTGTTGACAATAAGCGTCTTACTGTTTTCGCGTGGGACAAAGTGAGACAACTTATTCGTCAGGGAATTTAGCTGTAATATTTGCTTAATCGCCTCATTTTCAGATTGCTGTAAAATTGAACTTTTTTGTCCCAATTTTTTAGCTCCGGGGCGGGGAGCCTGGGCCCGTGCGATTCCCTCCCCTGGGAGGGGCAGGGAGGGGTTAATCCGCCGTGTAACCCCTTCCCGCCACCGCTCTGGTCATCCGCACCCTTCCCAAGGGAAGGAGTTTTGGCAGAAAACTATACGCCATTTCAACCTAATCACTAATCAACCAATCTCTGATCAACTAAACATGCACCCCTTCGGCAATTTCTTCTATCATTTTTTTGTTAAAGGCGGGCAGATCATCGGGTTTCCTGCTGGTAACCAGGCCATTGTCAACCACAACTTCTTCGTCTGTCCAATTGGCGCCGGCGTTCTTAAGGTCGGTTTGCAGGGAGGGGAACGAGGTCATGTTCCTGCCGCTTATCATGCCGGTCTCTATCAATACCTGCGGACCATGACATATAGCAGCCACGGGCTTACCCTCGTCTAAAAAGGCCGATACAAAGGAAACGGCCTCCTTGTTCATGCGCAGTTTATCCGGGTTCATCACACCGCCGGGAAGCACCAGCGCGTCGTAATCATCAGGGCTAACAGTGTTTAGTTCCTTATCAACCGCAATCTCAATACCCCAGTCGGTATGGTTCCATGCTTTTATTATACCGCTTTTTGGTGATATCACATCCACCTGCGCGCCCGCTTCCTTCAGCGCCTCTAAGGGACTGGTTAACTCCACCTGCTCAAAGCCTTCCTCTGTAAGGATAGCTACTCTTTTATTGCTTAATGTTGCCATAAACATTTTTAATTATAGTTTACAAATATTTTGTTTGTGTTAATATTAGTACAGATAAGGGCGTATGATGGTTTTTGAAAATTTGAAATCCTGGCATCAAGAAAGTTGAAAAAGTATGTCGGCCAAAACTCCCCTCTCGAGAGGGGGCGCGGTGGGACAGTGCGGCTGCGAGGTGTGTTAAGCCGCTTACTAAACACACCCCTCCACCCCTCTCAAGAGGGGAATCGCACGGTCTACCGTTTCTTTTAATTTTCAAAGCTCCAATTCTGCCACGCTACCTTTAAAAACAAAGAGCATATTTAACGGCGTTATCGCTCGGTAAATATGCTCTTTATGTACATTTCCGGTTTGAATATGACAAATTAGAAATGCGGGTTTTTGCTAAATTTTTATTCTGTTTTTTTAACTGTAGTGGTTGTTGTAGTTACTTTGGCAACCGGTGCAGCTAAAGCTGTTTTGGTTGTAGTTTTACGAGCCGTAGTTGCAGGTTTACGATACGGTTTTTTTGTTGCCGAAACCCGTGTTGTAGCTGTAGTTTTAACAACCGGTCTGGTTTCAGTAGTTGTAGTTACTTCGGTTGTAGTTGTTTTAGGTCGTACGGTATCACGAACAATAACGGGAACCGGTACCGGAACAGAAACTGTATTATGTACAGTATCCCGCACTACTACTACTGCTGGCGCTGGCGTTACTACAGCCGGCGCAGCTGGTTTGGCTTCTGATGGACTGCTTGTAGCGTTACTTGCAGGGTCCTTTATTGCGGTCGGTGTTCCTTTTCCGGTCATTTTAACTTTGGTTACTGTAGTACCGTCGGCCTTTTCTCTAACCTTCTTTTTAACTTCTACTTTGTTTTTTGTAGTATCTACAGATTGTGCATCCACGGTTTGGACTGTCCAAACCAGGCCTGCTGTTATTAAAAATAAACTAAGCTTCTTCATGGTATTTGTTGTGTTTTTGTTGTTTGTATCAAAAAAGTTGCCAAAAAACCGTTTCATTAATTTAAATGATAATTTTTTAACCAAACACCAATAGAGATCGAGCTAATACGGACCATGCGTGTCTTTGCGAGTCATAAAAAATCAAATAATTTCATTGCTAATATTTTTAGCAATATCTTTGCATTTTAAATAAATTTTAAACCGAAGCAAGGTATATCAATAATTCTCTTTTACAGTACTGTAAATGATTTAACGTTATGACAATTTAATTTGTTAATATTGATAGTTCTGTGTCTTTCCCGACTCAAATCATTAAGATACAGACCAATCTAAACAAATTAATATATCACGATGCCAATTAGCGGTACCGATTTTGAGGAACTCGTAAAGCCTTTCTTTAAGACTTTGTTTAATGAAATGGGATTTACTGTAATTCAAGTAAGAAAGCAAAACTCAGGAACTCAGAATGGCTTCGACATAAGCATTCTGTTTCTCGATGGTAATGAACAGAAGCGAGAGATATTCATTGAATGTAAATACTACACAACAGTTGCACTTGATTGGAGTGAAATATTCGCTAAACAAATACAGCTTGAGGCATCTAATCACGTTCCAACAGCCTTTATAGCTTTATCACCGCTGCGAAACTTAAGCAATATTGATCACAACATACAAGCAAAAGCGACAAAGATGTTCAGGTGCCCCGTTGAGTTTTGGACACCTGATAAAGATATTGAAAACATGTTCGCACTAGATGAAGACGTTTACAAAAAGGTGTTCAACAAAGCGAAATGCGATGTAATCGTTGATAAGGAGAAAGAAGTCAAGCGTATAAAAGCAATGGTAGATCTGTTGATACAACAAAAAGATATTCTTGATTACTCGAATGTGATTAGGATTGCAGAATCGGACAAACAACCATCTGAAGATCAAAACTTAGTGACAACGCTGGACGAAAAATTAAACGCAATTTTTGAGGATAGTGATCCCAATCGCATTAGCTACCACAAAACGAGGGCAGACTATAAAGTGTATTTAGAAAGTTTAGTCGATGTGAACTCTGATCTTCGGCAAAACATTCTCAATTGGGAGGAAAATATGCGGCTTAAAGCGGCTAGGCTCACTCACAATTTCGTTCTTGATGACACGTATACGCCACAAAAGTTTTTTCATGATTTTTTTATTGAAGCTGAAAAGGAAATTCTAAGTTTTTACAAAGATTGGGAATTAAAAGGAGATAAAGACAAGTTGTTGCATGGATTGGTTTTTGAATTGGCGGCGCAGTGCCCATTAGACTGGAGGAAGAATGGAGCCAATTGATTTGTTAATTAATTCGATTTCTGAGAGGCACCTTACGCTTAGGGTAAATCTCGATCGTCCAATATTCGTGCAACCCGAAGACAGAATGGAGTTTAGGTCAGCAAGAATTGTAATTATACTTGGAATGTTGACAACTGCTAATGGGTTAAGTAAGACCGTCATTGCGTGTGTCGATTTTCTTCTGCGTAACGAAGCTTTTCAATCTAAATTTATAGTGGAATACTTTAATGGCCAAAAAAATATTATCTCTAAAGTAAATACTTTTGAAACTTCTCTTCAGACTGAAATAGATTTTAACATTGTCCAGTATAAAAGCGTGCCATGGGATATAAGATTTAACGATATGTTTTTATACCTACACGTTCGCGAGTTAATAAATCACAAAAGCGATAAGGATAATAAGAACGTACGTCTTTTTCTTTCCGACATAGGGAAACAATATTTCGAACAGATAAAAAATGCTTTTCCTAGAGAATTGAACTTCCTAGACTTATTTGGAACCCGGATTGTTGAGGACAAGCTTATCAAAATTATAACCGAAGTTATACCTAACTCTTATTGGAAACAAAATGTCGCGATTGATAATCAATAAGCTAATTTATCAGATAGTAACTATTGATAATAGTAAATATGGCGCTGAAGTTCCATTTAAAGATGGACTAAACATAATATTCGGACCGAACTCGGTTGGTAAAACAAGTATCATTACCGGTATCATTTACGGTTTAGGTGCTGAGAAGGGCTTAGGAATTTTTAAGTCTATTCAAAACCCTTTTAAACCAGAATTCTATCAGAAAATTGACAATAGAGATGTAAAAAGGTCATACTTACTCTTAGAAATCTCAAATGGAACCGATATAATTACAATCTTCCGGTACATCGTGGGGGGTGACAATACACTTGCAGCTATTAAACGTTGCGCTGCCTCTGACTTCTTTACAAACGACCATACAGAGAAACTGATAGTAGTTGGTGATGGCGTTTTTTCAGAAAACGGCTTCCAAAGATACCTGTTTCAATTTTTGGGACTACATCAAGTTGAACTACCAACTTACGACCAAAAATTGTCAAAATTGTATCTCGAAAATATTCTGCCTCTGTTTTTTGTCGAGCAGCGTGCAGGGTGGTCGCAAATTCAAGCACGACAAGTTGTTAGGTATAACATAAAGGAAGTTAAGAAAGTCGCGTTTGAATATCTTCTTGGTTTAGACCGTTTTAAAATTCACATTAGCGAGATAAAACTCAAAGAGCTTGAAAACGAACTCCGTCAGAAGAAGGATGAGTTGCTTCAAAAAGAAGAAAACCTTTTTGTTATAGCTAATGGAGAAGGTTTGGACGAGGTTTTACTTATTAGAACGGAGCCAATCGGAAAAGTAAGCATACATGACTATATTACCTATTTAAAAGACCGATATATTGCAGAAACTGCGTTAATTGATGGCAGTATTGGCATAAAAACTGACGAAGAAAATCGGAGCTCCAGTATCCGCGAGAGATTAAAAATCCTTAATTACAGATTAAGATCAGCTAATGGAAAAGTCGACAAAGTAACGCTTGAACTGGCGGAATACCAAAGCTATCTTCAACGTATTCAAAGTAATAAATACAAGAACAAACAGCTAAAAAAAATTCAAGAGTTTTCTACAGATTTGAATATAAAAATATGTCCGGTTTGTGAATCCAAACTGTTACCGCATGACGAAAATGAATGCTTTTTGTGCCATAACGATCTAACAAAAAAACTATCTACGCCCGAGCAAAATCTTGAATTTCTTGAAGACGAAGAAAATACTTTTAAAAAGGTCATTGAAAGACGGTTGTTGGACAGACGACGAGTGTTCGAAGAACAAAACAATATAAAAGACGAAATTATTCAGCTGGAGGCGGAGCTTGATCATCAAATAACCACTTATGCTGGAAGCGATTTCGCCATCTTGCGACAGCGTATTTTGAGTGCAGACAACCTTAATAAGGAACTCGAAAAATACGAACGAATTCTAAAGCGTTGGACAGATTTAAGCCCCCTGAGAGAATCTATAAAAACTAATCAGGCACTCGTCGACCAATTAAAAGAGGAAGTTAATAAATATGCTCAAACTGAGAATGATAGAATAATCATCGATACTATCAGAGGCTTTATCCGAAGTAATGTAAAAAAGCTAGGCCTTTTTAAAGGAAAAGCGGATTTAATTAATTCCATCAAACTAGATGCATCGGATAATTATACCCCATACCTAGATAATTTTGATATTTACAATATTTCAAGTTCCAGCGATAACATTCGTATAATTTTAAGCTATTACCTCGCATTGCTTCAAACCTCACTTAAGCTTAAATCCAATGGTAGGATTATTTTTCCAGACATCCTTATTTTGGACGAACCTAAACAACAAAATCTCGATAACGACTCGTTGATTGACTCTGTAAAGCTCATGGTAGAAATGTCTAACAATTCGAGCCAGATTATTTTAACAACGTATAGTGAATTGCCCGAAGATCGACAAAAACTCGAAAAACATATTATATATGAAATGAAGTCTAAGACAGATTTTCTTCTAAAAAAACAGTTGGCTAACTAATAAACTGACAATCATTTAGTCTTCTCCCGCTTGTGGTTATCCGTCCACCCCTCATGTTCCACACGGGACTAGAGAAGTACGGTCTACCCGCAAGTCCGGGATTTTAAAATCCGGACCAACATGTATGATAAATTGGCCATTCCTCCACTGATCACCCCCGCCATCAAACCAAACATTGTGCAGCTATTATGGTTTTTAAACGGACAGTTTAAAGGCTACATAGCATGGGGACGAGGTGGAAATATCATTTAAAGCAAATTTTACTGATAGCAGCGTGTATAAGCTACTATAGTTACAGCGATGCGCAAACCCTGCCGGGAGATTCGCTAAAAGCCGATTCGCGGCACAAAAACGCGCAAGCGGTTGAATCGCTCGCCGGGCAGTATGATGTGGGCGACCTTGCACAGGCTATTTTTCGCCCGCGGCAAAAACCCGACCCTTTGAAAAAGCGATCGGGCATTACTATCATCCCCAACGTGGCGGCCAACCCCAGTATTGGCGCGCAAATAGGTATTAAAGCCGTAGCCGGTCGTAAATTGGGAACCGACCCTAACACCCTTATGTCTGTAGCGGCCACATCAGCCTCTGTCACCACCAAAGGCATCATTTATTTTTACATCAACCATAACATTTACACCCCCGGCAATAAGTGGAACCTGCAAGGTAACCTGGTGGTGGCTAAAACCGTAACGCCCGATTTTGGGCTGGGTATTGGACAGGCACCGGCAACAGGTAACGCAACCGACCAGGTACTGGCTAATCCCGACCGTAAGGCCCGGGCGCTCCACTCGCTCTATTTCAACTTCAGAGAAAAGGTATATAAGGAGATTGATAAGGGCCTTTTTGTAGGTGCAGGTGTATCGTTTGACATCCGCCGCAATATTGACGAAGGTGCCGCGGGCAATACCCCAACACCTTACAATATTTATAGCGACAGCTACGGGTTTGCACGAGACCGGTATACCGCCAATGCCTTGTTATTTAATGTTCAGTATACCACGCGCGATAACCTTAACCGGCCCTATAAGGGCGTTTATATAGACGCGGGTTTCCGCGCCAACCAAAGCTGGATGGGCAGCAGCAAGAACGCGCTGCAGTTTACTACTGATTTTCGTAAATATTTTAGTCTGTCAGCCAGTCACCCTGAGCATGTTATTGCTTTTTGGAACTGGGGATCGTACCTGTTAAGCGGAGCGGTGCCTTACCTTGAATTGCCCGGGACGGCAAAAGATGCCGGTTTCCGCAGCGGGCGGGGTTATACTACCGGCTATTTTAAAGGCACGCAATACAACTACTCAGAAGCAGAGTACCGTTTCCCCATTACCAATAATAAATTTTTGAGCGGTGTAGCCTTTTTAAACATGCAAACCGCTAATGATGATGCAGGCGCTAAACTATTTGAGCATTGGCAGCCGGGTTATGGGGGTGGCCTGCGGGTTTTGTTTAACAAAGCAACACGCACCAACTTATGCCTGGATTATGCCTGGGGCAGGTACGGCGCCCGGGGATTTTTTCTGGGCCTGAACGAGGCTTTTTAGGCATTTATCAAATTAACATTACTGTACACATCTTCTTTGCAACACCTCGCTTTTCCTAGTGTACAATAGTTGCAAAATAAATTCCTTCATAATCACTTTTTATTTTATGTTTGTTCAACAATGTTTACCAATTGGCAACAACCTTTATTATTGCCTGGCATACAACCAATTAATGCTATAATTACTTTTTTATAATAAATGAAGATAACAGCAATACGCACCAAACTTTATCAATGGAAAGGGCCGGTAAAAACAATAGATACCGTTTTTGCAACGCCCGTTAGTTTATTACCCTTTCAGGAAGACGCACAAGCTGCCTACCGCTTTTTTAGCTGGCTGGTTGTTGAGATTGAAACTGATAATGGCTTAGTAGGCTACGGCAACGCCGGGTTAAGTCCGGATGTTACCAAGCTTATTATCGACAGTAAATTTAAATCGCTTTTAATTGGCGAAAACCCGCTGAATAACGAGTATCTGTACGAAAAAATGTACCGTTCATCTGTTGCTTACGGTCGTAAGGGTTCTGTAATAGCAGCCATCAGCGCCATTGATATTGCCTTATGGGATATTAAAGGCCAGGCAGCCAAACAACCCGTTTTTATGCTGCTGGGCGGCCGTACTAAAGAATATATCCCTACTTATTACAGCCGTTTATACACCCGTAATCTGGATCAATTGCAGCAGGAAGCCGCGCATTATAAAGCCCAAGGCTTTACCGGCATGAAACTGCGATGCGGGTATCCTTTAACCGAAGGCAACGCCGGGTTAAAGAAGAATGTGGAAATGGTTAGAAAAGTGCGCGAAACCGTTGGCGACGACGTGGAGATAATGCTGGAGTGCTACATGGGCTTCAACTTTAACTACTCCAGGCAATTGCTTAAAGAGCTGGAGCCTTATAACCTGCGCTGGATAGAGGAGATGTTATTGCCGGATGAGATCCACAACTTTGCTAAACTGAAAAACTATACTGATATCCCGCTATCCGGCGGCGAGCATGAGTATACCCGCTTTGGTTTTTATGACTTGTTGAAGGCGGACTCTTTGGATATATTTCAGTTTGATACCAACCGCGTAGGCGGCTTTACCGAGGCGCAGAAAATTTGCACATTAGCATACATGAACGGGGTTGAGGTTATTCCGCATGGCGGGCAAATGCACAACCTGCATGTGGTAATGAGCTCGTTCGCATCGCCTATGGCAGAGTATTTCCCGCAAACAGAAATTGAGGTGGGCAATGAAATGTTTTGGTATATATTTGACGGCGAAGCGGTAGCCGAAAACGGCAAACTACAACTGGACGATAACAAACCGGGCATGGGGCTTACCCTAAAAACAGAAGGTCTTGAACATTTTAATATCATAGAATAAGTGGAACATAGCGTATTAAAACAATTTGACCTTACGGGCAAAACAGCATTAATAATTGGTGGCAACCGCGGCCTTGGTCTGGCTATGGCGCAGGCCCTGGCAGAAGCAGGCGCAGCAATTGCCATCGCAGCACGAGATGAAGCGGTAAACCAAACGGCGTTAGAGGTTATAAAGGCAGATTTTACTGTTGACTGCATAACCCAGATCTGCGATGTTACCAGCGAGCAGAGTGTAAAACAGGCCGTTAGCTCGGTTTTACAGCATTTTGGCAAAATAGATATCCTGATCAACTCGGCGGGCATTAATATCCGTGGTAAAATTGAAGATGTTTCTTTAGATGATTTTAACCGGGTGCAACAGGTAAATGTTACCGGGGCATGGCTGGCAGCTAAAGAAGTTATCCCATCTATGCGGAAAAATGGTTACGGCCGCATTATAAATTTAGGTTCTATGTTATCCGTAACTGCAATGGCAGAACGCACGCCTTACGCTACTGCAAAAGGCGCAATTTTGCAGCTTACCCGCGCCCTGGCAATGGAACTGGCAAAGGATGGCATCAACGTAAACGCGTTATTGCCCGGACCGTTCGCTACAGAATTGAATTTGCCGCTGTTGAATGATCCTGAAAAGTACCAGGCCTTTATGGCTAAAATACCTATTGGCCGCTGGGCCGAGCCGTACGAAATTGGCGGACTGGCACTGTATCTTTCAAGCCCCGCATCAAGTTTTGTTACGGGCGGCATGTTTTCTATTGATGGTGGCTGGATAGCTCAGTAAATTAGCGGCATGGAAAAAAATACGACACGTTTAGTACAGCTTAAAAACGCTTCGGCAAGATGCGTGGCAGTGGTTAAAGAACCCAACCTGCACATCATAAATAAATTTGATTCGGTTTATAGCCTGGCGCTGGCAGCTATTGATGGCGGCAAAGCCATTACGCAGCTTATTGAAGATAACATCAGCGATAAGGTATTAAGCTACGACGAAATATACGAAGGCAAAAGCGAATGGAAATTATTGCCTGCTTTTGATCATCCTACCAACGTTTTGGAGTGCATGATATCAGGCACCGGCCTTACGCATAAAAACAGCGCGGCTAACCGCCAGGCCATGCACGAGTCGGCAGATCAAAAACCCACGGATAGCATGGTAATGTACTGGTGGGGTGTTGATGGTGGCGTATCCAACGGAGCTAAACCCGGCATACAGCCTGAATGGTTTTACAAAGGCAACGGTTCTGCATTAAAGGGCCATGGCGATTTTTTAGAAGTGCCGGCGTATGCCAATGATGGCGGCGAGGAACCCGAAATAGCAGGCGCTTATATTATTGACCGCGAGGGCAACCCTTACAGAATAGGCTTTACCACCGGTAACGAGTTTTCTGACCACGTGATGGAAAAGAAAAACTACCTGTACCTGGCCCCATCTAAATTAAGGCAAAGCGCCATTGGCCCGGAGTTGGTAATAACCGATGATTTTTCTGATCTTACAGGCAACGTTAGCGTGAGCCGCAAGGGTCAGATACTTTGGGAAGCCAAAAACATTAAAACAGGCGAGGCTGCTATGGCGCACAACCTGCCTAATTTAGAGTACCATCAATTTAAGTACGAAGGCCACCGCATACCTTTGCAGGCGCATGTGCACTACTTTGGTACGGGCCAGTTTAGTTTTGGCAAAGGCGTATTGCTGCAGCAGGATGATGAAATGCTGGTTGAATGGGAAGGCATGGGCCGTGCGCTTAAAAACTACATAAATGTAGTTAACGAAGAAGAAAAATTAGTGCCGGTAAAGGCCCTATAAAAATATAATTATCCGCATCCCACCGTGAGAAGAGGGATGCGGATGTATACCAATTATAAACCAAACGTGGGTGGGTGTCACCCTGAGCTTGTCGAAGGGTGCGCGGGGAGGCCTGCGCGCCGTGGTTCGACGGGCTCACCATGACCCCTCCTTTTCTTTTTTATTGCCTTAACATATTTAAACCGTTCAACAATGGAAAATGCCGCTGTCTTCCCTAAGCCTTTAAAAATGCGCTGGATCATGATCGGCATGGCGTTTTTAGCTACGGTTTTAAACTATGTTCATCGCCTGTCGTTCAACTACCTCAGTGCCGAGGGGCCCCTGCGCGAGCTGATACCTGACAGTGCTTTTGGATACATAGGCACCGCGTTCTTCATCGCTTACATGATCTCCAATGCCTTTTCGGGCTTTGTTATTGACAAGCTGGGCACACGTTTGGGTTACTCGCTATGCATGGCATTCTGGACCACCGCCGGCTTGTGCCACGCGTTTGTTAAAACACCATTGCAATTTGGTGTTGTGCGTTTTTTTTTAGGGATAGGTGAAGCCGGGAACTGGCCGGCCGGGGTTAAGGTGGCCAGCGAGTGGTTCCCGCCGGCAGAGCGTTCAACAGCATCGGGTATATTTAACAGCGGGGCCGCATTAGGTGCAATTATTGTACCGCCCCTTGTTGCCTATTTAAGTATAATGTACAGCTGGCAAACCACTTTTATTATTTTAGCCGCTTTTGGATATTTATGGTTGGCCGCATTCTGGTTTATATATTATACTCCTAAACAGGAGATCAATGAGCAAAAGCAAAAAACGCTACCTCTTAAGCAACTCTTAAAATCGAGGTTCGTAATTACGCTTATCATCAGCAAGTTTTTCCTTGACCCGGTTTGGTATTTTGTTACTTTTTGGCTGGGCCGTTACATGGTGGATGTGCACCACTGGAGCTTAAAGCAAATTGGCTGGTATGCAACTATTCCATTCATTATAGCAGATATCGGTAATGTGCTGGGAGGTTACTTTACGCAGTTTATCATAAAAAGAGGGATGCCAATTTACAAGGCCCGTAAGCTTTCGGTTTGCCTGTCGGCAGGGATAATGGGTATTTCGTTATTAAGCGCGCCATTTGTTATCACCTCGCCCTTGTCTGCTCTTATAATATTTGGTTTCGCGGGGTTTGGTTACACCTCTTACACATCAAACACGTTGGCTTGCCCGCCGGATGTGGTACCAAAATCTTCATCAGCAACGGTATGGGGTATTGCCTGTGTAGGTACAGGTTTGGGCGGTGCATTGTTCCAGTCGCTTTCGGGTATCACATTAAATGTATTCGGCAAAGGCGATATTACCCAGGGTTATAATTACCTGTTGTTTATGTACGGCGGTATATCAGCAATAGGCTTATTGATCATATGGTTGCTGATGGGGCCTATCATCAGGAATAAAGAATTGGAAGCTTACTCAGCCGAGATCAACCAACAGCATAACGCGTAAGGGTGATGAGTTGCGGCGGCGAGCAATAAGTGAAACTACCAACTCAATCAATAATTCAGTAAATCTGTAATTCAATAATTAAACAAAAATATCCAGGTAAGTAACCACGTCTGATATTGGCACTATACCGTGTTTTTGTATGGTGTTAAAGTACAGGCTGTCGCCTTTTCTTAAGGTGTATTCGGCATCGCCAACTTTCATTTTCATTTCGCCATCAATAACAAATATAAACTCTTCCCCATCGTGCGATAGCTGGTGCGATTTAACCTCGCCCTTTTTGGCAACGAACAGAAAAGGCTGCATTTTTTTTTCGTGAAACTCAGAAGCATACGGGAAAATGGAATATCCCTTTTCGGTGCGAATAAGATTGTCTTCAGCTTCGGCGCGGGTAGTAACAATTGCTTTGGCCCAGCCATCCTGCTCCATTAAGTTAGATATGGTGGTACCAAGGCTCTGGGCAATTTTTACCAGCGTGGCAACTGACGGCATGGTTCTGTTATTCTCAATTTTTGAGATCATGCTTTTTGACATGCCGCAATTGTCTGCAAGCTCTTGCAGCGTACGTTTTTGTGTAATACGCAATATGCGTATCCTGTCGCCAACATTAAAGGTTTTTTCGGCCCGGGTTTCTTCCATTAATAAAAAATATTGTCATGCACAGACACTTTTTTGCAGCCGCTAAAATAGTTAACTTATTTTACAAAAAAATGGTCTGTTTAAAGCCTTGTAAATTAGCTCGAAAACGCACAAAGTACATCCGGTAATCCGCCGCTAATTGCTTAGTTAACAGGGTGACAAATATGTTACATTTTTTGTCTTTCAATAGTGCGGTATAGATTTATATTTGTACTTAGCCGTTTAGTATGCAAACGATTGAGAACCGGTTGCGATAAATCGTTTTAAACCAATTTATTTTTATAAATTCTTATTGTCAGGTAGCAGATCAAAAGGTTTAAACATAAACCGGATACCTTCGCGAATTGTGCGGAGTGTTTTTTAAAATAAAAAGTATATTAGTTAAACCAATTATAAAAAATCATGAAAAGAATATTATTCCTGTTTTTAGCGCTTACAACTTTTGTGGCCAACGCTCAACCCGGCCCGGGTGCCGGCGGCCCGCCGGCTGCTAAATCACGTGTTGTTAAAAACGATGCTTCAAAACTGAGGGCGCAGGGTAAAATACACGATGGTGCAGGCACTATGGCCTTTACCCAGTTATTTGGCCCACGCGAACTTACCACCAACCTAATGTACCTGCACGCGGGTGTAATAAACGCCAACTCAAGCATAGGCGAGCACTTTCACCACAGCATGGAAGAAATGTATGTATTGTTAGAAGGCGAAGCGGAATTCACCATTAATGGCCGTACATCTTTAATCAAAGCCCCTGCACTTGTTCCATGTAAATTGGGCGATGCACATGGTATGTACAATACATCAGGCAAAACCTGTAAATGGCTAAACTTTGGTATAGGTAAAAGCAGAGGCGGCGGCGGCGGTGTATTTAACCTGGGCGATCCGCGCTTACCGGGCTCAACCCCGTTGGATGCTATCCCTCAGTTTGTTTCAGGCAGGCTTGACCGCGAAAAACTGCGTGCAGGTAATACCTACACAGGTACTGGCATCACTTCGCGCCGCTTGTTTAGCCCTGACGTTTTCCAAACCAATTGGAACAATGTAGACCATGTACTTATGCCGGCTAACACCGCTATGGGCACACGCACAATGGAAGGCTTTGAGGAAATTTACTATGTAGTAAATGGCGCCGGTAATGTGGATATTAACGGAACCAAATATCCTGTTACCCAGGACGATGCCTTTTATGGCGCAGTTGGCGAAAAATTGACCATTAGCTCAACATCAGAACTGGAGTTATTGGTTGTATGTATAGCTGTTGATAAAACTAAAATGCCTGCTGCCGGACCAAGATTTGGCGCGGCACCTGTACCGGGCGCTTCAAGCGAAGCAATTGGCTCAGCCGTTACCGTAGGTAGCGCGGGCGCTACAGGTGGTGTTGCAGCAGCGCAACCAAAAGCCATGTTATTGCAAATGGATTTTGTTGTTGAGAAAAAGAATGCCCTGGCTTTTGAAAAAATGTACACCAGCATTTACGTACCTGCTATGAGAAAGCAGGTAGGATACTTAGAATCAAAGCTGGTTAGAATATACCCTGCAGCAACCGAGAAAAAAATTGAGGGCGAGTCTACAGATTATAATTACCAGTTGCAGCTATCATATGATACAGAAGTTAACCGTATGAAATGGGTACACAGTAAAGAACACATGGGCACAGCATGGCCTGCGGCTGTAAAGTTGGCCAAATCATTCAAATGGCGCGGTTATGACGTGATCGGCGACGACAACGTGAAGATAAAATAATCTTAATAAGCAACATGAACCGGCCCGGAAGTCCGGTTCATGTTGTTTAAAGCATAAAATATACTACTTAGCTAACCAGCTAAATTCAATAAAAACCAAAACCGGCTACCAATAACCGGCTAAACAATAAGAATAACAACCTATTATGAAGATTAAATATTACGCCGCTACTTTATTTGCGCTGTGTGCCGGTACTATGCTGGGCCATGCGCAGGACATTCCTCCCTACACCTCAAAGGTTTATCCGGGGATGGATGGTAAGTTAGTTTACGCTGCCGATAGTTTAGGCAACAAGATCCCCGATTTTTCTAACGCGGGTTACAAAGGCGGTGGCGTTGCCATACCTTATGTGCCTAATAAGGTAACCGTTTGGCCGGTAGTAGGCGATTGCTCTGTAGTTATACAGGCAGCCATTGACAAAGTATCAGCCATGCCGTTAGATGCGCAGGGCTTCCGCGGCGCAGTGCTTTTAAAACAAGGCACTTATCCTTTAGATAAACCCTTAACTATAAAAGCATCGGGCGTTATATTGCGCGGAGAAGGATCAACCGAGATTGGTACCATATTATTTGGCAGAACGGTTACCCCACGTCCTGCCGGTAACGCGGGTTCCTCATTGATCAACCTTGCAGGCGAGAAAGGAATAGCTGTACAGGAAGCTACCAAGCAATTGGTTACAGATAAGTATGTACCCGTTGGCGCGCGCTCACTCAACTTAGCATCTGCCAAAGGCTTTAAGGTAGGCGATAAGGTTTCGGTTAGGCGTTACGGCAACCAGGAGTGGATAAAAGAACTTGGTGTAGACAGCGCCTCAGTAGGCAACGGCAAAAGGTGGAGGCCGTTTGTAACCACGTATGACCGTGTGATAACCGCCGTAAGCGGTAATACCATTACTGTTGACGCACCCATCTTTACCGCCATTGAAACCAGATGGGGCGGCGGCGATGTGGTGAAATATGATGATAACCGTATTGAGAACGTGGGCGTTGAGAACCTTCGTGGCATATCAGAATACAATCCTACTGTACGTACTTCGCAATATTATAACATGGACAGGCCCGATAATAAACCTGCCGCCGCTTATAAAGGCGAAGAGTATTTTTCTGATGAGAACCATTACAGAAACCTGGTAACAATCAGCAATGCTAAAAACGTATGGGTACGCAGCATGTCGGCTTATCACTTTGTTAATAGCGTTGTGCAAACCAATGCAGGCACTAAATGGGTAACTATTCAGGACGTAGAATCGTGGGAGCCTGTATCTGTACGTCAGGGTGCACGCAGGTTTATTTTCCATTTGCAAGGCCAATTGGCTTTAGTACAACGTTGCTTCTCACAAAAAGGGCGTCACTCGTTTGTATTGCAAGCTCAGGAAGCAAGCGGTAATGTGTTTTTAGATTGTAAGGCTGTAAACCCTTACTCAACCAGCGAGCCGCATAACAAATGGGCCAACGGTGTATTGTATGATAACGTAAAAGCGCCTTTAACAGCCCGTTTCTGGGATTACATCATCGGTTGGGCAGGTGCCAACATTGTAATGTGGAACTGCGAGGGTGATTTCCTGATCCAACAACCGCCAACGGCTCAAAACTACTCATTCGGTCATATCGGTACCGCATCAGTAATTTATAACGCGCCGTTGCAGGATCTTTCAAAACCAAGAGGTTATATTGAGTCTTTAGACAAACACGTTGCACCAAAAAGCCTGTACCTAACACAATTAAAAGAGCGTATGGGTATAGAGGCCGTTTCTAATATCATGTTAGATAAAGCAGACAATTTTAAATTTTAATAACATACTACACTATTTGAACAGATGAAAAAAAGAGGGATTATAATACTGCTATTGGTTTTCGTTGCAGCCGTTAAAACTACGCTGGCACAAACTATTACTAAAGAGGAAATGCTTTTCCTTACATCAGAGTGGAAGGGTGAGCGCTTTGCGGATGGCAGGCCCAAAATACCTGATGCGCTGTTGGAGCGCGCCAAAACCATTATGATTGATGATGCCTGGACAGTATTAAAAAACGCCGGATACTTACATCAGTACGAAGGTAATTTTAAACGCAGCAGCGATATCACCATGACAGGGCGTGCTGTAACGGCTATGTATATGCCAAGCCGCCCGGATGTTGAAAAGAACGTTAAGGAGCGCGGCGCTAAACAGGGCCGCAAGGGTAATACCAACTCCTGGCCGATTGATGTATTGCAAAAAGGTGATCTTTATGTTGCTGATGCTTTTGGTAAAATAAGTGGTGGTGGCATTATGGGCTCAACGCTGGCTAATTCCATCTTCGCAAAATCAGGCAACGGCGTGGTGTTTGATGGTGCTGCCCGCGATCTGCAGGAGATAAGCCGCATGCAGGGTTTCAGTGCTTTGGTGCGCGATTTTCACCCATCATTTACTGAGGATATGGTGCTAATGGGCTTAAACGGGCCTATTCGTATTGGTGATGTGATGGTATTACCCGGCGACCTGGTGCTGGTACAAAAAGAAGGTGTATTATTTATACCCGCACACATGGCCGAAGAGGTAGTAAGCACCGGCGAATTTGTAGTAAGGAAGGACCAGTTTGGTTTTGAGATGGTGCGTACCGGAAAATTCAGCACCGGCGAAATTGACAGCCAGTGGACAGACGTTATAAAAGATGAATTTGTTAAATGGCTGGCAGGCCATCCGGAACTGGGTAAAATGACCCGTGCCGAGGTGGATAAAATGATGAGTAAGAGGACTTGGTAAGGTTTCTTACATAGGAGAAATGTCATCTCGAACGCAGTGAGAGATCTATACACAAGCCTGTCTTGTGGCTCAACAATGTATAGATTTCTCGCTATTGCTCGAAATGACAAATTCCTTATTTTAAGGATATTGTAGTGGATTGCCTATATTTTTAAAGCATTATAATCCTTCATAAATGAAAAAGATAAAATACTTATTGCCCTTACTGGCTGTGCTGTTATGCGCAACCAACTCTTTCGCATTGGTGCGCGTTCCCCCTATCATCGGCAGCAATATGGTGTTACAGCAAAACGCCAAGGCCACTTTATGGGGTTGGGGCGATGCCAGCGAACGCTTTACGGTGATCTCATCCTGGAAAACCACACCGGATGAAGTTACGTCAAGTCCGGCAGGCAAATGGAAGATCCAGATAGCTACCCCACCCGCAGGTGGGCCGTACACCATTACCCTGAAAGGGAGAAGCAATACCATTGTTTTAGAGAATATTTTAATAGGCGAGGTGTGGTTATGCTCGGGCCAGTCTAACATGGAAGTGAGCAACAACAAGCAAATAAGAGACGAGTTGCCAACTGCGGCTAATGATAAGATCCGCTTTTTTCAGGTAGCTCATGCATCGTCAGAATATCCGCAGGAATTTGCAGATGGAAAATGGGTGGCTTGTAACGAGGAATCATTAAAAAGATTTAGCGCAGTAGCTTACTTTTTTGGTAAAAAGATAAACAAAGAGTTGAATGTTCCTATAGGTTTGATCCAGTCGGCCTGGAGCGGAACGCCGATAGAATTGTGGGAGCCGCAATCAATTATTGATAGCGATGCCGATATGATAAAGGCCTCAAAAACGATAAAGACCGTTACTTACCGTCCTGACAAACCCGGCCTTATCTATAATTCAATGATAGCGCCTATTATAAGCTATACAATTGCAGGCACTTTATGGTACCAGGGCGAAGGTAACGTGCCACGCGCCTATGCTTACGAGAAAATGCTTACCGGCATGATTGCCGACTGGCGCACAAAGAATGGCAACGAGTTTCCGTTTTATATTGTGCAGATAGCACCATTTTCGGGCTACGAATTACCTATTGATGCGGCTTTGTTGTACGAGCAGCAAACCCGTACACTTAAGTACCCTAAAACAGGCATGGTGGTAATAACCGACCTTGTTGATGATATTAAAAGCCAGCACCCTATAGACAAGCTTACCGTAGGTAACAGGCTGGCTAACCTGGCTTTGGCTGATACTTATAAAAAGCCTATCCCACTGCCAGAATACCGTAACCCCATGTTTAATCGCATGGAGATAAGCAAAGGCAAGGCTACTTTATACCTTGATTACGCGCCAAACGGTTTTATGCTTAAAGGCGATGCCAAAAAGGCCACGGAGTTTACCATAGCAGGCGAAGACCATAACTTTGTACCGGCTGATGAAGTAAAATTAGATAAAGGAAAAATAGTGGTTTCGAGCAAGGCAGTGCCTAACCCGGTGGCTGTACGCTTCTCGTTCACTAACATAGCCATGTCAAACCTGTTTAACAAAGAGGGTTTGCCGGTTAACCCTTTCAGAACCGATGACTGGAAGTAGTACTTATTAATACGCAAACATTATTTTCTATAAAAGCCCTGCAAATGCAGGGCTTTTATAGTTTTGGCGAATGGTATAAATAAATGGATAACGTTATCTGTTCTTAATTTATAGCCGTACAAACCGCTTAAATGTTAACTTCGCCGCCGTAATGATTAAAAAGATACACCGGCATGTTAGAACGGCGCGATACATTGTTTACAAAGAAACACTTGTTAACTACAAAGAGCATTTCTGGACCTTTCTGGGCTCTTTCTTCGGTATTGGATTAATAGGAATAATAAGTAGCCGGCACTTTAACGGCGCTGATAATCTTTTCCTGATAGGATCTTTTGGTGCTTCTTCTGTTTTAATTTATGGCGCTATCAACAGTCCCCTGGCACAACCCCGCAACCTTATAGGCGGCCATGTTATTGCAGCTTTGGTGGGTGTTACCATTTATAAGTTAATACCCGGCCAGCTATGGCTTTCATCGGCACTATCAGTGTCTATATCAATTGTGTTAATGCAGATCACAAAAACGCTGCATCCACCTGGTGGGGCCACCGCCTTAATAGCCAATATAGGTTCTGAAAAAATACATGCATTAGGTTATATCTATGTATTAAACCCGGTTTTGGCGGGCGCAATAATACTGTTAATGGTAGCTGTTATTTTTAATAACAGTACCGCACAACGACACTACCCCAACAACAAAAACTGGTATAAAGTGTGGCGCAGGTACAAACGTACAAGCCATCCACAAAAGAGATGATACTTTCTGTTGGTAGTTCGCATAAAAAATGCCCCGGCTACCAACCGGGGCATTGCAAAATTATACGCTAATTAATTTTACTTGGGTAGTAATACCGCGTTTATACCATTAACAACACCGTTGGTGCCAATAAGGTCGTAAAGCGAAACCTCGGCGCTATTGCCTGCAGAATTGGTTAGCTGCAATGTTTTATTCGGACTTACCGATAAGGCTAAAGCCTGCCCGTCAATTGTTGTAAAAGTTGCTTTGCCCTTCCCTTCTGTTAAGGCCTTTATAATGTCGGCTTTGCCGTATTTTCCATTCACAACGTGGCCCTTTAAAAAAGCACTTAGCTTAGCCGGATCTTTACTTAAACCCTCCAACGTGCCGGCGGGCAACTTGGTGAAAGCGTTATTATTAGGTGCAAAAATAGTATAAGGGCCGCCTGCCTTCAATACAGTATCTAATCCTGCTGTTTTAAATGCGGCAGCCGCGGTAGAGTAATCGGCATTGCTTAATAATACCCTTGCCACATCATCAGCCGGAGCTGCTGCTGCTGCTGAAGCTGGTGTTGTGGTTGCTGGTGTTGCTTTTTTGGTTGTATCTGCTACTTGTGCCGAAGCATTGCCGGTTACAAAATATAATGCCGACGTAGCTACAGCTGCTATAAAAAGGAACTTTCTCATGTAATTTTCTTTTAGTGAATAAATAGATATTAGTTGAGTAAAGTGCGTTATACGTTTCCTTCCTTTTTGTTAAAACCTGTATTAATGACGTTTTTAGCCGCCCAATTGTTGTACCTGCCCGCATATTTTTACTTAACGCGCTGGTTTTCAAGATAAAAAACTGGCCTGCTATAGCCTTGTTTTAAAGGATAAAACGCGATGTGTTGACCTGAATATTTGAAGAAATGCAATGTGATTACCGGTTTTTACAAAAAAAGAAGCCTCCCGACACTCGCTGTCAGAAGGCTCCAACCTAAACCTTATCACATTAGTAAGAAAGGATTCTTACCAAACCACAAATATAGTGATTATTTTACTATACACAATTTTTTTTAAAATTCACTACGCAAACGTTTTCTTTTTTAACGTTTATAATCAAGTATTTATAAAATATTGTTTTTAACGATGTTGCAGCGCTCTGCTTTCAGCTTTAAGCTCTTGCACCTGTTGTTGGGCCTGGCGGCTTTCCAGATAAAAGTAAATGGCGCAGGCTAAAAATATCTTACCTAAAACAAACACAGCGGCAAAAACCCACTTCCAGCTTTTGTGTAAGCGCATGTAGTTAGATTCGGCCTCAACCTCAATATAACGGCTTTTGTTTTCCTGCTGGTTCTGTTGCCGCCATTCCCTATCGGCATAACGCATTACCTTGGTTTCAGGGGCTATCACCAGGTCATTAACGGTATTTTCTATCCGCTCAAACATGTCAGGTGGCGGAGGCACAGCCATATATTGGGCTATCCGCTCCATATCGGCTTCCAGCTCGGCAAGGTTTTTATCCACTTCCGGATATTGCCTCTTGAGTTGCATAAGCTCCCTCTCCTCAGCCTCACTTGCCACGCCCAGCACAAAAGCTTCCAATGCTCCGCTTTCTATGTATTCCTTAATATGCATCCTTCACTTTCCTTATTATCATAAAAGCTTCCTTCAATGTATGCCTCAACTCCTGTTCAGGCAAATGTAATTCATTAGCCAATTCGGCAGTAGTTTTACGGTGGTAATACACCCCGCAAAAAACCCGGCGCTGAGCTTCATTCATTCTGTTAAGATATTTATGGCCTTGTATATACGTAGTATTATTGATAACGGATTTACACTCACCTGTGGCTTCGCTCAGCGGCTGGATCTGGTTATTTGCAAGCTTTGTGAGCCAGCTCCACGTGTTGCTGTAGTTACTTGCAGGTAAACCGGTTTTTGATGTGGAAATATAGGCGAAAACCTTAACAACACATTCCTCGGCCAGCTCGCGATTGTTTACAATTGGCAAAATGTATCCGAGCAGCTTACCGGCATACTGAGCGTACAAGCTCTTTAAATTGACAGGGTGATCCGGCGTCAGGAGATCATTATTCTTATGGTCTTGCTCCATGCGTTATAAATTTGTTCGTTCACACATTTCTTTTCTGTACAGATTCCCGGTCTTGCACACATTAAATATAAGGATTTAACAACTAATATTGGGTTTTAATCAAAAATGTAACAATGTAATATAGATCACCGTCATACAATAAAAACATTATGGCAATTAAAGAAAGTTTTACCTTGAAGGGCGAAAACCTTTTAAGGAAAGTAAAGGAACTGATTGAAGAAGGCAATATACGGAGAATAACCGTTAGCGATAAAGAAGGAAAAGAGCTAATAACTTTCCCGGTGACCATAGGGGTTGTTGCTGCTGTAATAGCGCCTGTGTTAGCGGCCGTTGGTGCTTTAGCCGCATTTGTTGGCGAGTGTACTATTACCGTTGAAAGAGAAGAAGAAACGACATAATAGCCACCAAACACACTATTATAACATAAATGCCGTTTTGATAAGGCTTAATAGAATATATTTGGGCCAATTAAACCATGACCCGCCGCTAATGTATAAGTTTCCGGTTTTTTATTTGTTGCTTTCCCTGCTGTTTTGTTTTTGTTGCACCGATGTTTACGCGCAAAAAAACTATGCCGTTAGTGGGAAGGTTAAAGATGCCACCACCGGCGAAACCCTGATTGGCGCCACTGTTAGATTGCTTGAAATAAAACAAAGCGCTGCGGCAACCAACGCCTACGGATTCTATTCGTTAAGCGCAGCGCAGGGCAATTATACATTGGTGGTAAGCTTTGTGGGTTATACTACGTTTACGCAAACGCTGGCTTTAACTGCAAATACACAGGTTAACATAACGCTCACCGCTAATAATACCCTTACCGAAGTATCTGTTAATGCCAATTCAGGCCACGAGGCGGATAATATTGAAAGCGCGCAGATGGGTATGATGCGGTTAGATGTTAAACAGCTGGACAATATTCCTGTAATTTTTGGCGAGAAAGATGTTTTAAAAACCATCCAGCTTTTGCCGGGCATTAAAACAACCGGCGATGGTAATACCGGATTTTATGTTCGCGGCGGAGGATCAGACCAAAATCTTATCTTGCTGGATGAAGCTGTGGTATACAATGCCTCGCACCTGTTCGGCTTTTTTTCAACTTTTAATACCGACGCCATTAAGGATGTAAGCATGTATAAAGGCGGGATGCCCGCTCAATACGGCGGCCGCATGTCATCTGTACTGGATATAAAGATGCTTGATGGTAATGATAAGAATTTTACTGTGCAAGGTGGCATAGGGCTTATAGCATCGCGCATAAAGGTTGAAGGGCCAATTGTAAAAAATAAGGGCTCGTTTATGGTTAGCGCGCGGCGCACATACGCCGATATGTTTTTAAAGCTATCGCCCGATTCGACCACGCGTAATGCCAGCCTTTATTTTTATGATATTAACGCCAAGGCCAACTATCATCTGAATGACAAAAACACAATTTTTATATCAGGATACTTTGGAAAAGATGTGCTGGGCCTTAAAAACAATTTTGAAACCAATTGGGGCAATCAAACCGGTACCCTGCGGTTCAATCATGTTTTTAACAGTAAGCTGTTTTTAAACACCTCGCTTATTTACAGCAATTACAGTTACATTATAGAAAGTTATAATGCCAACCGAGACTTCAGGGTAACTTCCAGAATACGTGATCTTAATCTTAAAGAAGACCTTCAGTATTACCTATCTGATAAGCACACGCTTTTTTTTGGTGTTAACGCCGTTCGTCACAATATAGCTCCCGGCGAAATAAGCTCGTCGCGGTCATCGTCTATCAACCCGCGGGAGATCCAAAGCCGCTATGGCTTTGAGACATCCGCCTATGTGTCTGACGAGTGGCGGCCATCTGACAAATTTGATATTATTTTTGGAACCCGGCTAAGCTGGTTTTCGCTTATCGGGCCCGGTAAAATAAATACATATGATGCCGGCGGAGCCATAACTGCAACAAACACTTATTCATCCGGCCAGGCAATTAAAAGCTACTTTAACCCCGAGCCGCGCGTTTCAATAAATTACAAGCTCACCGAGCTTAGTTCGGTAAAAGCATCCTATAATCGTAACACGCAGAACATCCACCTGCTGGCCAACTCAACTGCAAGTACACCAACAGATCTGTACGTGATGAGCAGTAATAACATAAAACCGGGTATATCAGATCAGTATGCTGTAGGTTATTTCAGAAACCAAGCCAATAACACCTATGAGTTTTCTGCCGAGGCCTATTATAAAAATATGAGCAATTTGATAGATTATCGTGATGGCTCGCAGCTTATTGGCAATGATGATGTTGAATCGCAATTAGTATACGGCCAGGGAAGAGCATACGGCTTAGAATTATTTGTTAAGAAAAAGGTTGGAAAGCTTACCGGCTGGATTGGTTATACCCTGTCAAAAACAGAGAGACGGTTTGATGCGATAAACAGCGGCAAGTATTTTCCGGCTACCTATGACCGCACACACGATATATCTGTGGTTGGTATTTATAAGACCGGTAAACGCGTAACGCTATCTGCAACATTTGTTTATGGCACAGGCAACGCTGTAACTTATCCGCAGGGAAAATATCGTATTGGCGGCATTACAACTTTCTATTATCCACTACGTAATGTAGATAGAATGCCTGCCTATCATCGCCTGGATCTGGGGATAACGCTTGACGGCCGCGAACATAAAAAGTTCCATTCCAGCTGGACGTTCGGGTTGTATAATGCCTATAACAGAAAGAACCCGTACACCATTACATTCAGAGATAATGCCGCTGATCCATCGCGAACCGAGGCAGTAAAAACAAGTTTGTTTGGTATAGTTCCATCAGTTACTTATAACTTTAAGTTTTAACAATGAAAGCACTATATAGGTTAACGGCTCTTTGTATAACAGTTATAGCTTTTAGTTCCTGCGAAAAGGTTATAGACCTTAATTTAAAGGCGTCTGCCCCACAGCTGGTTATTGAGGGCGCTATTATCAACGTGTCGCAAACCCCAACGGTAAGGATCTCACGGTCAGTAGGCTTTGATGAGCCAAGCAATTTTCCCGGGGTTAGCGGGGCAACGGTAAAAATAACAAGTGGCACCACTTCTTTATCATTAATCGAAACCTCACCAGGGGTATATCAGGGTCCCACCTTTATAGGCCGTCTGGGCAGAACTTATACGTTGCAGGTTGATGTTGACGGACAAACCTACAAAGCGTCGTCAACAATGCCCAATCAGACATCTATAGACTCAGTTGGGATAGAAGAGCAGAGTTTTCAGGGCAAAATAGATAAAACGGTTGTTTTATATTACGACGATGCTCCCGGTATAAAAAATCAGTATCGTTTTGTTATGACAGTAAACGGTAAGTTGGTTAAAGAAGTATTTGCGCGGAACGACCAGTTTAATGATGGCCGCCCGGTGCGCGTTGCATTGTATCAGGACGATATAGAAATAAAAACCGGGGACAAAATAGACCTGGAAATGCAATGTATTGATGAACGTATTTATACTTATTGGTTCACCTTTAGCAAACAAAGTGGCAACGGCATGGGCAATGCCTCGGTGGCGCCTACCAACCCACCCAACAATTTTGATAAACCGGTGTTAGGTTATTTCAGCGCGCATACGGTAAACCGGCGCCAGATTTCGGTTAAGTAGTCAATTTGCGCTGGCGTATATTGAGGCATTATCAATCAAAAAGCTTTTAAGCATGGTTAGCTTATCTGTATTGATCAGATCTACGCCACAACTCAACAGTTCGCGCCATACATCTTTATTCTCCGGCGATGCCCAAAGCCTAACCTTTTTACCGCCTTTGTGTGCTTCGGCTATAAACCATGTTAAACGCCGTTTTTGTGGTGCGGGCATATTGCCATCGCCTTTCCAGTTAAGTAATTTGGAGTATTTACAGCTGGCCATGGTGTAAATATGCCTGACACTTATTGGCCCGGAACTTTGCAGCAAATCAGCATCAATAAAAGCAAAGCTGTCTGTTTCTGACATAATTGCATTGTGGGGCTTATTACCTGATATTACTATACTAACAGGGCCGGGTATAAAAACGCCATTTTGGTAACGCGACAAAATTTTACTGTACTGCTGCAAAACTTTTTTTAGCACTGCGTATGTTTCGTCGGCATTGTTTTTTATGTCTATCATCAGGGTAAACTGATCATTGTATCCTTTGTAAACCGTACCACTACTTTCGGCAATACGTTTTTGCAAAGGCTTTAAATACAGATTCTCAAGCGTACGGCTTTCTTTAAAAAAGGGATTCAGATGAGCAACGATCAATTTTCCGTTTTTTAAAAACACATCAGCTTCAATGTAGGTGTATCCGTTATCAAGCGCGTCAAACAAGGGTCTGTCGTGAAAATAATCGTTATGGGCAAAGGCGTTTGGGAGGGGAATAACCTGGGCGCTACTTATTAGGGGAGGCAGAGCCAGTAAAACAAGAAATATTGTTTTTAGAAATGTTACTTTAAGCCTTTGATGTTGCATTAAGTAATACTGCTAAATTATATTACAAAACTACCTAACGCTTATAAGGTCAACTTCAAGTTTGATTAACCAAATTGTTAAATATATATGGGTTAATGTTAAATTGGGTTTAGTGGATTGGTGACTAGAGATTAGTTGACTAGTGATCGTTTAATTAACAACCTATTGAAATTTGGTTAAAAATTAGTTTGTTAGAAACAGAAAGGCACAAAAAAGCCGCTCAAAATGAGCGGCTTATAAATAACTAATCTCTGTTCTCTGATCACTAATCCACCAACTAAGCTTCTTCTACCAGTTTATCACCGGTAACTTCGGCTTTAATACGGGTTTCCAGCTCATCCATTAGCTCAGGGTTATCCAATATTAATTGTTTAACGGCGTCGCGGCCCTGGCCTAAGCGGGTGTCGCCATAGCTAAACCAAGATCCTGCTTTTTTAATGATGTTGTGCTCAACACCCAGGTCAATGATCTCGCCTGCCTTTGAAATGCCCTCGCCAAACATAATGTCAAACTCTGCAATGCGGAACGGAGGTGCAACCTTGTTTTTAACGATCTTAACTTTAACCCTGTTGCCTGATACTTCGTCGGTATCTTTTATCTGCGATATGCGGCGAACATCTAAACGTACCGAAGCGTAAAATTTAAGCGCGTTACCACCGGTAGTAGTTTCTGGGTTACCAAACATTACGCCTATCTTATCACGCAGCTGGTTAATAAAGATACAGCAGCATCCTGTTTTGCTGATGGTACCGGTTAGCTTACGCAAAGCCTGAGACATTAAGCGCGCGTGCAAACCCATTTTCGAGTCGCCCATTTCGCCCTCGATCTCTGCCTTAGGCACCAATGCCGCAACCGAGTCAATAACTAATATATCAATAGCGCCGGAGCGGATCAGGTTGTCTGCAATTTCAAGTGCCTGCTCGCCGTTATCGGGTTGAGAGATCAATAAATTCTCTACATCAACACCCAGCTTCTTAGCATAAAAGCGATCAAACGCGTGCTCCGCGTCAATAAACGCGGCAATGCCACCATTTTTTTGTGATTCGGCTATGGCATGTATGGCCAATGTAGTTTTACCTGATGACTCAGGTCCGTATATTTCTATCACACGGCCCTTAGGTAAACCACCTACGCCCAATGCAATATCCAACCCTAATGATCCGGTTGAAATAACTTCTGTCGCTTCAATAACAGAGTCGCCAAGTTTCATTATGGTGCCTTTTCCGTATGATTTTTCCAGCTTATCCAATGTAAGCTGCAATGCTTTTAACTTATCTGCGTTGCTCATCTTAAAAATATATCTTCAGCAAAAATAATAATTAAATTGATAAATGCTAATTTTTTTAGTAAATTTTATGTTTTATTTTCAGGCTTTATCAAAGCTAATTATTGTTGTACATAAAAAACTAAAATAAATTTCAACAAAAATTTGCGCAATCAATCGGTTGCATGTATGTTTGCAATCAAACGGTTGCAAATTATGATAAGAAGAGACATTTTCCAGGCAATTGCCGACCCCACCCGCCGGGCCATACTGGCGCTGTTGGCACTACAAGCCATGACGCCCAACGCGCTGGCCGAGCATTTTAACAGCAGCAGGCAGGCAGTATCAAAACATATTAAAATATTAACAGAGTGCGAGGTGGTTAAACAAGAACAAACCGGCCGCGAAATTTATTATCACTTTAACGCTAAAAAAATGAAAGAGATAGACTTATGGTTAGAACAGTTTAAAAAACAATGGGAAGACCGCTTTGATCAATTAGACAACTTAATAGGATAACCAAAAAACAAATAGCTATGACAAATTATGAGACTGTGGTAGAAAAAGATCTGCCTAACAAAACCCTTCATGTAGTTAGAGAATTTAAAGGTACGGTAGAACGCGTTTGGGCCGCCTGGACGCAAGCCCAACTGCTTGACCAATGGTGGGCACCGCGCCCATGGAAAGCCGTTACCCAAAGTATGGATTTTAAAGGCGGCGGCGTATGGCTATATTACATGCAAGGCCCCGAAGGCGAGCCCCACTACTGCAGGGTTGATTTTGCGGAAATAGATCCCGGTAAAAGCTTTAGAGCCGCCAGTAATTTTTGCGATGAGAACGGCAATATAACCGCTGGCATGCCAACCATGTATTGGCACAACGTATTTTCGGCTACCGAAACAGGATCAAAAGTTGATGTAAAACTAAGTTTTGATGACCAGGCCAGTTTAGAGCAGATACTGCAAATGGGCTTTGAGGGAGGCTTTAAAATGGGGCTTAGCAATCTGGATGAATTGCTTGCGTCGTAATTTAAAATATGTGTTTATAAAGAGGTTGTTACGCAAACGTTACAGCCTCTTTTATTTTATCCTGATTGTTGGGTTTTGAAAAACCTGATTAATACTTTTGAGTAAGCATCAAATAACCAATTATGAAAGGAAGCATACGTTTAATATTTTGCGCGTTTAGTTTAGCTGCTAACGTGAGTAGCGCATCTGCACAAAACAATCAGCTCACTAAAGCAGAGCAAAAAGATGGTTTTACGCTTCTTTGGGATGGTAAAACATCAACCGGCTGGAAAAGTGGTGGCTCTAAAACTGATTTTCCGACAGGATGGGCAATGAACGACGGTGTGCTTTCCATAATGGCTACCACCGGTTACGGCACTACGGGTGATATAGTTACTGAAAAAGAATACGCTGCCTTTATAATAAAGTTTGATTTTAAACTGACCGATGGTGCTAACAGCGGCCTGAAATATTTTGTTACCCGCGATGAAAAAAGCCGTTCTAACATTGGGTTAGAGTACCAGGTTTTAGATGACGAAAAACACCCCGATGCACGAGCCGGTAAAGATGGCAACCGCAAACTGGGGTCTGTGTATGATCTTATTCCCGCCAATAAACCAGTATCAGCAATAAAGCCCATTGGCGAATGGAACGAAGCAATGGTTAAAGTAACACCAGACAACCACGTTGAGCATTGGCTAAATGGCGTTAAAGTACTGGAATACGATCGTGGTTCGCCGGCGTTTAAACAGTTGGTAGCCGAAAGTAAATACAAGATCTACCCAGGCTTTGGCGAGGCAAAGGAAGGCCACATTCTTCTGCAAGATCACGGCAATACAGTATCCTATAGAAACCTGAAGATCAAAGAGCTTAAATAAGCCCTTAATCCCTGTCGCGGCTTAGTTTGGTGAATGCTAAGGGATTTTCTGCCAGCTCTAAACCTTCTTTGCGCCTTTTGGCAATGTGAATAGCGCTAAACAACGCTTCGCGGAAGGAAACCTCTGAGGCTTTATTTTTACCTGCTATATCATACGCCGTACCATGATCTGGCGATGTGCGCACAAACTTTAGCCCGGCAGTAAAATTAACACCCGATTCAAATGCTATTTGTTTAAACGGAATAAGGCCCTGATCATGATACATGGCCAGTACCGCGTCAAACTGTAAATAGGTTCCGTTTGCAAAAAAACCATCAGCAGGATACGGACCAAAAGCCAGGATATCCGCAGCGCGGGCTTCCTCAATGGCAGGGATAATAACATCCTGTTCCTCATGGCCCAGCAAACCGTTATCACCGGCATGAGGGTTAAGGCCCAATACCGCTATTTTAGGTTTGCGGATCCAAAAATCCTGCTTCAAACTGGTGTTCATCAGCTTTATCTTGGCCAGTATTTTCTCTGTAGAAATATTGGGGGCTATGTGCGATACCGGGATATGCCCTGTAACCACGCCAACCCGCAAAGTATCGCTCACCAAAAACATCAACGAATCTGCCGCCTCGCCCTTGCTCTGTAAATACTCCGTATGGCCCGGAAAATTAAAATCTTCGCCTTGTATGGTATCTTTATTAATAGGTGCTGTAACCAGCGCTTCTATTTCTCCGGATAACAAATCGGCAGTAGCCTTTTCAAGCGACGCAAATGCAAACTTGCCGGTTTCTTTATCAGGGGTGCCGGGTTCTATCTTTACTTCTTCCTCCCAGCAGGTAAGCAGGTTTGCGCGTTTGTGCTGCGCCTGCGATGCATGTGTAATTATATTAAAATTAAGCTCAGTGGCCTCCATCGCTTTTTTATAAAACGATGCCACCTTTATATGCCCGTAAACAATAGGAGTGCAATAATTAAATATTTTACTGTCTGCAAGTGTTTTGATGATGATCTCCAGGCCAATGCCGTTTACATCACCTATGCTTATCCCTACCTTAGGTTTTTCGCTCATGTTATTATTTATTCCTTGTAAAAGAACAAATATGACGTAATTTGTTCAAATATTACATAACACAATGTCATTAGTAAGGGCGAAGAAACATTTAGGGCAGCATTTTCTTACGGATAAAAACATAGCCACAAAGATTGTGGACAGCCTGCGGCCCGATGGAAGATACGCCCAGGTATTGGAGGTGGGGCCCGGAATGGGCATCCTGTCTGACATATTATTGCAGCGCGAAGGTTACCAGGTACACCTGATAGATATTGATACCGAATCGTACGAGTTTTTGCAGAAAAAGTACCCGGAACTAGGCAGCAGGCTTATTAATGCTGATTTTTTAGAGATGGATTTCGGTGCTGCCTTTACCGGCCCGCTGGCCATTATCGGCAACTTCCCTTACAATATATCATCGCAGATACTTTTTAAAATATTAGATAACCGGCAGCAGGTGGTTGAAGTGGTGGGCATGTTCCAGAAAGAAGTGGCCGAGCGCTGCGCCTCTAAACCAGGCAGCAAAGAGTACGGCATTTTGAGCGTGTTTTTGCAGGCTTATTATAAAGTAGAATATCTTTTTACGGTAAAGGCAGGCGTATTCAATCCGCCGCCAAAGGTTTTATCAGCTGTTATAAGGCTTACCCGTAATAGCAACGAGGCGCTAAATTGCGACGAAAAACTTTTCTGGCAGATAGTAAAAGCCGGGTTTAACCAACGCCGCAAAACTTTACGCAATGCCTTATCCTCCTTAATTAATAAAGAAAAGATGAGCGATGACGCCACACTTGATCTGAGGGCAGAAAGGTTAAGCGTTGAAGATTTTGTTGGGCTTACCCAGCGGATAATGGCGGCGCGATAACAATTACAACGCGAACATTTCCTTAATCTTCTCTACACTAAGCGGCTTCGAAATAAAGTTTTTTACCAGCGGATAGGACTTAGCCTTGTTGATATCGTTGCTAAAAACTGATGAGGAGATTATAAATATTTTGCTTTTGCCTGCCGGGTCAATATTAAGTCGCCTGTATTCGTCTAAAAACTCCCAGCCATTCATAATAGGCATATTAATATCCAGTAAAATAAAATCGGGCAGCTCGTTGGGGTCTCTCTTTTGTATCTGAAGTAACTCGTCAATAGCAAACCTCCCGTTAAGGCAGGCAGATATTTCGGTATTCTCTATAGCTTTTTTTATCAATTTTATTGAAATGAAATTATTGATCTCATCATCATCAATTAACAGGATACTTACAGGCTTACTATCGGCGTTCATATTTAGGGTTATACGTATCGGTTTAAAAAAAGTTATATTCCTGTTAGTTGTATACGAAAAAAGTTTTTCCCCGGTTTCCAACTAAACAAATATAGTTTTAAAACCGCATTTCGTAAATGTCATATCAATATAATCATAAAAAAATAAAACGCAATGTAGTTGCATTTATCCTATATTTGCAGCGTGAATTCCAAAAGGCGTCATTCAAAATTAGATCATATCGGCATGACAGCGTCTACGCTTTGCGCGCTGCATTGCGCTATTGTGCCGCTACTGCTCACATTTTTGCCGCTTGCCGGTTTGGGGTTTTTAACCAACCCTTTATTTGAGTGGGGAATGATCGCATTGGCTTTACTGTTGGGTGTATCATCCATCTTTATGGCTTACTTTCGCACGCACCGCCGCGCTTTACCGCTATTGCTGCTTTTAGTGGGTTTTGCGCTGATTATATTAGGCCATGTTTATCTGCATTTATGGGCCGAGGCCATTGTTGTACCCGCCGGGGGCCTTATCATTGCATTAGCGCATTTTTTAAATTACAAGTTTGTTGAAAAGTGCAACACAGAGCCGCATTTTTTTCATTTAAAACACAACAGGCGGCCAGGACATATACACGATTAAAACACTATTTTTAATACGGCGTTATTGTTAGTAAATTTGCTGCTCTGTTTTATTATTCCTACCACAAATGGCACATACACATAACAGTGAACAACATTTTGAGCATTTGCTTAAAAAGCATAACCTAAAACGTACAGAACCACGGCTAAGGGTGCTTTCTATGCTTTCGGCTAAAAATGTAGCTACTTCGCAACCTGACCTGGAAGGCGTTATTGGCGATGTTGACCGGGTAACTTTATACAGAATTTTAAGCGCGTTCGAAGAAAAAGGAATTATTCACAAAGTTTTTGACCTGAACGGAACGGCAAACTACGCGCTCTGCTCATCTGATTGCGACGAGCACGATCACCGCGATGAGCACCTGCACTTTAACTGCACCAAATGTAATAACGTATACTGCCTTGATGATCACGATTTTCCGCAGATAACGCTGCCTAAGGGCTTCAAACTGGAAGGGTTTAACTTTAGCGCTACGGGTTTATGCCCTAAGTGCAGCTAAACTATTACCGCTTTTTCCGGTCATATTTATACCCAAAAGAAATTTATATTAATGAACATCCGTAAACTGAGCATTACCGCAGCATTTTTAAGTTTCGCAGCATTTTCAATATATCTCACTTTAAGTTCATTTACCCAACAAACTAAGCTGCCACAAGCAGAAACTACGTTTAAGTTTAAAACCATAGTTATTGATGCCGGACATGGTGGTAAAGACCCGGGCGCTCACGGCTCAAGCGCGTCAGAAAAAACTGTGGCTTTGGCTATCGCTAAAAAGTTAAGAGATGCTATAAAAGAGCAAATGCCCGGTATAGACGTGGTGATGACCCGCAGCGACGATACCTTTATTGAACTGAACCGAAGGTCTGAAATAGCCAATAAAGCCAACGGCAATCTGTTCATATCCATTCATTGCAACTCCTCGCCTGAAAAACCGGGCAGACGAAAGGGTGTAATGCTACTGGTTTACGGCATGCATCGCGTTAGCGAACAAGTGGAGGCCATACGCGAGAACGCGGCGATTTACCAGGAGAAAGATTATCAGGAAAAATACAAAAAATACGATGCCAGCGACCCGATAAACCGCATTGTGTTGAACGCTTACCTTCAAAAATACCGCAAATACAGCATACTGTTTGGCGACCTGCTGAATAAAGCGTTTAAAGGTGATGGCCGTGAAAGTATAGGTGTAAAGGAACAAGGCGTTCTGGTGCTGGCGCACAGCGCCATGCCGGCTGTTTTGGTTGAAACCGGCTTTATCAATCACCCTGAAGAGGAAAAATATCTGGCCTCTGCAGAAGGGCAGAATGAGATTGCACAGGGCATACTGCGTGCCGTTAAAAACTATAAAGCCAGCGTCTCCTCCCAATAAAATTTATATCTTTACCATAACGGAAATGGTGTCTTCCGATTTGAACCGCCCTAAAAAGCTGATGGCGCCTGCAAAAATTAATTAACCATGTTGTTTTGCGTAAGCATTATAACCAGTATTTTTTGTAGGCTATGAACAAATTATTCGCTTCGTTTTCTTTCAACACATTAAAACATACTGCCCGTTGGACGGCCATCACTACGCCCGTTGCTATTGCAATAGGCAGCATGGTGGCGCTGTTTTTATGGTTGCTTAACCGGGCCATACATTTTAGATTTGACCACCCCTGGTTGCTTTACGCACTACCGCTGGCAGGCATAGTTATATGGTTCACTTATAAAAAGTGGGGCGGAGCTTCTGATAAAGGTAATAACCTGATAATGGAAGAGATCCATACACCCGGCGGCGGTGTACCCAAACGCATGGCCCCCCTTGTTTTGGTGGCGACCGTAGTTACACATCTTTTTGGCGGATCGGCCGGGCGCGAAGGAACGGCCGTGCAAATTGGCGGCAGTATAGCGCAATTTTTCAGCAGGCAATTCAAGCTAAACGCAACAGATACCCGCATTATGCTTACCGCGGGTATTGCGGCGGGCTTTGGCGCGGTTTTCGGAACGCCTTTAGCAGGAGCTGTTTTTGCCCTGGAAGTGCTAACCATTGGCCGCATTCAATACGATGCCTTGCTGGCCTGCCTTGTAGCGGCCATAATAGGCGACCTGACAGTGAGTGCCTGGGGCATTCATCACACCGCTTACCACATTGATATTATACCGGCAGCGCATACCGCCCTTTCGCCTTATTTTCGTTTAGATGTATTGCTATTATTAAAAGTAATTATCGCGGCAATCGCATTCGGTATTACCAGCAGGTTGTTTGCGCAGGCTGTGCATACGGTAAAAAACACTTTAAATAAAATTGTATCTGTTGAATGGCTGGTTCCGGTAGTTGGCGGGGTACTTATTATTTTATTGACATTAATTATTGGCAAACCCGATTATTTAAGCCTCGGTGTTAATGCGGAATATCCCGGTGCTGTAACCATACCATCAGCTTTTACCCCGGATGGCGCACACACCTGGAGCTGGCTTTGGAAAACTATTTATACCGCCATAACCCTCGGTTCAGGCTTTAAAGGTGGCGAAGTTACTCCGCTGTTTTATATTGGGGCAACGCTGGGTAATACCTTATCGCATTTAATGGATGCACCGGTAAGCCTTTTTGCCGCGCTGGGCTTTATTGCTGTTTTTGCCGGGGCAACCAATACGCCGCTGGCATGTACTATAATGGGGGTTGAGCTTTTTGGCGGCGAGTATGTTCTTTTCTTCGCGGTAGCCTGCTTTACCGCCTATTTTTTTAGCGGTAAAAAGGGTATTTATGGCGCACAGCGCCTGGCGGTACCCAAAGTTCATAGCAATACCTAATCAAAATATTAGCGTTGGCCACTGTAAACTATTTGTGACAATCAACATGTTTGACAAGTAAAGTCCTTTCATTAGCTTTATAAAAGAAATGCGTATACATTACCTGCCGCCATGGCTGGTAACTTCTCAACACATAACCCTTTATTAACCAACAAAAAACAAAATGTCAAATCTGTATCGTTCCATTAGCGCCGCCAAAAAAAGGCATGCAAAAACAACTGTTATTGCATTAGCGCTGGGATCTGCCATTGTAGCTGTACAATGGATGGACCCTAAACCAAAAGCCCCAAAAACACGCGCAGCGGTAGAAAAAGGCTTAAAAGACTACTACAAGGATTATTTTAAAATTGGCGTAGCCGTTAACGTCCGTAATACAGGCGGCGGTGACGAGACGGAATTGATAAAAAAAGAATTTAACAGCATAACGCCCGAGAATGATATGAAAATGGTCTCGGTGCACCCTTCAGAACACGTGTGGAACTGGACAAATGCCGACAAAATTGCTGACTTCGCCGTTAAAAACGGCATTAAATTACGTGGTCATAATTTATTGTGGCATTCACAAGTGGGCGCATGGATGTTTAAGGACAGCCTAACCGGTCAAAACGTTAGCAAAGAGGTGCTTTTACAGCGTTTAAAAACACATATTACCACGGTAGTTAACCGTTACAAAGGCAAAATTTATGCCTGGGACGTGGTTAACGAAGCCATTGATGATAAACCAGAGGTTTTTATGCGTAATTCGCTGTGGTACCAGATAGCCGGCGATGACTTTATACCAGCGGCATTTACTTATGCGCACGCTGCCGACCCAAATGTTGAACTATACTACAACGATTACAACGAAAGTAACCCGAGCAAAAGAGATAAAATATATAAATTGGTTCAAAGCCTGTTAGAGAAAAAGATCCCTATTACCGGTATAGGCCTGCAATGCCACTGGAAAATAGAGAGCCCAAGCACAGATGATATCAGAGCAGCCTTTGCTAAGTACGCATCGTTAGGTGTAAAGTTACAGGTTACTGAATTGGATATAACTGCCCGTCAGCAACGCCCACGTGGTGAAACACCCGACACTGCAGCTGCATACAGTCCTGAAATGTCTGAAAGACAAACCAAGCGTTACAAAGAAGTGTTCGAAATATTCCGTGAGAATAAAAAAGCCCTTAACAGTGTTACTTTCTGGAACGTTTCTGACCGCGGAAGCTGGTTAGATGGCCGCAACATGTTTGCCGGTGGCGCTGCTGCAACAGCAGCACCTGCCGGAGCTCCACCAGCTGGCGGCCCTCCTGCGGGTGCTCCTCCTGCCGGCGGTCCTCCTGCTGCTGGCAATCGTCCTGCCGGTGCCCCTGGTGCTGGTGGCCCGCCTGCCGGATTTGGACAAGGTCGTCCTCGTGGTCCGGTGGTAAAAGCTTACCCGCTTTTATTTGGCGTAAACCTGGAGCGCAAACCTGCTTACTTTGCTGTTACCGACTTTAAGAAATAAGAAATTATTATCCCACAAAAAATCCCGCTTTGTTAACACAAAGCGGGATTTTTTTATTTAGCGAATCGCGCGACTAATACAAACAATTAAGGTGTAGCCGTATACGCGTATTCACTCTGTTTATGCTGTATACACTTTTTTGCATAAAACACTCTTATTTAATTGCTTATGCATAAAATATTCGGCTGCTATTTATAAAAACACGCCCAAAATGACCAATACAACTTTTGGGTGTATACACCCCGGCTTGTTAGAAATAATGTTTTTCGCCCGAATAACGCCTGTTTTAGCGGCCTTTCTTGCCTTCAATATCAGGCAGCAAACCCGTAAATATGCCTATCAACGGCAAAAAGGCGCAAACCTTAAATACATACTCAATGCTGGTATTGTCTGCCAGTTTACCCAACAGCGCCGAGCCTAAACCACCCATTCCAAAAGCAAGGCCAAAAAACAGGCCCGCTATCATACCTACTTTTCCGGGTACCAACTCGGTAGCGTACACTAAAATAGCAGAGAATGCCGAGGCCAGGATCAAGCCGATAATGCCCGAAAGCACAACAGTCCAAAACAAGGATGCATAGGGCAGTATTAAAGTAAATGGTGCTACGCCAAGTATAGAGATCCAGATAATGTATTTCCTGCCAAAGCGGTCGCCCAACGGCCCTCCAAACAATGTACCAGCCGCTACAGCCCCTAAAAACACAAACAGGTAGATCTGCGATTGCTGTACCGTTACATGAAATTTATGGATCAGAAAAAACGTGTAATAGCTTGTCATGCTGGCCATGTAGAAATATTTAGAAAATACCAGGATGAGCAGGATAAACAACGAGAAAGCGATTCTTTGTTTAGACAACATCGGTCGCGAATCGTCGGCACTGCCATACTTTTTAGCCACTTTTAGCGCCATGTGTGCCTGGTACCATCTGGCAATTTTAGACAACAGGAAAATGCCAACAATAGCCAGCAAGCAAAACCAAATAACATTGAACTGGCCGTGCGGCACTATAATGATAGCTGCCAACAGCGGACCAATAGCGCTGCCCGCGTTACCCCCCAATTGAAATATAGATTGCGCCAGGCCTTTTTTACCTCCTGATGCTAAATGCGCTACCCGCGATGCTTCAGGGTGAAAAATTGACGAGCCTATGCCTATAAGTGCCACCGACATTAAAAGATGAATAAAGCTATCGGCAACTGATATAAAAAGCAAGCCCGTTAGCGTAAAGCACATACCAATGGCTAACGAGTACGGCCGGGGCCTTCTATCTGTATACGCGCCTACAACCGGCTGCAGCAAAGACGCTGTGAGCTGATTGGTCAGGGTAATTAAACCAATTTGCGCGAATGTGAGATTGTATTTTGCTTTTATAAGCGGATAAATAGACGGGATTAAAGATTGCAGCACATCATTAATAAAATGCGCCGCGCTTATGGTAAACAGGATGGAGAATACGGTTTGTTGGATGGCCTGTTGGGTATCGGTATTTTGAGTGGTGGTGTTAAATGTATCCTTCATAGCTAAATCAGTTTGTCTGATCCTGTTTTTCAATGTGGCTAAGTTAAACTTTGTGAGCGAGAACTTAAAAAGTAGCTCTCCACATCAAGTAACACCACCGCTCGTCTTTGCGAGGAACGAAGCAATCCCCGAGAGTTAAGCATAGGCTATTATTTCTTTAGGTGATGCTTGAAGCGTTTTTGATCTCTGTGCAATCACCTTGCGTTTATTAGCATGTGTAGAGATTGCTTTGTTCCTCGCAAAGACGTAAGGTTTATGTCTAACGGTCTAATTCTTATGCAGGAGGTTACGCCCGCTCCGGCTCCAATATCCCACTCAGCAATTCAATCCCCTCATCAATATCCCGCACGCCTTCAATACTCAGGCGCAGGGTGTTTTTTACTTCCTTTAAATTAGTACGGCGGGGATTGCCCTGCACAAAGTTGAGGATATTGCGGAACACCGGGGTTTCATAGTAAGCAGATTGCTGGTTGGTAATAAAGTACCCCCGCAATACGCCTTTTTTAAGCGAGATCTTTTCAAAACCGAGGGCTTTGCCAAGCCACTGCAAACGCATGGTGTTCAACAGGTCATTAACCTGCGGCGGTATAGGGCCAAACCTGTCGTGCAGTTGCTGCTGAAATGCCAGCAACTCGGTTTCATTCTCCAGTTTAGACAATTCTGAGTAGAGATTATAACGTTCAGAAAGACTGGTAACATATTCGTTCGGTATCAGTATCTCCAAATCGGTATCTATCTGCGTAAAGCTAATGAATGGCTTGGGCTTATCATCCGGGAACAGGCCTTTAAACTCATCGTCCTTCAACTCCTGTATGGCTTCGTCCAGTATCTTGTGATACATCTCGAACCCAATTTCGGCAATAAAGCCGCTTTGCTCTGCTCCTAACAGGTTACCACTGCCGCGAATGTCCAGATCGCGCATGGCTACGTTAAAGCCGCTGCCCAGATCGCTAAACTCCTCTATCGCGCTCAGGCGTTTACGCGCCTCGTTGGTTAAAGTAGATAACGGCGGACTAAGCAAATAACAAAAAGCCTTTTTGTTGCTCCGGCCTACCCTACCCCGCATCTGGTGCAAGTCGCTCAGGCCAAACATGTGCGCGTGGTTAATAATGATGGTATTGGCATTGGGAATATCCAACCCGGCCTCAATAATGGTGGTGGCTACCAGCACATCATACTCATGGCTTACAAATTTAAGCATCACATCTTCCAGCGCGTCGCCCTCCAATTGCCCGTGCGCTATGCCTATGCGTGCTTTAGGCACCAGCTTATGGATCATGCCACCTAATTGCGGCAAGTCATTCACCCGGTTATGGATAAAGAACACCTGCCCGCCACGGTCCAGTTCATGCTCAACAGCTTCTTTTATTAGCTTATCATTAAACACATGCAGCTCGGTAACCACCGGCTGGCGGTTGGGTGGCGGGGTTGATATAATGGAAAGGTCTCTTGCGCCCATCAAAGAAAAATGAAGCGTACGTGGTATAGGCGTAGCCGTAAGCGTAAGCGTATCAACATTGGCGCGCATTTGCTTTAGCTTTTCTTTGGTGCTAACGCCAAACTTCTGTTCTTCGTCAATTATCATCAGGCCAAGGTCCTTAAACTTAACGTCTTTGCTCACCAGGCGATGGGTGCCGATGATAATGTCAACCTTACCTTCTTTTAACTTCTCCAGCGTCAGCTTTATTTGCGCGCTTGATTTAAAACGGTTAACGTAATCAATATTGCAAGGGAAGCCTTTCAGCCTGTCGCTAAATGTTTTGTAATGTTGCGCTGCCAAAATAGTGGTGGGCACTAATATGGCCACCTGCTTGCTGTCGGCAACGGCTTTAAATGCCGCGCGGATGGCCACTTCGGTTTTACCGAAACCCACGTCGCCGCATATCAGGCGGTCCATAGGGTGCGGCGATTCCATATCGCGCTTAAAATCAGTAGTAGCTTTTTCCTGGTCGGGGGTGTCTTCGTAAATAAACGAAGCTTCCAACTCGGTTTGCAAATAACTATCGGGAGAAAAAGCATTACCCTGCTGCGATTTGCGTACGGCATAAAGCTTAATCAGATCGCGGGCTATGTCTTTAACTTTTTTTTTTGTGGTTTTCTTTAGCTTCTCCCAGGCATCGGTACCCAACTTATTCATTTTGGGTACGGTGCCTTCTTTCCCACTGTATTTTGAGATGCGGTTAAGCGAATTAATGTTTACGTAAAGCAGGTCATTATCGGCATAGATCAGGCGGATCATTTCCTGCTGCTTGCCTGCTACTTCCACTTTCTCTAACCCGGCATATTTACCAATGCCGTGGTCTATATGGGTAACGTAATCGCCGGGCTTTAACTCGCGCAGTTCTTTTAGGGTGATGGCCTGCGAGCGCTGATAGCCTTTTTTAAGCTTGTATTTATAGTAGCGGTCAAATATCTGGTGATCGGTATAGCAGGCTATTTGCTGCTCCCGATCAATAAAACCTTCGCGAATGGAGATGCTAACCGGGGTAAACTTTACTGTTTTATCCAGGTCATCCAGGATGGCGTACAATCGCTCTATCTGTCTGGATGAATCAGTTAAGATAAAATTCTCTATGTGCTCGGCCTCGTTATTTTTAAGGTTATGTATCAGCAGGCTAAAATCTTTATTGAAAGATGGCTGCGGGCGCATATCAAAATTAAAGCTTTGCGTAGGCTGATAAAAAAACTGTTTGCCAAACTCAATTACGGGGAAATCGTGCAGCTGGTCGGCAATTAGTTTATCATCGGTAAAGCTAAACTTGGGGTCTATCCAGTCGGGGTTTTTATTTTTTTCGTCTGCAGATAAGGCATTCCACAGCTGTACCGCTTTTTTATATCCGGTTTGTATTATATCAAAAGTAAACTGCACATCCTTTATCCAGACCTGGCTGCCTGCATCAATATATTCCAACAGGGATATGTTACTTTCTGTTAAGAATTTTGATTGCACATTAGGAACAATAGTGATGCTCTTCACCTGCTCTACAGACAGCTGGCTTTCTATTTCAAACGTGCGGATAGACTCTATCAAATCGCCAAAAAACTCAACCCGGTAAGGCAGATCATGTGAGAAAGAGAAGATATCAACAATACCCCCACGGATAGAGAACTGCCCCGGCTCGTAAACAAAATCAACCCGGTCAAAATCGTACTCTACCAAAAACTCATTTATAAAATCAATGCTGAGCTTGTTGTTAACAGCTATCTCAAGGGTGTTTTTTTCAAGCGATGCGCGGTCGATCACCTTTTCGGCCAGTGCTTCGGGGTAGGTAACTATCAGCTGCCCGAATTCTGTTGAGTGATTTAACTCATTCAAAACCTCGGCACGCGCCAAAACATTGCTGCTGTCGGGCTGGGTAAATTCAAAGGGTTTACGGTAGGATGATGGGAAAAGAAGAACTTCTTTGCCGGTCAGGTTTTCCAGATCGGCCTGAAAATAGCCGGCCTCTTCCCTTTCGGGCAGCACAAAAACCATGTGCTTATGCTGCAAAAAATACAAAGCTACCGCCAGGGTTGCATCGCCTGATCCAACCAAACCACGTAGCTGTATTCTGGGGTTTTTAGTGCTGTTAATGGCCGTAGCCAGCTCTTTTACCCGGTCATCAGCTTTATATTTTTCTAATATATCACGGATGTTCAAACCGAGGTAAAGATACAGAAAATAGTATGCCGAAACGAGCGAGGTTATTTACAGTACAAAGAAAAATTGCCTGCAGCTGCCGGAAATTCAAGTGCGGTGGCTTTTTTCATATCTGTACAAGCCCCTGCCTTGTCGCCTGCAAAATACCGCGCAAGGCCCCTATTATTGTAAGCGTTAGCATAATTAGGGTCTATTTGTAAAGCCTTATCGTAGTAAGTTACAGCCCCCTTATAGTCTTTTAATGATGCTGTTGCATTAGCTAAATTTAAGTAGGCAACAGCGCTTTGGGAATCTAACTTTAGCGATGTTTTAATATCGGCAATAGCCGTAGTAAATGCCTTTAATTGGATTTTTGCATACCCCCGGTTGTTGTACGCGTCGGCATATAGCTTGTTAAGTTCAATTGCTTTATTGAAATCGGCAATAGCACCGTTAAAATCACCCTGCTGACTTTTGGCCAATGCCCTGTTATTGTAAGCAATAGCGTTACCCTGGTTTAAAGATATGGCAGCGTTAAAACTTTTAACCGCGCTTTTCACATCACCAACAGCGCTCTCGGCAATTCCACGGTTAATTAATAAACTCTCGTCGGCAGGCTTAATTTCGCCCGCTTTTTTGTAATCGAGCAAAGCGCCCTGGTAATCTTTTTGGCCTGCTTTTAACACCCCGCGATTCAAATAGGCTTCTGCTGATGCCGAATCCAGATCGATCACTTTTGTAAAATCTACATACGCACCCTCTTTATTGCCTGTTCTCATTTTTAACATGGCCCGGTTAAAGTAGGCATCTTTATAACGTGGCTTAAACGCTATAGCCTGATTGTAGTCTTCTAACGCGGCAGCAAATTCTTTAATATTTTGTTTAGCATATGCCCGGTTAAAGTAGGCCTCCGGATACTCAGACCGAAAAAGAATCGCCCTGGTGTAATCGGTAATTGCCGCCTGGTAGTTCTTTAAATACGTTTCTGCCAGGCCCCGGTTATTATAAGCCAGTTCAAATGCAGAGTCTAAAGCCAAGGCGTTGTTATAATCGTTAATGGCACCGGGTAAATCTGTCAATTTAAACCTGGAGATGCCTCTTCTGTTATAATAACTTGCATGGCTGGGGTCGGCAGTAATAGCGGAAGTAAAATCATTAAAGGCGTTTTTATAGTCGCCCAATTCAAAATAAGCCTGTCCGCGGCGATTATAAGCGTCGGCAAAACGCATGTTTCCATCTATTGCCTGGGTATAAAGTTTTATTGCCCCGGCGTAATCTTTAACAAAAAATTTCTCATCGCCCTGGTCTACAATCTGTGTGGTGCTCTGCGCAATAGCCACAGACGGGAGGGTTAAAAGAATAAATATCGCGAGCTTTTTAAACATGCTTACAGGATAGCTTTTGGCTAATTTAATATTTAATGCAATATCCATAAAAACAATATTGCCTTAAAAACACTTTTTATGGTAGTTAAGCAACGTATGGTGTTTTAACACGTATTTATTATAATAACTCACAACAAATAACCTTATAAAATGAAAAATGCACTAACATGGGGCCTGGTCATCGGTATACTTAGCGGATTATGGCTGTTTATCATGCACTGGATGGGGTATGATATTAAGGATGATAAGGCGTCGCCTTATGAATATTTCTCTGTACTTATACCTGTAGTGGTATTGCTTTTAGCTATTAAGAGCTACAAAGAAACGGATATGGGCGGCAAAATGAGCTTTTTAGAGGCCCTGATACAAAGTTTTAAAGTTTTACTGTTTGGCGGTATAATAGCCGCGTTTGCAGGCATAGTTTATATTAACTACGTAACCGAGGCCAATAACTATAGCGCTTTCTCGGGGCGTTTGTTCGGCGCGCTGCTTGTTGGTGTGTTATCAGCTTTTGGCGTATCTTTGTTGCTAGCCAACAAATCAAACAAGCTTGATTAAAAAGTTATTCTTTAAATATTTTGAACTGGTATTCTGGATCGCAGCATTGATAGCCCTCGCCGTCTGCGATCCGGCCCAACCATCCCATTTTACCCTTTGCCCTTTTAAGCTTTTAGGCATAACCTGGTGCCCCGGCTGCGGTATTGGCCACGCAATCGCCTTTTTATTTCATGGCGACATTGCCGGTTCTTTTAACGCCCATTGGCTTGGTCTGCCTGCATTAGGCATTATTTGCTGGCGAATAATTACATTGTCTGTCAACGTAATCCGACCACGCAAACTGGCTTTTCAATGACCGTAGCACAACTACGGCTTACAAGCTTTTGCTATCTTTGCGCCTATGGCCGCACCCATTTATTCGCCTTTTGATACTTTTAATTTTAGCAACCGCAATTGCTTTTTAACAGGCGCAACGCTCAATAGCGAAGAAGAACGCATTAATATATTCCCGCAATGGTTAATGACGCGCTACAAGCTGGAGGACAAACCTTTTAAAATGCTTGATGAGAGCATGGCCACCTATAAGGACCTTAAATTGCCATGCAGCGCAGCAATTAACGAGGCCTATTTGGAACCGCTTGAGAAAGAAATAGCTGATGCATTTGGAAAAGGATACGAAGCGGTTAAGCAATTAGATACCTTAAAGCTGTTTCAATGGGCAGGGCGATTGCTGTATGGTATAATCTTTACCGAAATACAATCGGGCATTAAACTGCAGCGCTCACATGGCGAAGATTTTAATATTTCTCAGTCTATTATCCACAAGTTTAGCAACCTGCATTTAATGCTGCAAAGCATTAATCAAAATATAATATTTGAGGATTTTACCCCCTACAGCCTGTTTTTGTTTAAGGTTGATAATGCCGAAGAGGAATTTGGTTATCGCGATGAGATAAATACGCTCACGTTTGCATTACGCATTAACGATTTTGGCCTGATAATCTGTTTCCAGGATAACGGCGCTAACAAAAGTTACCATCGCGAAATATTGACAAAAGTTGAGGGACAAACCCTTCACCCCATTCAGTTTGAAGAGATCAGCGCGAGGGTGTTTTACTCCGCCTACTTATTTAATCGCCTGCCCGAATATACCGTGATGCCTGTAAATGATGAGATATACATTGAGGCGATGCCGCTGCGCGGCATGACGGGCAAGCCGCTGTTTGATTTTTGGCAAAATAAAACCTACGGCCAGGTGTTGGAAAGTTTTTGGAAAAACTGGGGCTTTTTGCTTTTAGAGATCATTAAAGACCCCGAAAACCCAATGACTTTTTTACTGGATGAACATGGTGGCTTTAAGCCTGCCGCCAGTATTGAATTTTCGCGTTGATCTGCTCTGCAAAAAGCGGCAATATTTCAGGGTGCAAAATGGCGGTTATAAAAAGCCCGCAGAGAGCGCCGTAAAAGTGCGCATCATGGTTAATATTGTCTCGCGCGTGTTTAGATGCGAAATGGCAGTAAAGAAGGTATAGCACGCCAAACACAATAGCATAAATTGGTATGGGTATCGGTATTATCATCAACGTGGTTAGCGGCGAATACAGAATGAACCCAAATATCACCGCGCTTACCGCTCCGGATGCGCCCAGGCTATGATATTGATAATGATCTTTATGTTTGGCTACCGTTGGCAGGTCGCTTATAATTAAACTGGCAAAATAAAGTAACCCAAACTGCCAGTGCCCCATTAAAACCTCTAACTGGAAGGCAAAAGCGTAAAAAGAGAACATATTAAAGGCCAGGTGCATCCAATCAGCATGAATCAATCCGCTGGTTATCAAAGTAAACATGTTCTGTTTTCGGGCAACACTGTAGGGATGCAATATCATTTTTCCGTACAAGTCGGCATTAGAGAACGCCATTATAGAACATGCTATGGTTATGGCAAAAATAAACGAGGCAACCGGTGCCAGGGTAAGGTATTGCATCATTTTGATTAGGGTTTAGAAGTATTGATCTCGGCCTGCACCTTTTTTGGCAAACCGGCAAACACCAAAAGGTAGGATTGATCTATCATTTCTTTCAGTTGTTTATCACTTAAAGCGCCGGTTATATCAACAGTGTTCCATAGCTTTTTATTCATATGGTAGCCGGGTTTAACTTCGGGGTGCCTTTCGCGCAACTCAACAGCCAGCTCTGGCTCGCATTTTACGTTGAAACTACCGGCTGCGGATAAACTTATCAGAAGAAACATTTTTCCTCCAACTTTAAAAACAAGCGTATCTTCATCAAAAGGGAAACCTTCTGTAGCTCCCGGCTTAGCCAGGCAATGATCACGCACTTGCTCTATATTCAAAATATTATTCTCTTTAATAGTTTGACTTGCTTGGCCCAAAGTTTACCTTAATACCCAAAACTATCTGGCGGTACAGATCAGGTACGTTGTTTTTAAAATCTTTCGCAGAGTCATCATAGCCATCAAGACCTTCGCCCCAGGTAATATTCATTACATACCCTAAATTTACGCCTATAAATGGCTCTCCGTAGCTGTTGTTGATCTTCAATTCATAGCCTACGCGTATAGGCACCATTAAATTCATACTTTTATCCTTGCCCGGAAAAACGTAGTTGGAGCCCGGACTTACGCGCTGAATAAATGCCATATTATTGCTAATAAGGCCTACGCCCGTGCCGGCATAAAAATCCTTTAAATAACGTATTGGTCCCCGGTAGCCATAATCCCCCATTATCTGGCCAAGGAAAACGTCGCCACGCGCAATTATAGCGGTGTATTTATTTTTATATTCACGACCGTGCAGATCTGTAAGGACCCCGCCGCCCGCTAACTCGCCGGTTTGGAACTCAAGCCCAAGCGGCAAAAACAAGGACAGATTATAATAACCTACTACACTAACGCCACTGCTGTTTTTGGCCGAGGCCAAGTCTGCATAGGGATATAATGCGTTATAGTATACCCCCAAACCATAGGTGTTGTAATTGTAGGATTGTGATTTAACAGGGTTGGCCAGCACCAAAACAAAAAACAATAAAAGCAGCTTCTTCACAATAAAAAAATGGTCATTTTTACAAGCAATACACAAACATTAACACGGCACAAATATATGAACTTTAAGTTAGCCGAAGGCTTTACCGTTACCGAACGTTTTTTACGCTATGTAGTTGTAGACACACAGTCGGACCCTGCATCAACAACTTGTCCATCAACAGAAAAGCAAAAAAATTTAGGACGATTGCTGGTTGAAGAGCTGCTGGCAATGGGCGCTACCGACGCGCATTTAGATGAGCATGGTTACGTGTATGCAACCATATCATCTAATACCGAAAAGAAAACTGTACCGGTGATCTGTTTTTGCTCGCATATGGATACATCGCCTGATTGCAGCGGCGAGGGTGTAAAGCCGATAGTTCACAAAAACTATCAGGGCCAGGACCTGGTACTGCCGGATGACCCGACGCAGGTTTTGCGGTTTGCTTACCACCCTGATCTGAAAAACCAGATCGGCAATGATATCATTACAGCAAGTGGCACCACATTGCTGGGTGCTGATAATAAGGCCGGGCTTGCCGAAATTATGGATGCCTGCTACCAGTTACTCAAACACCCCGAAATAAAACACGGCGATATTCGCATACTATTTACGCCCGATGAAGAGATTGGCCGGGGCGTTGATAAGGTTGATATGCAAAAGCTGGGCGCCTATGCCGGTTATACTATGGATGGCGAAAGCGCGGGCAATATGGAGAATGAAACTTTTTCTGCTGATGGAGCAAAGCTTATCATTCGCGGCGTTAGTTCGCATCCCGGTTTTGCTAAGGGGAAAATGCAAAGCGCTATAAAAATAGCAGGGCGTATAGTGGCGCAACTGCCTTATGATCTGTCACCCGAAGGCACCGAAGAAATGGAAGGCTTTGTGCACCCGGTAAGTATAAGCGGGCATGTAGAGCAAGCCGAAATTGATTTCATTATCCGCGATTTTGATGATGCAAAACTGGCCGAACATGCTGGGATGATACGTAAGATAACCGAGGCCGTGTTAGTTGATTATCCCGAAAGCAGCTACGAACTGCTAATAAAACAGCAATACCGCAACATGAAGAATGTGCTGGACCAGCACCCGCAAATAGTTGAATACGGCATGGAGGCCATCCGTCGCGCTGGGTTGGATGCCAAACTGTGCAGCATCCGCGGCGGCACGGATGGCTCGCGCCTGTCGTTTATGGGTTTGCCCTGCCCAAATATCTTTGCCGGCGAGCATGCTTTTCATGGCAAGCAGGAATGGGTATCTGTACAGGACATGCAAAAGGGCGTTGAAACCATTTTGCATTTGTGTATGATTTGGGAGGAGCGGGCGTAAAGCAACATTCTATTTTTTTGGAAGTTTTACTTTAAACCAAATTTGTCGTGGTTCTGTAAAACCCAACCAAGCCGGGCCATTTTTAATAATAGATATCGCTTTAGTATACTGTGCTGCTGAGCTATAACCTACTGCTTGAATATTTGATATCGTACCATCCGGGCCAACATAGAAAAAAATCATAATCTCATCACTAGATTTGGCTGATGCCGCAGCATTTAAGCGAATGTAATCTACATAGTTCTTCCAACCCAATTGTGGCTTAGGCTTAGCTACTGTGTCACCGGGTATTATTACGCCTCTCCCGTCAATCGCCCAAGGTAAACGTCTGTTTTTAATATCACGGACTACAAGATTAACTACTTTTTCAGGGCCGGGGTCTCTAATTCCTCTATTCGCCACGTTGCTATAATCATCTATCACCTGTACTTTCTCTAAAATATCAGCAGGTAAGTTTCGCGTAACCTCAATCAAATCTCTGCCGGGATATTCTTTACCATTTACCTTGATTTTTTTTATCGGCTTCGCCTCGTAATATAGATTGCGGTCTTCCTGTTCAAATCCCGGGGTCCTGCGTATTACATTTAAAACTTTTGCAGCGTTTGATATAGGGTAATTGTTGGTAATAATTTCAGTAGTGTCCGTTTTATAAATTATCTGAGGCATATAAATTACCGTCTCATTTAAGTAACTCCCGGCAGGTGCTCCCAGACTTTTATTCCGTTCCGGCCGGGTTCCCGGATTCAATACCTTATCCGAAATACCATTACCCGCCCCATTTAACCGGTTTGTAACAGGCGGTATGCTTAATGGTGCTGGCTTTAATGTAGTTACCGCCCCGGTAAGGGCGGTTTTCTTCTGCGCGCCGTAGCCCACTACCACAACTTCATTTAACACGCTGTTTTTAGCGGTAGTTAAGTTGAGCACTTTGTCGGGCTCGCCCGACTTGATACCCGTTTTGCCCGCCTGATCGCCATAATTGTCCACAACCTGAAATTTTTCAATAATATCAGCGGGCAGGCTTTTAATCGCCTTCGCCACGTCGCCGCCGGTATAATCCTTCCCATTTAAACGAGCCTTTGATACTTCGGTTCCGTTAAAGGACAAAGATCCGTCGGGGCTTACCTCAAAACCTTCTGCCTTCTTAAGTATTTCATCAACGCTTGCCTTGCTCTTTACCTTATAATCGCTTGCTATGTACTCAACGGTGTCCGCTTTATATTTGACTGATGGATTGCCTGCAATAACCACTTCGTTTAAAATGGGTGCAGGTTGTTTTATACGTTCGGGCTCAACATGGGCATCAGCCACCAATTTGCGTTCTTTGGTTGTTACTTTTTGCAGCCCAGGCCCGGTAATTGCAATTTGCCTTTTATTGTTTTTTAGCGCTGCGTGTGTATTCTGGGTTTTAATTGGCTCCGGCTTTAAAAACCAATATCCGGCTCCTAACAAAACCAATACAGTTGCCGCAATGGGCAAAACACGCCAAAATACGACCGGCTTTTGTTTTGATTTTGCCGCCCGTTGATGTAGCTGGTTTTTAAGCAGCGCAAAAGTTTCCTCATGATCATCATCAGGTAACGCTTCGTATCCCTCTAATGCCTCATTTAAAAAAGCATCATCGTAACTTTCCCGCTCCAGTTGATGCATATCCTGCGCGTTAAGCCTCCCCTTAACGTATTTGTTGAGTTGCGATATATTGGTTTTACTTTTTGCCACGACTCTTCTCCATACAAATTTTTAAATTCCGTTTACCATTCTGGATGTAGCTTTTAACTTCCTTCACATCATATCCGGTGCTGTCTGCTATTTCCTTGTAGCATTTATCAGCAATAAAAAACAGTTCAATGCTCGTTCGTTGCTCTTGCGAAAGCTTCTGTTTACACTGATCTAATTTCCACATTTCGTCATCCCAACCCTGATCATGTTGTACCCCATCAGACATATTATCTACAGCATCCAGTGATTCTTTTTGCTTATTCTTAACAGACCGCATTTGCGACAGGCAAAAATTGCGCGTAAGCACATGCAGCCAACTTTTAAAATTGCTAACCTCGTGCCGGGCCGATTTGATGATCAGCTCCTCAAATATTTGCATTACAGCGTCTTTGCTACTGTCTTTATCCTTTAAATACTTTATGCATAAGCCGTAAACCAGGTGCATGTATTTTTCATATAAAGCCGCAAGCACTTCCAGGTCGCCGGTTTCCCGGTACTTTAACAGCAGCACTTCATCTGCTGATCTGCTGTAATTGTTATGGCTTTTAAGAAAGTTCATCAAGCATCTAAAATAATTTTTTTTACATCGTTTATGGAAAACTAATACTATGACGCATCATACAGGCAGAAATCCATAAATCTTAAAAATATTTATTATGAGAACTTACTTAATTGCACTAACCGCAGCCGTTTGCCTTACACAGGTAAGCCCAAACGCCCCACGAAATATAAACGGAATCGTTTACGATTCGCTTGATAAAAAGTCAATGGCCGGGGTAACCGTAACGGTTGAAGGGAATAAAAAGCCCGTGTATACAGATTCAAAAGGGCACTACACCATAGCCGTGCCCGGAAATAAGTCCCGGTTAATATTTTCGGCTATAGGCTACAAGTCGGATACCTTGCTGCCGGGCAAAACCAATACGCTTAACGTGTACCTGAAACCAATGCCGGTAATTTATAAAGCAGATACAGCTGCTTACGCTGCAAACAACTATAAGGTAAAGAGCAACGCAAGCGTTAGCGAAATGATTAAAAAAATAGAGGGTTTTGAAGTAGATGCTAATGGTAACGTAACATTCCAGGGACAGCCGGTAACCAAAGTTAGGTTAACCGGTAAAGATTACACGGGAGGTGATGCGGCGCAAGCTCTTCAAAGTCTTCCATCAGATATAATAGAACATATTCAGGTTATAGATGATTATGGCAACTCTGCCGGCAAAACAGGTATCAAATCGGGCGAGCCAACAAAGGTGCTCAACTTAACTAACACTAAAAACAGTGCGTTAAATGAAGTTGTAGTAACGGGGTACGGTGTGCAAAAAAAGGCAGCCGTTGTTGGTTCGGTAACTACAATAAATCCAACGGCAATAAGTGCACCTCCTGCTATGAATCAGTTACGCGGTGTGGTTAATCGTATTGCGGATAACAATGAATCTTATAGCCCCATTGTTGAAAATCAATTTATCAATCCCACAACAACACCTCTATCCACACTAGCCACAGATGTAGACGCGGCATCATACGCCAACGTGCGCAGATACATCAACTCCGGGCAACTACCGCCTAAAAATGCTGTACGCATTGAGGAAATGATCAACTACTTTAAATATGATCTGTCTGAGCCAAAAGCCGGCAAGCCGGTAGCCATTCAGGCTGAAGTTACCAACGCGCCATGGAACGCCAAACATCAACTGGTACGTATTGGTTTAAAAGCCAAAACCATTGATAACGACAAGCTGCCCCCAAGCAACCTGGTGTTTTTGCTTGATGTTTCTGGCTCTATGGATTCGCCCAATAAGCTACCGCTGGTAAAAACATCCCTAAAGATGTTGGTGGACCAACTGCGTAATATCGATCATGTTGCAATGGTAGTTTATGCGGGCGCGGCCGGTTTGGTACTACCATCAACACCAGGCGATCAGAAACAAAAAATTAAAGATGCCATTGACCAGTTAGGTGCCGGAGGGAGTACAGCCGGAGGTGTCGGCCTTAAGCTGGCTTATAACATTGCGCGCCAAAACTTTAAAAAAGGTGGCAACAATCGTATTGTTATGGCTACTGATGGAGATTTTAACGTGGGCCAGTCGAGCGATAAGGATATGGAAGGTTTGATTGAACAGGAGCGCCAAAGTGGTGTTAGCATCTCTATTTTAGGCTTCGGCATGGGTAACTATAAAGACAGTAAAATGGAACTGCTGGCTGATAAGGGCCATGGCAACTACGCTTATATTGACAACGTTACAGAAGCCACCCGCTGCATGGTAACCGAGTTTGGCGGAACCTTATTCACCGTTGCAAAAGATGTGAAGCTACAGGTGGAGTTTAACCCGGCTAAAGTGCAGGCCTACCGTTTACTGGGTTACGAGGATAGGTTATTAGCTAAAGAAGATTTTAATAATGATGCCAAATTAGGCGGCGACATGGGTGTGGGTCATAATGTAACCGCGTTGTATGAGATCATCCCGGCAGGAGTAAAAGATGATGCTTTTTCAGCCAGCGTAGATCCGTTAAAATATCAAAAAGAGCAAAACCCGGCTATTAAAAATGCATCAGATGAATTGATGACGGTAAAATTCCGCTACAAAGACCCTCATGCAGATGTAAGCAAAATGGAATCAATTGTGATACAAAACAAAACTGTTGAGCTGAATAATTCAACAGAAGATATGCGTTTTGCTGCAGCCGTTGCAGAATATGGTTTATTATTGCGCAACTCTCAATTTAAGCAAAGTGCCAATTTTAACCAGGTAATAACCTTAGCCAAAAACGCGAAAGGAAAGGATGAGCAAGGCTACCGCGCAGAATTTATACGCCTTGCGGAAAGTACCCGCGACATGGCTAAAAGCAACACCCTGGCCGCCGAATGATAAGATACCGAACTACCTAAACCTGCAATACCTTTTTTTAGCCCCTCTCCCTCAGGTAGAGGGGCTTGGGTGTTATTTTTCGGCTAACAGATCGTTAGTAAGTTTTTCAAACTCGGTTATAAATTCAATATAATGCTCGCCGGTTCCGGGGCCGCTAAAGCCGGTATGTATTTTACGCACGTCACCTTTTTTGTCAATGATGATGGTAGTGGGAAAGCCCAGCACCTTATCAAGCATAGGCAGGCTTTTGGCAGGTTCGCCCGTGGCGGGTGTATAGCCGGTTATTAATAAGGGATAGGGAATATCAAATCGCTCTTTCAAGTGCTGCAGCGCTTTTTGCGATCGGGCGAAATCTGTAGTTCGCTCATAAGCCAGTCCCACTATTTCAACACCTTTTGGCTGATATTTTTTGTAGTAGTTTACCATATAAACGGTTTCGTCCATGCAGTTAGGGCACCACGATCCCATTATCTGAACTATCACTACCTTGTTTTTAAAGCGTTCGTCGCTTAATGAAACGTTCTTTCCATTTAAATCATTAAACGTAAAAGCCAGTTTTTTAAAGCCGGGCTTTAGCGCGGTAAGCGAGTAGGCATCGGGTAATTTAGCATTATTGTCTTTCACCGCCGTCCATTCCTTATACCCGCTTTTTCCGGCATAACGTTTACCCCCAATAATTTTATCACCACTCACTTTGGCCATAAACAGATAGGCATTACCACCGTCAAAGGCAGACAGGTAAAGACTGTCCCCGCTAACCACACCCTCTAAAAAGCGGTAGTCGCCGGTAGTGGTTAAAAAAGTACCGGTAATTTTGGCACCTTGTTGTTTAAACTCCCCCACAGCAAAACTGGTATCCTCAGCTGCTCCAAAGGTAGTAGCCCACCTGCCCGAAATATCCGCCGAGGGCTTGCTTTGCGTTTTAAAGCGCCAATCCTCATTATGGAAGGCATTAAAGTTCAATACAGCGTCGCTATCGGCCAAATGCTTTATCCACTTACCTATTAAAACATCTTTTTCAATTTTCAATTTAAACTCCGAGTCGAACAGCGGCATTTTAATCGCCACGCTATCGCCCTTAATATTTACATCCGTCACCTTAAAGCGTTCAGATCCATTAAAAATGGTCATCTGTTTTTTGCCGGCGGTATCAGTAATTTCAAAATTGAAAGGTATTTCGTTGCCCGAAGCTGTTTTAAGCGCGCCCCGCCAAATACCTGTTTGTAACTGCGGTTTGGCGCATCCCGCTAAAAATACAAGGGGTATTAGTAACGCAGGCAGAAATCTGAATATTTTCATTGCAATTGTATCTAACCAAAGTTAACCAAAAACAGACCGTTACTTCAGTATATCGCGCGATATGACAATACGTTGAATTTCTGACGTTCCTTCATAGATCTGCGTTACCTTGGCATCCCTCATCAGGCGCTCAACATGGTACTCTTTTACGCAACCGTAACCGCCGTGTATCTGCACCGCTTCAATTGTGGTTCTCATGGCTATTTGTGATGCGAAAAGCTTGGCCATTGCGCTGGCGTGGCCGTAGGGCTGTCCGTTGTCCTTTAGCCAGGCGGCTTTGTAGCAAAGTAGTCGCGCGGCTTCTATCTCTGTTTCCATGTCGGCCAGTTTAAATTGTATAGCCTGCAACTCTGCTAATGTTTTGCCGAAAGCTCTTCGCTCTTTTGAATAATTTAAAGCCAGTTCAAAGGCCCCGGCGGCAATGCCTAAAGCCTGCGCAGCAATGCCAATGCGCCCACCTTCCAATAGTTTCATCGCCATAGTAAACCCGAACCCATCTTCGCCTATCCTATTTTGTTTAGGTACTTTAACGTCTGTAAAGTGCAGCGAATGCGTATCGGATGCGCGCATACCCATTTTATTTTCCTTTGCACCAACTGTAAAGCCGGGCATGCCTTTTTCTACAATCAGCGCGTTTATGCCATGATGTCCTTTTTCCGCGTCGGTTTGTGCCAAAACAATATAGGTAGTAGCCGAGCTGCCGTTGGTTATCCAGTTTTTAACCCCATTCAGCAAATAATATTCGCCCATATCTATGGCAGATGTACGTTGTGACGATGCATCAGAACCGGCCTCGGGCTCAGAAAGGCAAAAGGCACCTATCTGTTTGCCGCTTGCCAGCGGAACCAGGTACTTTAGCTTTTGTGCTTCGGTGCCGTATTTCTCCAAACCGTAACACACCAACGAGTTATTGACCGAAACTATTACAGCTGCGGAAGCATCGATCTTTGAAAATTCTTCCATAGCTACCACGTACGACAAGGTATCCATACCACTGCCTCCATACTCCGGCGAAACCATCATGCCTAAAAAACCCAGTTCACCCAGTTTCTTTACCTGCTCTACCGGAAATTGCTGTAAATCATCGCGCGCTATTACGCCGGGTTTAAGTTCTTCCGCTGCAAAACGCCGCGCGGTTTGCTGTATCATTAGCTGCTCTTCGGTCAATTCAAAATTCATCTCGCTACGCTTTTAATAAATATACATCAGAAATTTTTGCAAAAAAAAAGAGAGCTCTTTTGAAGCTCCCTTTCCCCTAATTAATTTAAACTATTGATTAAACCCAAAACAAAGAACAAAAAACCTCAGCCTGGGCGTCTGAGAATTCAAATAATTTTTGGCAGATGCGTATTGTTTTTCATAGATGTATATGCAGGGCCACATGTGCTATAACAAAATTAGCGCCATACGCGGCCTTTCTACTGACTTATATGTCATATTTGAAAAATTAGAGCCCTTGTTTAAAACTTATTTACTCCGCATAACGACTAAACGTTTAATTTTATATTTCGTAAACAGGTAAAAAAACCCAAACCTATGTTGTTAACTGATTTTGAGTATATTAATGGTTCTGACGATGCCTTTAAGCGTAAAGTGTCGCTTCAAATTAAAAGGCTGAGGAGGCAAAACCAGGTGACCCAGGAGAAATTTTATGCAGACACCAATATAAATATAGCCCGTTTAGAGTCTGGCAAAATTGATATCCGTATAGAAACACTCAGAAAAGTTTGCTATTATTTTGATGTTTCATTGGCCGGTTTCTTCAGGGGTATTTATTGATATAGTCTTAAATCCTGCACACAAGTCTGTTATTGTATACAAGTGTTGTATTTTTTATACAACACCCATTGTGTTAATAACACCCTTAAAACCAAGGCGATCAATAGACATTACGGACCAGCAGACAGATTGAATTAAATTTTTTTAAAAAATACCTTGTGTAATAAAAAATGTAGGGTATATTTGCAGCCCCAACGGAGTGGTAGTTCAGCTGGTTAGAATACATGCCTGTCACGCATGGGGTCGCGGGTTCGAGTCCCGTCCATTCCGCTAAAGCCTTCAGAAATTCTGAAGGCTTTTTTGTACCGTAAAATCTCCAAAAAAAGAAAGGGAGACCGCACATGGCAGTCTCCCTTTCTTTCAAAATGCATTTTAACGTTATTTAAGCGCCTTTATCGCCTCGTCAGTTGCTGCTACTGAAGGAGTGTCGTTCTTTTGTGCACGAGCCGCTTTTATGGCTTCAAGCACGGTGATAATGTTTGGTGCTATACCTTGCGCTTTATATTGCATACCGAACGCCTTAAGTTCGCCAATAGCTTGCTGGGCATATTCAGAACTGTTCACTTTAGCTGCCATTGTACCCAGCGCGCGGGCCAGGTTATATTTCGTCTGGGCACCTGCTTCTTTATACTCCGCATAAACAAAAGGCCATTCAGCATCGCTGCCATTTGCGGCATAAACACCCAAAATAGAAGTAGTAAGTGCTCCTTTATTATCTTTTTCAAAGCCTTTAGCCAATTGGAAGCCTTGTTGTGCGTCTAACTGTGTAATGGCATTTAACGCGGCTCCCTGTACAGCGTATGATTCGCTTTTTAAAGCGTCTTTAAATATATTCATCATACCCGATGCCTTTAATTTACCTAATACAGCTATGGCACTTGCGCGCACTAATGTATTAGGGTCGGTTTGCGCAAGATTGGTAAGTATAGGTTGCGCGGCATTACGTACCTGGTCATTGGTCATGTTAAGCGCGGCAATTGCTGTTGCACGCAGGCCATAGTATTTATCATTAAGCGCTTTAATTATTATGCCTTGCGCGTCTTTGTCTCCTTGTGCCGGTGCAGCAGCCTGTATGGCCTCAAGGCGATCAAGATACAACGGCGCGTTAGCATATTGGAACGCGAATTCGCTCATGGTTCTTGTGTCTTTCTTTTCTGCCAGGATCACTTTATCGCCATCAACATTCACCAGGTCTGGTTTAACAGCCGAAGCAAAAGTTAAGGTATCAGCTTTGCTGCGCATCCATACTTTGTGGCGTGTAGTTTTGCCTCCCGCGTAAATATCAACAGCCATAGGCAAGATAAAGGCGTCGCCGGGTTGGGTTTGTGCTAAATAAACAGTTTGCGTTTTTTTAGCCTCATCCCATTTATAGCTGATGCTTAGTTGCGGGTGGCCGGCACCAAAGTACCATTGATTAAAGAACCAGTTAAGGTCTAAACCACTGGCTTCTTCCAAGGCCAATCTTAACTGATGGGCCTCGCCTGCTTTAAGGGCGTTGGCTTTAAGATAAATGTTAAGGCCTTTATAAAAAGCATCGTTACCTAAATAGTTGCGCAGCATATATAAAATACGACCGCCTTTTTGGTAGGTAACCTGGTCAAACATGTCTTCCTTATCGTCATAATTAAAGCGGACAAGCTTTTTTGTATCTCCGCCCGGCGACCTCAGATAGTTCAGCATATCCTGGTGAATATGTGCCGCACCTTCATCTTTTCCGTATTTATGCTCAGCCCATAAGGTTTCGCTAAAATCAGCAAAAGACTCGTTTACGGTAAGATTGCTCCAGCTTTCGGCGGTAACATAATCGCCAAACCATTGGTGAAACAACTCGTGCGCTATAGTGCTGGGACCCTGGCCATAATAAGTGTCAATCAGTTCGCGCTTAGTGGCCTGTACGTAGCTACCGTGTAGTGTAGCGGTAGTGTTCTCCATTGCCCCGCTAACATAGTCGCGCACAACAATCTGCGCGTATTTGTTCCATGGATAATCAACACCCAGTGTTTTTGAGTAAAACTCCATCATCTCTGGCGTGTTGCCAAAAATATCTTTCGCGTAGGGCGCGTACTTGGCTTCCAGGTAGTAATCAACCGGTTTATCGCGCCACTTGTCATGATAAATTTTAAAATCCCCTACAGCCATCATAAATAAGTAGGGCGAATGCGGCAGATCCATTTTCCAGGTATCGGTACGCGTACCGTCAGTATTGGTTTTTTGCGCTGTTAGTTTACCGTTTGAAAGCGTAACGTATTTAGCCGGAACGGTCATGCTGATCTCGTCGGTAGTTTTTTGCGATCCGCTTTCTATCGTAGGGAACCATGCTGATGAGCTTTCCGTTTCGCCTTGCGTCCAGATCTGTACCGGTTTATCTTTTTCGGTGCCATCAGGGTTTATAAAATACAAACCCTTGGCATCATTGATGGCTGCGCTCCCCTTGGCTTTTAGGTCGTTGGGTTTAGATGTGTAGTCAATGTAAATGGTATATTTCTCGTTGTTCCTGTAAACCTTGTCAAGCGTAATGGCCAGGGTAAGGCTATCGTATTTGAATTTCAGGGGAACGTTCTTTCCGTCTTTTACAATTGCCAGAGTTTTAATATCCATTCCCTTAGCATCAAGCCTTAAGGTATCTGTAGGATAAAAATGCGGCTTTAAAGTAACCCACTCCTTACCGTACATATAACGCTTTTTATAATCAAAGCGAACATCCAGTTTAGTGTGGATAAGATCATTTATTCGCGGATAAGTTGCGCGGTAAACCGTAGAGGCGGCTTCCTCCGGCTTGGCTTGCTGGGCTACTGCAGGCTGCAACAGGGCGCCAACAACAAGAACACCGGTTAATAAACCGGCAAGATTCGTTTTTTTCATGTAGTAATTGATCAGTTAATGAGCGAATTAACGGTTTTTCTGTTTAATAAATAATAAATAAGACAGCTAAATAGTTTAAATGTTACAGGCGAGTGTTCAAAATTACCTGCTAATTATCCTAAAACAAAAAAACCGGAATGAAAATCACACCGGTTTTTATAATTATATACCTTTTAAGGTAATTAATACTTAGCAATATTGATCGAAAGCATCGATAAGGTTGTCTGCTATCATTTGCGCAGGGCGGCCTTCAATTTGATGACGCTCAATAATATGTACTAGTTTGCCATCTTTAAACAAAGCCATTGCAGGTGATGACGGTGGATACGGAAGCATGTAAGCGCGGGCTTTATCAACGGCTTCTTTTTCCATACCGGCAAACACAGTAACCAATTTATCAGGATGTTTAGCATTTTGCGATGCTATGCGTGCAGCAGGGCGCGCATTAGCAGCAGCGCAGCCACAAACAGAATTAACTACTACAAATACGGTTCCTTCGCTTTCTACGGCCGTAGTAACGGCGGCAGCATCCTTTAACTCTTCAAAACCAACTTTGGTCAACTCTTCCCGCATGGGGGCTACCAAATATTCCGGGTACATCATAATCTTTTTAAAATATTTCTACAAAAATAAACAAAACGTATGCAGGTTGGCTTTAAACCTTTGAATATTAACACCCTGCTGACAATCACTACTTGCTCAGATACCTTGATTTTTCTTTATAAAGCTGTCTGAAATAAGGATCCTGAAGGTTAGGTATAAAACGTATGGCCTCACCTGTCGACTTCATTTCGGGGCCTAATTGTTTTTCTACTTCAGGGAATTTATCATAAGAGAACACCGGTTCTTTTATGGCATAACCCCAAAGCTTACGCTCAATAGTAAAGTCTTTTAGCTTGGCTACACCCAGCATAACCTTAGCGGCAATGTTAATGTAAGGTACATCATATGCCTTCGCGATGAATGGTACAGTACGAGACGCACGTGGGTTTGCCTCAATTACATATACATCGTCATTTTTTATGGCGAATTGGATGTTTAACAAACCACTAACGTTTAGCGCCTTGGCAATTTTAACGGTGTATTCTTCCATCTTTTTAACTACCCCTTCAGACAGATCAAACGGAGGTAACACAGAATAAGAGTCGCCGGAGTGGATACCAGCAGGTTCAATGTGCTCCATTAAACCAATAATGTGTACATCCTCGCCGTCGCAAATAGAGTCTGATTCGGCTTCTGCCGCGCGGTCAAGGAAGTGGTCTATCAACACACGGTTTCCCGGCAGGTTCTTTAACAAACTTACTACAGCCTTCTCCAAATCCTCGTCATTAATAACAATGCTCATGCCCTGGCCACCTAATACATAGCTTGGGCGTACCAGCACAGGGTAACCTACATGGTGCGCAACTTCCAATGCTTCTTCGGCACTTTCCGCTACACCGTATTTAGGGTAAGGGATCTCCAGTTCTTTTAACAGATCAGAGAAGCGGCCGCGATCCTCGGCAATATCCATATCATTGAATGATGTGCCGATGATCTTTATACCGTGCTGGTGCATCTTCTCGGCCATTTTCAGCGCTGTTTGGCCACCTAACTGAACAATTACACCGTAAGGTTTCTCCAGATCGATGATCTCGCGTACATGCTCCCAGAAAACCGGCTCAAAGTAGAGTTTATCAGCCATATTAAAGTCGGTTGATACTGTCTCGGGGTTACAATTAACCATGATAGCCTCAAAACCCGACTCTTTAGCCGCTAACAAGCCATGCACACAGCTGTAATCAAACTCAATACCCTGACCAATACGGTTAGGACCAGAGCCTAATACAATTATCTTTTTCTTATCAGATACGATGGATTCGTTCTCTCCCTCGTAAGTAGAATAGTAGTAAGGTGTTTTGGCAGGGAACTCCGCGGCGCAGGTATCTACCATTTTGTAAACCCGGCGTATACCCAGTTCTTTACGGCGCTGGTACACGTCCTCTTCGGTAGTGTTGTGCAGCACGTAAGCAATCTGCTGGTCCGAAAATCCTTTTTGCTTCAGTGTGAATAAGAAATCCTGCGGGATGTTACTCAATGAATAACGGCGCAGCTCATTTTCCAAGGTTACCACGTCCATTATCTGGTTCAGGAACCAGCGGTCTATCTTGGTAGCTTTACGTACAGATTCAATTGGAACGCCCAGGCTTAAGGCATCATACACATGGAACAACCTGTCCCAGCTTGGATGCTCCAAACTGTGCATTATCTCTTCCAGGTTGCGGCTTTGGCGGCCATCGGCACCTAAACCGGCGCGACCGATCTCTAAGCTCTGACAAGCCTTTTGCAGCGCCTCAATAAAGCTGCGGCCTATGCCCATTACCTCGCCTACTGATTTCATTTGCAGGCCTAACTCCCGGTTAGCGCCTTTAAATTTATCAAAGTTCCAGCGTGGTATTTTAACTATCACATAATCCAGTGTCGGCTCAAAATAAGCCGAAGTTGTTTTTGTGATCTGATTTTCTATCTCATCCAGGTTATAACCTATAGCCAGCTTGGCGGCAATTTTAGCAATTGGGTAACCTGTTGCTTTTGATGCCAGTGCTGATGAGCGCGACACACGCGGGTTGATTTCGATAGCTATAATAGCTTCATCAGCCGGGTTAACTGAGAACTGTACGTTACAACCACCTGCAAAATTGCCTATGGCACGCATCATTTTGATGGCCTGGTTGCGCATTTCCTGGTAGCAGCGGTCGCTCAACGTCATGGCCGGGGCCACGGTTATCGAGTCGCCGGTGTGGATGCCCATCGGGTCAAAGTTCTCTATCGAGCAGATGATGATAACGTTATCATTACCATCACGCAGCAGCTCCAGCTCGTATTCCTTCCAGCCTAAAACAGCTTGCTCCACCAATACTTCGTGAGTTGGCGAAGCTTCTAAACCACGACTTAAAGCCGCGTCAAAATCTTCTTTTTTATGTACAAAGCCAGCGCCTTTACCACCCAGCGTGTAGCTTGGGCGAATAACCAGCGGGAAACCAATTTCCTGCGCGGCTTCTTTACCTTCTAAAAACGAGTTGGCAATTTTTGAGGTAGCCACCCCAACACCAATATCAACCATTAGCTGGCGGAAGGCTTCGCGGTTCTCTGTTTTCTCTATCGCCGCTAAATCAACACCAACTATTTTGGTATTATACTTTTCCCAGATGCCCTGCTCTGCACAGGCAATACAAAGGTTAAGCGCGGTTTGGCCACCCATGGTAGGCAATACGGCATCAATTTGTTGCTCCTGCAATATTTTTTCAATGCTTGCGGGCTCAAGCGGCAACAGGTAAACATGGTCGGCAATAACCTTATCGGTCATGATGGTTGCCGGGTTGCTGTTGATGATGGAAACCTTAATGCCTTCGTCTTTTAGCGATAGGGCCGCTTGCGAACCGGCGTAATCAAACTCGCAGGCCTGGCCAATAATAATAGGACCCGAACCGATAATGAGGATTGATTTAATGGAGTTGTCTTTTGGCATAGTGTTTTTTTGTTGTTTTCATGGTTCATGGTTGATAGTTCATGGACCAAACTCTATGCGCCGAGGCGGGATTATTCCGACTTCAGCGTCGGGATGCAAAGATAGAAAAAATGAGGTATTGGGTGTGTTAAATTTTATATTATTATAAACGGCTGTGGAGAAGGGGTGAGCAGTACAAAAAAAAGCTATATTTTATTGCTTGCAGCGTAGCCGGTAGGGTGCTACAAAAATCCTCGTTGGTAGGAGTGTTAGATTCCTAACCGATCCACATAAGTAATGGATGGGCCACTAAAGTAATTTTCGAAGTGGGGGTAAACTTATTATAAAAAAAGGCAGCACAACCGGGTTGTGCTGCCTTTTATATAACGTACCTTTCTATTTAGAACAGGGGCTTTAAAAGCTCAAGAGCTTCGCTGCTATTTTTCTCTTCGGTAAGGTCAAATACTGATGTTGATTTGCCGTCAACATCCACATTGCTGTTTTTAACTATGGCGGTTACCACATCCGCAGTAAAGGCTTCGTTTAATTGCTTACCAAAGCTAAAGTCTGTAAATGCCTTAGCCTCGCCGGTTGAAAAGTTAGAGTTGTAGCGTTGCAGCTCTACCAGCGCCTCTATCGGGCCAGCCGATAAATGCACGCCGTTAGCGCCTTGCGATACATCAGGAAGGCCTAAGCGATCTTTATTATCAAGGAAAGCTTTACGTAAACTGCCCGCGTTGGCTTTAGTTGGGTCTGTAGCGCCAATAAAATTGCTTCTGGCGTTGCTCCAATCCGTATCGGTTGATAACGACATTACAATAATGCTTTTGCCTTTATCTGTAAACTGCTTTAACTGGCGGCCATGGAAACCATTGATCAGGTAAACAGTCTCATCGTCCAGCTTAACCTCTACCACGTAAGTACCACCAGCCAGTTTTTTGCTGCCTAAGTTCTGGCACAGATAATCAAGCGATGTCGCGGTAAACTCTGTGTATTTTGCTAAAAACTCCAGTCCGCCTAAAACCTGCGCTTCATTAACCGACTTGCCGTACAATTCCTGAAATTTCTCTTTAGCGCCTTCGCTCATATTAGCAACCGCGTTTGATGCTATCTGGTTGATAACGCCGTAGTGCTGTGCAATGATGTTAAATTGGTCCAGATATTTCGCGGTCAGCACCTTTACGTCATGCACCGCGAAGCCGAATTCATCGATCTTGGCGAAGACCAGTTTTAGTATTTCCTCTAATTTTATATTGTCGTTTTTAACAGTGATCTCGGGTTTAACAAAGAACAAAAACTCGTTCTTTTTAACCGGTATCCCGCTGTCTGAAAAAATTTCTTTGTAAAGAAACGCTTCATTTTGCGCCTCGCTTACTGTTTTTACAATAGATGGTATTAATTTATCTGCTTCAGTCATTTTTCTATCTGTTTTCGGCCGCAAAGATAGCAAAAAGAGGGGGAATTTGGGGATATTAACGCCGCAGTTTACCCGCTACTACTTCTGCGCCTACAAGGACCGCCCTCACCAAACCATTTTGACCCGCAAAGCGTATACAACCATAAGTTGTTTTGCCGGTATTTTGAGATATTTATGTAAACAGAACGAATACATTTTTTACAAGACCCTGTACTTCAGATAGATAAAAACATGATGTATACACTATTATTGTGATGAATCCGCGTATACGGCTACACCTTAGCAATGCCGCATTACCCCGCCTAACCCTCTTTATACAAACTTCTAAAATGTATGCTATATACTAATATCCTTTGTTACGTATCCATCATAAAACTCCCCTGTTCCTTTCGCGTCTATTCTGCCTACAATTACTTGCTCAGAACTTTTACTAAGTTCTATGTTTGGTCTCAAATGGTAGTGCTCCCTTGCACCTGATGGAATTTCAGTTACATTTTCCTGATTTAAATTGGCTATTTTAATTAAAAGTTTTGCTAAAGATTTCAACCCTTCGGGATCTCCATGGATTAATACTTCCCGCCACTTTTCTATTTTTCCTTCAAACTCGTCTTCGTTATCTGTAATTATAATGTCCAAATGACCTTTAATTTCATTGCCACGGAATTTAAACTTTCTCATATGTAATAACTTGATAATTGTTTGCTCAGTTATATAAAGTGCTTTTTCGCCTTGCTTAACACAGGGCCCCATTGCTAACGCACGCGTATCGCGTGTGCCCCATATGCTTACCCCGCCCAACCTTCTCTATCCAGACTTCTAAAATGTATAGCTTCGGCCAGGTGTTCCAATTTTATCTCTTCACTCCCGGCCAGGTCAGCAATGGTGCGGGCCACTTTTAAAATACGGTCGTAAGCGCGGGCGCTCAGGCCAAGTTTTTCCATGGCGCGCTTTAACAGGTTTTGCCCGGCTTCGGTTATTTTACACAGGTCGCGTACCATTTGGGGGCTCATTTGCGCGTTGGCATGCAGATCGGGCCGGTTACCAAAGCGCTCCTGTTGAATTTCTCGGGCTTTTATTACGCGTTCGCGGATGAACTCGCTCTTTTCTGCCAGCCGCTCTGACGCCAGCTCATTAAAGTTTACAGGGGTTACTTCTACATGCAGGTCTATTCTATCCAACAGAGGTCCGCTTATCTTACTCAGATATTTCTGCACCATCCCCGGCGGACAAATGCAGTCCTTCTCCGGGTGGTTATAATATCCGCATGGGCATGGGTTCATACTGGCCACCAACATAAAGCTGCTGGGGTAATCTACGGTAAACTTGGCGCGGGATATGGTTACCCTGCGCTCTTCCAGCGGCTGGCGCATTACTTCTAAAGCACTGCGTTTAAACTCCGGCAACTCGTCCAAAAACAACACCCCGTTATGGGCCAGCGAGATCTCACCCGGTTGCGGATTGCCGCCGCCGCCAACCAAAGCAACATCGCTTATGGTGTGGTGCGGCGACCGGAACGGCCTTACCGTAACCAACGCGTCCGCAGCCGCTAATTTACCGGCCACAGAATGGATCTTGGTAGTTTCTAAAGCCTCGTGCAAACTTAACGGCGGTAGTATAGAGGGCAGCCTACGCGCCAGCATGGTTTTACCCGCGCCCGGCGGACCGATCAATATTACATTGTGACCTCCTGCGGCGGCTATCTCCAGCGCGCGTTTAATATTTTCCTGTCCTTTAACCTCACTAAAGTCGCTATCGTAATTGCAAAGGCTATTGTAAAACTCCTCGCGTGTGTTAACTACTTCGGGTGCTAGCTGCAAGTCGCCATTTAAAAACCCGGTTACATCACAAAGATTTTCAACCCCATAAACTTCCAGATCGCTTACAATAGCCGCTTCGCGAGCGTTTTGCTTGGGTAAAATAAGCCCCTTAAATCCTTCCTTACGGGCCTGTATAGCTATGGGTAGAGCTCCCTTAATTGGCTGTAGGCCTCCATCCAGCGAAAGTTCGCCCATTATTATATACTTGTCCAGGTCTTCGCCAACAATCTGGCCTGAACCTGCCAATATCCCTATAGCGATTGGAAGATCATAGGCAGACCCTTCCTTGCGTATATCCGCAGGTGCCATGTTGACAATTATTTTTTGCCTGGGCATGCGTAATGCGTTGGTTTGCAATGCTGATTCTACGCGCTGCATAGATTCGCGTACGGCGTTATCCGGTAAGCCCACAATCAAATAAAACGGCTTGCTGCCCCCGCTAATATTTACTTCAACTGTTATGGTGATGGCTTCGATGCCATAAACGGCGCTGCCAAATGTTTTAACTAACACGTGTAATAAAGTTTATTTACAGCGAAAGATAAACATTTTAGCAATAACCACCCTACCAACAACTGAAACCGTTATTTCTTTACGCGGTAGGTGGCATCTGCCATAATAATTTCGGCCAGGGTATTAACATTCGGGTCAAATGTAATTTCGTTAATAGGTAGCTGTACCTTAAATGTGGTAAGTCTGTTTTTTATATTAACGGTAAACGACTGTTTGTTTATTATGTATTCCAAAGGCATCTCATACAAAACCGGTTGTTGCTGTTCTACCTTCACCACAATTTTGCCTTTTTCTGTTGAGGTATCATACGATATTTTTAGCACCGGATGTCCCGCTGTTTTGAGCCACTGCTTAAAAAAGACGGCCAGTTCCTTCCCGCTCGCTTTTTCCATTACTTTTCTAAAGTCGTCGGTATTGGCATTCTTGCCATTGTATAGTGCATAGTATTGTTTAATGCCTTTCCAAAAAACCTCATCGCCCAGCTTGCGGCGTAACATGTGCAGTACCCAGCTGCCTTTTTCGTAACTGTTGGCGTTAAGCAAAGGCATGTAGTTATCTTTTACGGTGCTGTCAACAACAGGGGTAAACCTGTCTTTTTCAAAGGCTGTTACTTTTATGCGGTCGGCAATAAGGCGTTTTTTTAATGTGTCAATGCCATACTTATTTTCCAGATAGTAATGCGTTAAATAGGTAGCAAAGCCCTCGCTTAACCACAAATTATAAAAGTTCTTTTCGCTGGCCGCATCGCCGAACCATTGGTGCGCAATCTCATGCGCCATTAATGATTCTATGTCCCTGCTACCGGGCGAGTCTTCAAAATAAAATATAGCCCCGGCGTTCTCCATACCGCCAAATATGGTTTTAGACTGCACATTGGCCAGTTTTTTATAAGCATACGGACCAATTTTGTTGATAAAGAAAGGCAAGATCTCTTTAGCGTAAGCATAGCTTTTAAACCCTTTAACAGAGTCCTGCGGAAAAACATAGTTGTAAACAGGTAGGCCATTTATATTAGCCGATTGCTGAATAGCAAAATCAGCCACGCCTATTACCATTATTTTGGTGGATAGTTGCGCAGTTTCTCGCCAGTGGGTTTGTTTTTTATTTTGAGGAAGGGGCGTCTCGTTTACCTTCAATCCGTTAGCTATAACATCATAATGGGCCGGGGCTGATACCACAAAATCAACAGAAGCCTTATCAGCAGGATGGTCAACGCTAACCAGCCAGTTATGAGCCCTGTTTGGCCAGTTATCGCCAAAAAAGGTGCGCTTGCCGTATTTGTTGGTAGATATGATCAGGCCATCGGCCGGAATACCGCTATAGTTTATTGAATAAGTGTGGGTACTGCCCGCCACCCCTGCCGCGCTTATTGAAACGTTATCTGCGTTTTGCAAAAAGTTAATAGCCTTTCCGTTTTCGGTTACAGAAGTAACCAGCATGCCTTTGCCTGCTGCATTCTTTTTTACAAGATCGAGATTAAATGATTTTGCGTTTTTAATAAATTTCAGGGCAACTTTTGCTTTGCAGGCGATGGTGTTATCGTTGTCGTTAAGGTCTATGTTGAAAATGTAGTGTTGAACATCAATAGTTGCGCCGGGGGGCTGGGCGAGGGTGCAATTAACTGTTAATACGAAAAGCAAGAAAGCGGTATAACAAACATTTTTCATGTCATAAACTATTTTACATACTTCTTAAAATCAGAATAATAATTGTCTACTGTTTGCTTTTTTATTTTTGGCCAATCTTTTTGTGGCAAACTTAATTCACGATTTTTTGAGTTGCCATTTAAGCTTTTTGACATAGCATCAATGCCGTGAAGGTTTATCCATCGATTATCATACAACTCTTCGTTATTCTGAACAAACGTTACAACTTTTTCTATGGTAGCTTTTAATTGATCTATATGTTTGAAGGCATACTGATTTATTTCCGGACCAAAATCATTGTTCAAAATGGTAACCGCTTGTCGGGCTGTTGCATCTGCACACCTGTTAGCATCATATCTACCCCGCAACTGCGCTAAATAAAACCAATACATTGACTCATCATACTTTTTATTCTTAAAAAGCATGGCACTTAATACATACAAAACTGGTGGAGAGTATTTGTTAGGGTTTTGGCTAACAGTCAACACTGCACTTTTCCATGACAAGCTGTCTGTAAGCTTTTCAATCATTTTGCTTTGTTCTGTTACTGCAATTTCCTTGTATATGCCTACCGGAGCAACTTCAATATTTTGTTGCGCATAAGCACTAAAGCTTATTAACAACAAGATAATTGCCCTTGAAATTATTTTATTCATTAAAAGTGAAGATAAGGATTATAAAAAAACACTTTATAAAAAAAGCCGCTTTACGCGGCTCATTATTTTCTTTACATCTTAGGCATTCTCTTCATCATGCTCGCCATAGCGGCCGGATTACTCATTTGCTTCATCACCTTGCGCATATCTTCAAACTGCTTTATCAACCGGTTAACCTCTTCCATCTTGGTGCCTGAGCCAGCGGCTATGCGGTTACGGCGGCTTTGGTTAATGGTATCAGGGTTGGCTTTTTCATGCGGGGTCATTGATTGTATAATCGCTTCCACATTTTTAAAAGCGTCGTCGCCAATTTCCACATCCTTCATCATTTTACCTACGCCCGGTATCATGCCCATCAGATCCTTCATGTTACCCATTTTTTTGATCTGCTGTATCTGGCTGTAAAAATCGTTAAAGTCAAACTTGTTCTTACGGATCTTCTTTTGCAGCTCGGCGGCTTCCTTCTCGTCAAACTGCTGCTGGGCGCGCTCTACTAATGATACCACGTCGCCCATGCCCAAAATACGCGAGGCCATACGGTCCGGGTGGAAAACATCAATAGCTTCCATCTTCTCGCCGGTACCAATAAATTTGATGGGCTTGTTTACTACCGATTTAATAGATAACGCGGCACCCCCACGGGTATCACCATCTAATTTGGTTAGCACCACGCCGGTAAAGTCCAACCTGTCGTTAAACACCTTAGCGGTATTCACAGCATCCTGACCGGTCATGGAGTCAACCACAAACAATATTTCCTGCGGATTTACAGCGGCTTTAACCTGCTCTATTTCCACCATCAACGCCTCGTCAATAGACAAACGACCGGCAGTGTCGATAATTACCACATTGTAGCCATGCTGCTTAGCATAAGCCACGCCTTCTTTCGCTATCGCTATAGGATCCGTGCTTTCGCGGTTGGCATAAACGGCCGCGCCAATCTGTCCGGCTAAAACCTCCAGTTGGTCAATAGCCGCAGGGCGGTAAATATCATCGGCCACTAAAAGCGGCTTCTTGTTTTTTTGTGTTTTAAGATAGTTAGCCAGCTTACCGGTAAACGTGGTTTTACCCGCGCCGTTCAAACCTGCTATCAAAATAACTGTTGGCGATGCCTTAAGCTCTAACTCGGCGGTTGTGCCGCCCATCAGCTCGGCCAGCTCATCGTTCATCAGCTTGGTCAGTAACTGTCCAGGCGATATGGCGGTCAATACATTATTGCCCAGCGCTTTTTGCTTTACATCATCAGTAAAGGCTTTTGCTGTTTTATAGTTAACGTCGGCATCCAGAAGGGCTTTGCGTATTTCCTTCATGGTCTCGGCCACGTTTATTTCTGTAATAGTTCCCTGCCCTTTAAGTACCTTAAAGGCTCTGTCCAGCTTATCCGAAAGATTTTCAAACATTATTATTATCCCAGTTTTGAGGATACAAAGGTATGATTTCGAAATATATCCGTTAAATTAATTACACCTAATATTACGCTTACCCCAACCCGCAAAAAAAAGGTCCGCTTTTTTATACTTGGTATTAATATATCGCGCTGCTGAGGTCAGCAGATCAGCTTGTACCCTTGTCCGCGTATGTTAAGTATGTTTACAGATGGGTCTGCCTTTAAATAGTGTCTTAATTTTGTAATGAAAACGTCCAGGCTTCGCCCGCTAAAATAGTCGTCGTTACCCCATAGGGTAATCAATAATTCGTTACGGCTTAATACACGATTACTGTTTAAAATAAGCATATGCAGTATCTCGGCTTCGCGGGTGGTTAAAATCTTTTCGTTACCCATCATTTGCAACACCCCTTTTGGGTATTTAAAAGAAAACTGACCCAGCGCAATGTTATTAGCATCCGGCTGCTTAATTATCAAGCGCCCCTTGCTTAATAATGCCCTTATGCGTACAATAAGTTCTTCTAAACTAAACGGCTTTTTTAAATAATCGTTGCCGCCGCTTTCAAACCCATCCACCACATCCTGCGGTAATGATTTTGATGTAAGGAAAATAATAGGCAGTTCTGTATCTAAATTCCGTATCTGCCGGGCCAAGTCAAAGCCGCTGCCATCCGGTAGCATTACATCCAGCACAATTATTGCCGGGCTCTCGTCATAGTAGCGCTTAAGCCCTTCTGCCAGGGTAGCCGCATGTAACACACTAAACCCGCGCGACTGTAAACTCTCCAACACAATTTCGGCAAGCACCGGTTCATCCTCTATTAATAAAACCTTTTGAATGCTCATACCGGCCATGCTAAAGTTAAGGTGGTGCCTTTGCCGGGCATGCTGGCTATACTGCACCAGCCGCCGTGCCGCTCAATAATATTTTTAACATAGCTAAGCCCTAATCCGTGCCCCTTCACCAGGTGCTTGTTGCCTGACGGCACCCTGTAAAATTTTTCAAATACCAAGGGCAGGTTGTTGGCTTCTATGCCTATGCCATTATCTGTTATCGTCAACAACCAAAAATTGTTTTTAAGGTGGGTTTGAATATTAATGGTAACATCATTGCCGGCATATTTAACAGCGTTATCAATTACGTTGTTTATGGCGTGCTCAAAATATAGCTTGTCGGCTTGTATGTTACTTGTGCCCGCATTATTGTTATAGGTCCAGCTAACTGTTTTGCCCGGCTGGGCCGCAAACTGTTCCATTATTTTTTGGATGGCGTCGTCCGCGTCAATGTTTTCCGGCTTTATATCAAACTGCTTGCTATCATATAACGAGCTGCTTAGCACTTTATCAACCAATAGTGAGAGTTTTGCTAACTCATTTTTTGAGTGCGACAAGTACCGTTGTGTTTTATCTGCATCCTTCAGCACATCAAAATTGGTTAACGCCTCAATTGCCGCTGATGCCGTCGCTATCGGGGTTTTAAATTCGTGCGTAATGTTGCTAATGAAATCATTTTTTATTGCAGACAAGCGCTTCTCTTTTATCAGCATCCGCATCAGGCCTATCAAACTAAAGGCAACAACGCCAATGATGATCAGCGAGGCTGCAAATATTAACCCCATCCGTGAAACAACGTAACTGAAGGGGTTTGTAAACATTGCTCTTACATACTGCTGCCCCGGCTTTTGCGTATACGTTGGATACGCCTTAGTGATAATGGGATAGGCTGTTGTTTGCTTACTATTAAAACCACGGTTTAATGTACTGTCTTGCCTGCGAAAATAAAATTTATACGGAACGCGGATATTCCTTTCAGCCAGGTAACGGTTAAGCACCGGCCTTAAACGGCTTGTGTCAAAATCATATTTTTTTACACTGCTATCTACAAAATTACCCAGGTTTTGCGTGCGATAATAAACCATATGGTTTTCCAGATCTTCAGTGCGCATATTGTAAGCAAACTTACGCGCTATCATTCGTTTCAAAACAGTATCTCCGGGCAACAGCGGTGTAGAAATTCCATTAAAGCTGAATGATGATGATATAAATTTGTCCTTCAAATTATGCGCGTTACTTATTGTGTACATAAGCCTTTGGTGTCTGTTGCTGTATTCGCTGCTTATTTTAAACTCGGTGGTATCCATAAGGCGCTGTTCTATCAACGCTTGTATGGTATCGCAACGCAGGCTAAATTCTTTTTTTAAAGCATCTTCAAAAGCCAGGTTCACTTCTTTCTCAAAATCGTTTTGGTTTACCTTGTAGTACTTTGTTATCCAATAAAACTGCAACAGCAATACCAGGGTCAAAGCTATGGCACACCCGAAAATTACATAGCGGATATTTTTTTGCATAACCAAATGTAGATGTTCCGGTTTGAATGCCCTATCCCGTTAACATAATATAACCTAAGTTAACCCAGCCGTTAACACCTATTTATTTTTGATATTCCCAGTTTTGAGCCATCAAATAAATTCACATGAAAAAGAACCTTCTTTTATTTTTAATGCTGATAACATCTGCAGCATTTGCACAGCTACCGGTTATTAAAACCGGCGATACTTTCCCGGATATGGTCATCAGGCCTGTAGTTAACGCCCCCTCCCCTAAAATTAATATTAAAAATTTAAACGGGGCAAAACTATACATCCTTAACTTTTGGGGTACCTGGTGCAGCCCATGCATTCCCGAAATGGATGCATTGGCCAAACTACAGAAGGCCAATATGCGCACCCTACAGGTTATAGCCATATCCGATGATTCGCCCGCCCGGCTAAAAAAATATCTGGCTACGAAACCATCGGCTATATGGCTGGCGAGTGATACCGGTGTTTTTTTATACCGTGCTTTTGGGCTTTCGTCTGTGGGGCAAAGCGCCATTGTTAACAGCAAACACCAGGTGGTAGCATTGGTAAAAACGCATGCTATCAATCAGCAAATGATAAACGCGCTGCTGGCAGGAAAAAAAATCCGCTCAGATGCAGAAACAAAGGAGCTACCCGTATCAAACATAAAAGATGCTTTTGGGGTGGACAGCACTATGACGGAAAGCGTAACCCTGCGCGGTTATATGAAAGGAGAACGAAGCCGGGGATTTCATTCTCCCCTTTCGCGCAGGGTAAGCTATTATAATGTTTGTTCAGATATCCTTTATAAAGATGCTTTTGCTATAAACTCGCCTAAGCAGATAAGATATGAACTGGATGAAAAAGAGGCTTGCGATTTCAACAATAAGGCATCGTTATATTGCTTTGACCTTTTGGTCAAGCCAGAAGAAGCAGATAGTCTGTACAGCATTATGCAAAAGAAACTACTGGCCCTGCTGCCCATAAAAGCTAAAATTATTGAACAAATGATGCCGGTTTATGTGCTTAAAAAAAGCTTCGCAGAATTTAAGCCCAAGTTATCGCAATCAAAAATCCCTTCTCCAGCCTTTAGCGGGCGCGGGTTTGACGGCACCGGGGTTACATTTGGGATGTTTGCTGATAAGTATTTAAACAATGAGCTGGACCGGCCTGTAGTTGATGAAACGGGTTTAGATGGGCGCTATGATATAAAGACAACCGTTGACATACGTACGCTTGATAATATCGTCAAATCAGTAACAGACCTTGGCCTTTCCCTTGAAAAAGCGGAACGTAAAATGAAGGTGCTGGTTTTTTATAAATAGTTTTACGGGAACCTGTAAATGATGCCCAGCGCCATTCCCTCGGTACCCTGCACCTGGTTTGATGTAGTTTTATCGTACAAAAACGTGCCGTTAATGGTCAGGCTCATCAGTTTATTGATCTTGGCGGTTAACAGGGCGTCAACACGGTGGGTTATAAAATCAATTCGTTTTTCGTAGGGTATAAACAAGGCGTACCTGGCATTGAGGTGCACGTTGGTAAAAATGTCTTTATCCAACTGAGTAACTACCTGAAATGCAAGGTCGTTCTTAAAGGTCTTACCAATAGGCACCCCGTAATTAGCCGGATTGTTGCGATAAATATCCGTATTCAACACAAATGTTTGCCGGGCGGTACCGGTACCAAAGCGCATAGAGAACCACTTTTCGGGCTTAAACTCAAAACCTATTGATTCTGTAAAATAGCCGGGAGCCATAAAGTTTGACAGTAACAACGGTTTATCTAACACCTGCCCTGCACTGTTGGTATACTGGTAACCCCTGTCAAACTGCGACTCAAAACTCAAGGCCCCGAAAAAGAACCAATGTTCTGATAGTTTGGTAGCTATTTTATTGTCGATAAAGATTCGGTCGTTGGTTTTGCGCGACCCCTGGCCCTTGTTTTTTGAAATGCCATATAAAAAATTGATTTCTGCCGTGTAATTGAACGGATCTTTTTTATACTCTGTGCGGTATATAAAGTTGGAGTTAAGGGCAATTGCACTTACACCCCCTGCGCTATAATTACTTGTAAATGCCGACTGGCTAAAGTTTACGCCAATGGTAATAGATTTACGCCAATAATTAAGCTCATAATCGGGCATTACAACAGGTATAGCCACAGGCCTTATCTGCGGAAGCCGCGTTCTCACCGGGATGGCATTACGCCTCGGCGCAATACGATACCTGTTTAACAATGCGGTATCAATTGTGCTGTTATTGCTCCGGGCCGTGTCCGGATTTTGTGCAGACGCGGCCGCAAATAACAGCATGCATCCACAAAAAAGTAGGTGGAATAGTTTTCCTGACATCACCCACAAATAAAGGTTTTTTTTCGCGTTTAACCTATGTTTACGTTAAATCGGGCCTTGCTTTTACTAAAGCGGCTCCAGCGACGGCAGCTCAAATGCCAGGGGATTGCGCTGGTATCGTTTTAAGTTAGCCCTTATGGATGCTATCAGTTCATACTCGCTGGCATACGTAATAAAATAATATCCGGGGCGGTATTTCTTCATAAAGTCATCCAGCTTTCCTCCTTGCAGCCCTGTTACCCGGCCTACAAAAGCTCTGCTGAAGCGATAATCTATCGTGTTTTGCTTATAATCGGCATCCAGTACATCGCGCAGGTGTTTAGCGTTACGCCCCTCTTTACTAAAAGCGTTGTAAAGCGCATCAATACTTAAACCAACGCTGCCTCCGCTAAAACTCAGCAGATCCTTATTGGCCAGCGAGCCATAAGCCTTACTGTAAAGCGACCGGTTTTTATCCATAATTGATCTTGGTGTAGCCAATGCGCCATAAATATTCACTTCTTTAAGTGCTATGCCGGCACGGCTTAAATAAACAACTTTTGCCATATCGTTTGAAACGCGTACCGTGTCATTAAAATAATCTGCTTTGCTAAAAACCAGCAGGTCGCCCGGCTCTGATTTTACTTTAAATACACCGTTCAGGTTATTATACATGCTTTCGCCTGTTCGTAGGTTTACAATGTTAACAACGGCTATCCGGTCTTTTGTTACGGCATCAAAAACCAGGCCCTCTGTAAACTTTTGCTGAGCAAAGGTTTGCAGGCACGCGGTAGTAAATAATATAAACAGTAACAGCCGTTTCATTACAGAGCCAAAGCTAAATGTTTGTTTAGTTTTGATGATACATTTAACAATAATTAACAGGATGCTATTTAACAACAATTAACTTTTGGCCCAGTTTAATGTTGTTATCGGCCATGTTGTTCAATGCCTTAAGCTCATCTACACTAAGGCCAAAACGTTTTGAAATATTATATAGTGTATCGCCGGTTACAACGGTGTGTAACTTTTCGGTTGGGGTATTCTGAATAATTGAGTCTTTATTTTCTGTGCCGATATTCTTATTTATCTCGGCTAAAACCCTGTCCTCGCGTTTTATCTTCTGTATCTCGCCCTCCGCCTTATCGTATTGGTCAAGATGATATCGCTCAATTACACCGATCAGCAATTCCGGATATTTGGGGTTGGTGGCATAGCCGGCTTGCTTAAGGCCGCTGGCCCAACCGCGGTAGTCGTTCTTATCCAATTCAAAAAGAGGGGCGTAGCGCTTGCGCTTTAAAAACTCGGAGTGATCCCGATAGGAATCTTCAGGATTGTTATATACCCTGAAACAGTCATTATCCTGATCATCGTTCTTGTAGTAGCTTTTACCATTCCAGTCTGTTGTGCATTTAATACCGAAATGGTTGTTGGCTATTTTAGCCAGATCGCTATTGCCATTGCCCGACTCAAATAGCCCTTGTGCAAGCGTAATGCTTGCGGGGATGCCATAAAGATCCATTTCTTTAATGGCTATCTTCTTAAAACGCTCAATGTATGATGTTACCGTGAAAGGAACGTAGTTGCTTATGGCATCCTTATTAGAGCGCTCAATAGCACTGTTGTTCTTACGGGCCTGGCTGTTTGAAATAACGCTTTTGTGCGCAGAACACGAGGCCAAAAAGGCAATTGACAATAAAAAAATGGAATGATGAAAAACGCGCCGTTTAAATATCATTGCGGCTAAATACTATTACTTTTTCCCGGTTGTAATGGCAGTTTCATATTGTGCCATTTGCAATGGTGCCGGTTTTGCAGGTTCCTTGTCAAGGGTGTTAAGCTCGTATTTTCTAATGATGGCTAAAACCTGGGCGCTCCACTTTTTGCTGCTGGCATAACCGCTGCGCTGAATGCCTTTAACCCATTTCTCGTACTGGGTTTCAGTAAGTTCTGATGATATAGCACCGCGATCGCGACGCTGTGTAATAACCCGGGCAAAATCTGCAAATGATTCCAGAATAGAATCGTACTTTTTGTATGATGAGCGTACTTTCTTCTTGTTTTTATAGTAAACAGAACCGCTATTGCTCTTAAAACCGAACTGATTGTTCAGATTTTTGGCAACTGAACTGTTTCCATTACCAGATTCGTGCATGGCAATGCCTAATATTATGCTGGCAGGGATGCCTGTTTCGCGCATAATACTTATGGCATTATCTTTGAATTGTTCGATATAAGATTGTGAAGTATTTTTTTGTGTTTGCGCGTTTGCTGCAAAACTACAGATGACCAACGTGGCAATCAGTAAGGTTTTCTTCATAATTTACTTTTTTTGGATGACCAGCAACCCATCACGCACCGGGAGTATCAGTTTTTCAACTCTCGGGTCGGCGGCTATCTGATCATTTAGTTGTCGGAAACTTTGGGTATCTGCGTCATTTTCAGCGCCATACACCTTTCCTTTCCACAACACATTATCAATTATTATTAGTCCTCCAGATCTGACTTTGTCAAATATTAATTCAAAGTAAAGAAAATTATTCTTTTTATCCGCATCAATAAACACTAAATCGTACTTTTCTTCATCAATTGTGCCTATAACTTGCGCTGCGGGGCCAAAATGGAGATTAATTTTTTTACCAACATCTGTTAGCGAAAAATGTTTTCGCAACATTTCTTCCATTTCTAAATTAGCCTCAATCGTATGGATAATGCCGTCCTCAACAAGGCCCTCCGCCAGGCAAATAGTAGCATAACCGGTAAATGTGCCTATCTCTAAAATGCGCCGGGGGCGAATCATTTTGCTGACCATGCTCAATACCCTGCCCTGGTAGTGGCCCGTAAGCATATTGGGTTTTAGTACCCTCAGGTGCGTTTCGCGGTTGATGTACTTTAACACCTCCGGCTCCGGCTCACAGTGCGTGTCCAAGTAAGTTTGCAGGTCGTCAGGTAATATTTCCAGTTTGTTGTTCATTATAAATGTTTACGCCATAACAGATACCATTGTTAATACTACCCCCGCCAAATCTACATCTCCACTTAATTGCACGCGCCCAGCCGCCGCTTGCGGGTTAAGGCCCTTGGTAAACAGCTTCCAGGCGGTGTCAGGGTCGAGCAAAACGGTTGCCGATATGGCTTCAGTGTTTTCTTTCTTCAACTGCCAGCCGTTGCCTGTACTTACTAAATACCACTCGCCACCACTTTCTGTGGTAATGGTTATTTTAATTGTTGTTCCTTTTGGTGCGGTTGTGTTACGATAGGTGTGCGGCAATCCGTACATAAACGTATCAATACACGGATAGAAAAGTTCCCTATCCATAATGCCCTGTTTACCCACAGCATCCCTTATCTGCTGTTGATGATGCCATTTTTCTGTGTACTCCCTTGCTACGTGGAACCACATGGTTGAGCGCTCTTCACCTGCCCAAGCTACCGAAAACGGAGCTTCCGCGTTCGGGTCAAGCGATGCTATATAATCATTGTATTGCTTACCCGTATCGTCCATTAATTTTATCAACGTATCCGGATCAACCCTTTTCATGGCGCTTACCCATTCAGCATTTAAATGATTAAGGTAAGCAACCAGATACTGATAGGAGTTGATCTCTCTATCGGGTTTACTGCTGTAGTTGTTTTGCAATGCGATAGCTCTAAAATTCCCGTCCAGCAAATGGGCTGCTATATCTTTAACGGTCCAAAGCCTGGCGATAGTGGGTTTGTGCCACTCTTCTTCGGTGAGCGACCGCAAGAGCTCAATCAGCTTATTATGTAATATTGGGAAAAGGTGTCTCGTCTCAATCATATATACAAAAGTAGAAATTAACGATACTGCTGCATCCAGCTCTGTAGTAATATCACCGCCGAAACGGTATCCACCAGTTCTCTATTCTGCCGCGCTTTCTTACCCATGCCGCTTTGGGCAATTACTGCCGATGCCATTTTAGAGGTAAAACGCTCATCCAACATCTCTATTGGGATTTGTGGAAAGGTTTTCTTTAACAGATTAACAAAGCCTTTTACATGCTGTGCAGATTGCGATGGCGTGTTGTCCATTTGCTTGGGTTCACCAACAATAAAACGTTCCACCTGCTCAGTTTGCAGGTATTTCTGCAGGTATTCTATTATTTTAAGCGGATGAATGTTATCCAGCCCGGTTGCTATTATCTGCAGCGGGTCAGTAACGGCAATGCCTATCCGTTTGGTTCCGTAATCAAAGGCCATTATTCTCATGGCTTCGCAGAGATTAGTGATTGGAGATTAGTAATTAATCCATTCATGTTGGCAAAGATACAGTAATTGTACTAATGGGGGGCTCAGAGCCGGGTGAACCCATGTGAGCCCTGTGAGCCTGCGTGAGCTACCCTCCGTATTTTGTCAAAAAACCACGCATTCTCACATCTCCTATCTCACATCTCATATCAAATTATTACTTTGCACCAATGCAGTTTAAACAGATAGTAGGGCAGGCAGCCATCAAGCAGCGTTTGGTAAACTCAATAAACGAGAACCGGGTTAGCCACGCGCAGTTGTTTTTGGGGCCGGAGGGGTCGGGTAGTTTGGCTTTGGCTGTCGCCTACGCCCAATATTTGTGCTGTTTAGATAAGCACGACAATGATTCCTGTGGCGAATGTTCGTCGTGTCGCAAGTACCAGAAGCTGATGCACCCCGATCTGCATTTCTCCTATCCATTCTTCGCCAAACACAAAGATGATACCGCGGTAACTTTTATAGAGCAATGGCGGGATGCTTTTTTAGCCAATCCCTATTTAGGATTAGACAACTGGCGCGGTTACCTGGATGCCGAAAACAAGCAGGCTAATATTAACATCGCTGAATGTCATCAGATAATAAAAAAATTGAGCTTAAAGCCCTTTGAGTCTGATTACAAAGTGCTCATTTTATGGCTGCCTGAGTATTTGGATAAAGAGGGTAACGCGCTTTTAAAAATTATTGAAGAGCCGCAACCTAACACTTTGTTCCTTTTGGTGGCCCAAAACCAGGATCAGATATTGAATACCATTCTCTCGCGTACGCAACTGATTAAGATCCCACCGGTAGCATACGAAGAGATAAAACAACATTTGATTGAGGAGCATCACCAAACAGAAAACGCCGCTGCAGAAATAGCTTACCTGTGCAATGGCAGCTTAAATGAGGCTTTATTTATGCTGCAACAGGGCAGCAAAAGCTATCATCCGCTTTTTGTGCAATGGCTGCGGCTTTGCTTTGGCAATAAAGGAATTGAGGTAGTGGGCTTTGTTGATCAGCTTTCAAAAATGGGGCGGGAGAACCAAAAGAATTTTATACGCTACGGCATTAGTTTTTTAAGGGAATGCGGCCTGTTGCTGGCCGGCGCGGGCGAACTGGTGCGCTTACCCGCTGCCGAATTAGAAACTGCGCAGAAAATGGCGGCAATACTGCATTTGCAGTCCATTAGCGCCATAACGGCCGAGCTGGAAAAGGCCCATTATCATGTGGAAAGAAATGCTAACCCGAAAATTATGTTTTTAGATGTATCTTTACAAATTGTTGGATTTTTAAAATTAAAACCTACCCCACAGGGGGATCAATATATATCAAGATAATATGGGATGTGGAAGTTGCTCAACCGGAGGCGGTTGTACGCCCGCGGGTTGCAAAAGTAATGGCTCGTGCCTTACTAACGGATGCAGTAAATTAGACGTTTACGATTGGCTGTCGCACATGGACATGCCTGTTAATTATAAACCTTTTTCTATAATAGAGGTAAAGTTTAAGGGGTCGCGTAAGGAGTTTTACCAAAATCCCGACAACGTTTACCTTGAAAACGGCGACCTGGTTGTAGTTGAAGCCGCTACCGGCGGATACGACATCGGGCACATATCAATAACCGGCGAACTGGTGCGCATGCAGATGGTTAAGCGCCGCGTTAAGGAAGAGGATGTACTAAAGAAAATATACCGCAGGGCTACACCAACCGATGTAGATAAGTGGAAGGCCGCCAAGGACCTGGAGTGGGAAACCATGCACAGTGCCCGCAAACTGGCGCTTGCGCTTAACCTGAGCATGAAGCTGAGCGACGTAGATTATCAGGCCGATAAAACAAAGGCTACCTTTTATTACACTGCGGAAGGCCGTGTGGATTTTAGGGAGCTGATCAAAAAAATGGCCGAAACCTTCCGCATCCGGATAGAAATGCGGCAGATAGGCATGCGCCAGGAAGCCAGTCGCTTAGGCGGCATAGGCTCATGCGGGCGCGAGTTGTGTTGCTCTACCTGGTTAACCGATTTTAAAACGGTTTCAACATCGGCAGCACGCTATCAAAACCTTTCGTTAAACACCTTAAAGCTTGCGGGCCAATGCGGTAAGTTAAAATGCTGCCTTAACTATGAGCTGGATACTTACATGGATGCGCTAAAACACATCCCAGATAATGTGAATATCCTTAAAACGGTTAAGGGAGACGCGCGACTGCAAAAGACCGATATTTTTAAAAAGCTGATGTGGTTTAGCTACCTGCGCGAAGAATCATGGATTCCTCTCTCGCTTTCGCGCGTTAAAGAGATCCAGCAGATGAATCGTGATGGCGTTTTGCCGGACGATCTTAACATTGTTCAGGAACAGGCTGTTGCTCCGCCTAAGGTGCTTGATTACGAGAACGTGGTTGGACAGGATAGCCTAACCCGCCTTGATGAGCGCAATCGCAAAAAGAAAAACCGTAACAAAAACAAGAATAAAAACAGGCCGGGCAACACCGGCGATGATACGCAAACCCAAGCTTCGCAGGCATCTGCCGATAGACCAAGGGAAGCAAGGCCGCAGCAAGGACCAAGGCCAGACCAGGGCCCTCGACCAGAGCGTGGCCCAAGACCGGAGCGAGGTCCGCGGCCGGAGCAGGGTGCAAAACCAGAGGGCGGTGCTCGCCCGGAACAAGGCCCGCGCCCCGAAGGTGGCGGTAACCCCAACAGAAACCGGAATAAAAACAGGCGTAACAACAATCGCCCCAATAATAATAACAACAATAACAGGGGCGAACAACCCCAATAATTGCAATGAAAAACGCGCGCCTGCTTTATTATTTGTTGGTTAGTTGTTTGCTTTTTGCTTTTAATAGCTGTTCTGACCCCGGCGCTGTAATTGACGATAACATGGCCCTGCCAAACAAGGTATGGCCGTATAACAACCACGTTGGCTATAATTTTAAAATAGACGATGTTAATGCCGGGTATAATTTTTATATCAACCTGCGGGTAACAGGCGATTATAAATATTCTAACCTATTTGTTTTGATCAGCGATCCGGTTAAGAAAAAACCGGCGGCGCGTTATGAATTAAAACTTGCCCGGCCGGATGGGCAATGGCTGGGTAAGGGCTCCGGCAATCTGTACAGCTTTCGCATACCCTTTAAATCAAATTATAAATTCCCGGCACCCGGCACCTATCATATCAGCATAGAGCAGAACATGCGCGATAATCCGCTACACGAGGTAAGCGACGTGGGTTTGAGGGTAGAACAAGCCAGGTAGATGTGCAGATATGCAAATGTGAGGATGTCCCATAAGATATCAGCATATAACAATATATAGTTAGTGGCATTTGCGCCCTATGCTGATGTTCAAATAAAAATGTCGGTATTAAGCTCCCTCTCATCTGCACATTTACATATCTTCACATTCGCACATCATCAAATTTTTCCTACCTTCGTTTTGCTAATATTTTTATCAAAATGGATCTGGTTGTACTAATTGTTTCGCTTGTTTTATTGGTTGTGGCGGTGGTTTTGTTTTTAAAGCGACCGAAAGCCATAGCAAGTATTTCTGAAGAAGAAATTGCGCGCATTAAAGCCGAAGCCGACCAGCTAAAAATATCCCTGGCCATAGCCGAGCAAAAAGCAGTTGGCGTGGTTGCCGAAAAAGAGAGCATTACGCAGCTTTTGAAAGAAGAAAAAGAGCGCCTATTGGATGAACTATTAACCGTTCGCACCAGCCTGGACCAGGCTAATCAATCCCTTGAAAGCGCACGTTCCTATTATAAATCTCAACAGGAAAAGATCCAGGAGCAAAAGGCAGAGGTAGAGCAGATCCGCGCAAACTTTCAAAAAGAGTTTGAGAATGTTGCCGAGAAGCTGCTTAAAGAAAAATCAAAAGAGTTTATTGATGTAAACCGCAATAACCTGGATACCATCCTTAATCCGCTTAAAGAAAACCTTAAAGCGTTTGAAGATAAGGTAGACAAGGTGTACAATATGGAAGCTGCGGAACGCAACACCATGAAAGGGGTAATAACCCAGCTAATGGAACTGAACAAGCAGATTAGCGACGAAGCCAGCAACCTGACCAAAGCACTTAAAGGAGACAATAAAAAGCAGGGTAACTGGGGCGAGGTGATATTGGAGAAAGTGTTGGAGCGCTCCGGCCTGGTAAGGGATCAGGAATACCGCTTACAGGCGAGTATAACCGGCCTTGACGGCAGCCGCCTGCAGCCCGACGCTATAATTGACCTTCCGGATAATAAACACCTCATAATCGACTCTAAGGTATCCCTGATAGCTTATGAACGTTTGGTGAATTGCGAGACCGAAGAGGATAGAAAGTTGTTCTCAAAGGCGCATGTAGAGTCTATACGCGGGCATGTGCATAACCTGTCAACCAAAAACTATCATGACCTGTACCAGATCAACTCGCCCGATTTTGTTTTGCTGTTTGTGCCGATAGAATCATCGTTCAGTTTTGCCGTTCAGTTAGATGCCGAACTGTTTAGCGATGCCTGGGATAAGCGGGTGGTTATAGTTAGCCCGTCAACCTTATTGGCTACGCTGCGCACCATTGCCAGCATGTGGAAACAGGAGCGCCAAAACAAAAACGTGCTGGAAATTGCCCGCCTAAGCGGCAGCATGTATGATAAGTTTGTTGGCTTTGTTACCGACATGGAAAGCATCGGCAAAAACATTAAGCAAAGCCAGAGCGCGTATGACAGCGCTCTTAACAAACTAACCGATGGTGCTGGCAACCTTACCCGCACGGCAGAGAAGATACGCAGTTTAGGCGCTAAGGCCAATAAGCAGATAGACCAAAAGTATATTGGGGATGAGGAAGAACCAGCCCCCTAACCCCCTGAAGGGGGAATATTAAAGTTGTCATTCTTCACTGCGTTCAGAATCCCATCAAACTATGCTAAGCGTGCGACCTGGATAGCTTATAAGATTCTTCACTACGTTCAGAATGACAATAGGTATTATTGATGATTTGTTTACTTCTTCGTCACCTTTACTTCGGTAAGCGAAACGCCTTTCATATTTCCTGATATTGGCGTGCCTGCGGTATTCATTTTAAAACCAAAATCCATATCAATAGCAAACCGAACCGGAAACGCTGCGGCAATGTTATAAATCATACTGCCTTTTCCGGTGCCGTTCATGGTCATTTTGCCTGCATTCTGAGGAAGATCCATTGTCATATCCAATACCTGGTTCAAGTCAAAAATGGCTTCATTTGCCTTGATCTCTTTCAGCGTATATTTTATTTTGGTCATTACCTCGGTGCTTCCCGCACCAACCGGAAGGCTTATCGGCATATTCTGTTCAAAACTCTCGCCAACTTTTAATGTTGCCTCCGGAAAGCTGTACTGATTAAAGATCTGTGAAAGCTGTTCCTGTGCCGAAGCTTTAGCTGCCGCGTTTGTTGTATCTCCCTTAATGCCATCTACCGCTAATTTCTTTGTATCGTTGGAGTAATGCCCCAGAAAACCAATGCCTTTAATGCTGGTTTGCGGCAAAGGCAATGCTTGTCCGTTCATGCTGCCGTTCATGGCAAAGTCGGTGTACGTTGCGGTAAACGGAACCTCTTTTTTCGCGTTAATGGCCTGGGTGGCCATATCTACTGCCATGGCCATGTTCATTTTCATCACCATGTTTGATGGCTGGCCCGCCGCTTTCAATGCTTGTGCTGTTGCCTCGTCGCCAATGCTCATTTTCATATCCATGTCCATTTTGTAGGTGGTGGCATAGTTTTGCATCGGCAAATATTTCACACTCAGTTTTAAGGTTTGCTGTGCAAATACGGTTTGCGCGGCCAGGCAAATTATGCCCAATACTAATGCTTTTTTCATGATAGGGTTTTGATGATTTTATGTGTTAGGGTTATTTATTTGTGGTTCTTCAGCTGGCTTTTATCTATTACCACGTAGATAGTATCTACCACGCGCCCTGCACGTGTGTTTTGACTGCCGAACAGTGAGGCCATATTCTTATCAAGCACCTCTACCTTGTCAACAAAATGGTTAGTTTCGCCACGATTGTTAAACCAGTTTTTTCCCTTAGCCTCGTGGTATACCAGTTTAACCTTCCAGCCATATTGCGCTGCGCTGTCCAACTGCTTTATAACTATTGGGCTGGGTTTATTATTATCTATAGAAAAATCAAATGGCACGCTGCTGTTCATCCCGGTTTGGGTAACATTCAGGTGGCCTTCCCATGATTTCCACCACAAGCCGGTATTTGAAAATTGCGTAATAACGCCAATGCGCTCGCCATTAGAGTAATTTTCAGAGCACGACGCCATCGCGATAGCAACAAACGCTAAGAGTACAATTTTTTTCATCGCTTTTAATTTATTGTTAGATAGGTGCGCACACTAAATGTTACATCACAACCTGCTTCAGGGGGCCGGGGCGCTAAAGGCATTCCAGCCCTGTGCTTTTATCTCATGCATATTACCCGCCTTGGTTACCAGGTTGCAGCCCGATGCCGGTTCAGTAATATGCCCGATAATGGTAATATCCATTTTAAATTTGATCTTATCATAATCGGCCTGACGCACGGTGAACAGCAGTTCATAATCCTCGCCGCCGCTTAAAGCGCAAACGGTTGGGTCCATGTTAAAGCCGCGGGCAGTTTCAAAGGTCATAGGGTCAATAGGTATCTTTTCTTCATAAATACTGCAGCCTTTATTGCTTTGCCTGCATATATGCAATATCTCTGATGCTAACCCGTCAGACACATCTATCATGGCGGTTGGTTTTACTTCAATTTCCTTTAATAGCTCCACAATGTCTTTGCGGGCTTCGGGCTTCAACTGGCGCTCTACTATATAATCTTTTCCTTCCAGATCGGGTTGGATATTCGGGTTTTCCAGATAGATCATCTTTTCCCGCTCCAATAACTGCAGCCCCATGTAGGCCCCGCCCAGATCGCCTGATACGCAGATCAGGTCGCCTTCCTGCGCGCCGTTACGGTAAACAATATCCTCCGCATCGGCATAGCCAATAGATGTAATGCTGATAACCAGGCCTTGTTTTGATGCAGAAGTATCACCCCCAATAACATCAACACCATACTTTTTGCAGGCGATATAAACACCTTCGTATAACTCCTCAATGGCCTCAATAGGAAACTTGCTCGACATACCCAACGATACCGTTATCTGCGTAGCCATACCATTCATGGCATAAATATCGCTTAGGTTAACCTGCACTGCTTTATAGCCCAGGTGCTTAAGCGGCACATAAGCCAGGTCAAAGTGAATACCCTCCAGCAGCAGATCTGTTGATACCAGCATTCGTTTACCTTCCGTATCTAACACGGCGGCATCGTCGCCCACACCTTTTATGGTGCTTTTATTTACCAGCTCAATATTGTCTGTTAAATGCTTTATCAGGCCGAACTCGCCTAAGGCCTCTATATTGGTTTTCTCTTTATTATCAAACATTGCCATTACACGTTTTTATGCGTGTGCAAAAATACGAAACCCTGCCCAATTGAACCCTTGATTGCTTTTATTAAGTTTGGCCAATGCTTATCATATGGTTTTGATGCCGATGCGCCGTATACTTTCTACTCTATTTATTTTATCACTTGCCCTGTGGGGCTGCAATAATGGCGCGCCTAAATCAGCTATTACTCCCATACAAAGCTTTGTGAATACTGCCGTTATTGCTCAACCTGTTACCTACACCATTACTGAAGATTTTGAAACCGGCGAAAAGTCGACCTATAAAAAAGGAGATGTTGATCTAATTACGGGCAACTGGACTTTAAATGATGCCCTTATTGCTACGGATAGCATCGGTAACAAAAACAGGCACAGCTCTGCTCGCCTGCGATCCGGTTATATCAGCATGAACTTTGATGTGGCAGGTGTAAAGCAGATCAGTATAAAACACGCCAAATATGGTAAAGGCGGCAAGGCTAAATGGCAATTATATTTCTCGGTAGATGGTGGCGTAATTTACCTGCCTTTGGGAATGCCGGTAAATGATACAGATACCCTATTAAGAACCGACTCTTTCCAATTTAATATCACTAAACGGGCTCGTTTTAAAATTTTTAAAAAGGGCACATCACGCATCAATATTGATGATATTACATTTAAAGGTACTGGCGATGCCGGTATATTAGTAGGCATTCCTGAGGTACAGATACCTGATACAGTGAGGGTTTCATCAGCCGCCGTAAGGGGCGTTGTAATTGGCAGTGATGCCGCGCCCGCCACCGGAGATAATAGTAACATGTTGTTCGGCAATCCATCGGGCGCGCAGGCGGTAATTGCCATGGCTGATAATTATTTGATAGATATGGGTTATTACACCGAATCGTACAACAGATCAAAAGCCGGGCCCAATTGGGTAAGCTGGCATATTGATGCCGCCAACATTACTAACACTGTTCCACGGGTAAATAACTTTGCCGCATTTAATGGCTTGCCCCCGGATTGGTTCGCGGTTAAAAACAACAGTTATAGCTACAGCAAATATGGATTTGAACGCGGCCACAACTGCCCATCTGCCGACAGGACAAGCTCGGCCAACGCTAACTCCTCTACCTTTTTAATGACTAACATGATACCCCAGGCTCCCAATAACAATCAGTATACCTGGGGTAGTTTTGAGGATTACCTGCGCTCTTTGGTTTTGCAGGGAAATGAGGTTTATATAATTATGGGGAGTTACGGTACCGGCGGAACGGGAGCTAAGGGCTACTTTAGCAATATAACATCAGGTGATTATAAAATAAATGTCCCCTCTAACATTTGGAAAGTGGCGCTAATTATTCCGGGCGGGAACAACGATATGCAACGGGTAAACACCGCAACCCGGGTAATCGCCGTTAACACGCCCAACAATAACGCTGTTGATAAAGATTGGCGACGGTACCTCGTATCTGTTCGTGATATTGAGATGGCTACCGGCTATAATTTATTATCCAACCTGCCGCAACAACTGCAGGACGCATTAGAACAAAACAAAAGGGCTACAGCACTGCCGTAACCCTCTCTAAGCGACTACCGGCGAAGCCGGAAAATTTTTTAGAATTTAAAGCCTAAACCAACCTGCCAAACCTGGTTGCGATAATCGGGCGTGTAAGTGTTGCCATAACGGTCTGTACCCTGCAAATTTATGGCATAGCGGCCGTGCAGATCAACTTTTCTGTTCAGATCAAAGCTCACACCTATAACGCCGTCTAAATACGTTTTATGGCCGTTATTGTCGTTGTCATAAGTTGATTGCTGGGTAACAGTAAATCCATCATCATAAGTATTGGTGGTTGACATTAGCCATGAAAGCTGCGGACCTACCAAAACATTAAAATTAGGCGTTACCTTAAATTTGGCTAGTAAAGGCACATCAATAAAATGATTACGTTGGGTAAAGTTGCCATAAGTAGTTCCAACCCTGTAGCCTTTTTGCGAATACAATACTTCTGGTGCGAAAGAGATAGGTTGAATAATTGGCAGATCAGCAAATAAACCCAGGTTTATGCCTAACAAACTACCGGTGTTATAGCCATAATCGCGGGTACTTACACTGTTAGATACGTTAGCGCCAATTTTAAAACCTATGCCGGGTTGAAAGGAATTGTAATTATTACGTTGCTGTGCATAACGTGGGGCGGGGGCGCGCCTAACCGGTTGGCGATAAACTCTGCGCTGCGCATCCGCACTTATCGCCATAGCCATTACTAATGCTAAAAAGAGAATTTTTTTCATAATCGTATTTGTTTAATACGATTTTAGAGGGCGTTAAGCTATAAAGGTTTAACCTAATAAAAATGTCATTTCGACGAGTGGCGGGAGGCTGTGAAGAGAGCAAAGGAGAAATCCTTTCAAAGCACCAAGGTCATGGACAGTTCGAAAAGATTTCTCTTCGCCCTAACGCTCAATCCTTTGCTTCGCTCATCGAAATGACAAAGAGTTTGTTTTTTTTCCCTATAACCCCAACCTTGCCGATATCTCCAGCATTCTTTCAATAGGTTTTACCGCTTTTTCAATAATATGCTGTGGTACAGTTATCTCCGGCATTTCATTTTTTAAGCACAGGTAAAGTTTTTCTAACGTATTCCTTTTCATGTGCGGGCAATCATTACAGGCGCATTGGTTATTTGGTGGTGCAGGTATAAAAACCTTATCCGGGTTTTCCTTTTGCATCTGGTGAATTATGCCCGGTTCTGTAGCAACAATAAACTCTTTAACCGGGCTATTAGTAGCATATTTTAGTATGCCCGTGGTTGATCCAATATAATCAGCCATTTTTAATATAACATCCTCGCATTCCGGATGTGCCAGTAATTTAGCATTTGGATAGCGCTCCTTTAAACGGGTTATTTTCTCCTGCGAAAATATCTCGTGTACCATACAAGCACCATTCCATAATACCAGATCTCTTCCTGTTTTTTTAGCTACATAGGCTCCTAAGTTTTTATCGGGCCCGAATATTATTTTCTGGTCCTTTGGCAGGCTTTCTACAATTCCGATAGCGTTGCTTGATGTGCAGACTATATCGCTCAAAGCTTTCAGTTCGGCCGTACAGTTTACATAAGTTATCACCAGGTGATCAGGATATTGCTCCTTAAACTTTTTAAACAAATGCGGCGGGCAGCTGTCGGCTAATGAACAACCAGCCTTTACGTCGGGTAGTAAAACTTTCTTTGTTGGCGATAATATCTTTGCTGTTTCGGCCATGAAGTGCACACCGGCGAAAACAATAATATCGGCATCGGTTTTTGCAGCTTGTTGCGATAAGCCCAAACTATCGCCAATATAGTCTGCAATGTCTTGTATATCGCCGTCCTGATAATAATGAGCCAGTATAACCGCATTTTTTTCTTTTTTAAGTTTTTCTATTTCAGCAAAAAGATCAAGCGTTGGGTCTATGTATTCCTCAACGTAGCCTTTCAGGTTTATTTCTTCGAAGGTATTCATTTCAACATTTCAATTAATAACAACTAATTATTTTAAATAAAAAAACTTATTGTTATTAGGGTGTTAGTTATGTGTATAAATAGAATGAATTAGGTATTGACAGATATATTACTAACGGGTTATCAACACAGATGTTTATTTTTTTACGTTTTATAATGCTGATTTTTAGATAAGTCTGTTAATGCTGTTTTAATTTAAAAAGTTATTTGTTAATAGTTTTTGGCGTTGATAAATGTTAATTTCACGTGCTTTGTATCTCAAAAGTAGCTTAAAAAATGTGGTTGATGAAAGCCGATTTAGAGGTTATCCACCAAAAAACAATTTGTTAAGTTTTTACTTACACAAAATTAACATCTTTAAAGGCTAATATTAACATAGGCGCTAATTTTACACATATACTATATATAATATGACCAGATCTGTTGATTTCCTGGTAGTGGGTTCGGGTATTGCCGGTTTAAGTTTTGCATTAAAGGCTGCAAAACATGGTAAGGTACTGATAGTTACAAAAGCTAATGAAGATGAATCTAATACCAAATATGCCCAAGGCGGCGTAGCTGTGGTTGTTGATAAAAAAGAGGATTCTTTTGAAAAGCATATAAATGATACGCTTGATGCCGGCGATGGGCTGTGTGATACAGAAGTTGTAGAGATAGTTGTTAAGGAAGGCCCGGATAGAATTAACGAGATTATTGATTACGGAACCAATTTTGACAAGACAAACGAAGGTATTTTTGATCTGGCAAAAGAGGGTGGACACTCAGAGTTTAGGGTATTACACTATAAAGATATAACCGGTTTTGAAATGGAGCGGGCCTTGTTAGAGCAGATTCACAACAATACCAATATAGAGATACTAACACATCATTTTGCTTTAGATCTGATAACGCAGCATCATTTAGGTGAGTTTGTAGATAAATCAAGCACAAATATTGAATGCTATGGTATTTATGCTTTGAATACCGAAAGCAAGGAAGTTGATAAGATCTTATCAAAAGTAACTGTAATGGCTTCAGGCGGCGCAGGCCATATTTATTCAATTACCACTAATCCAACTATAGCAACCGGTGATGGTGTTGCTATGGTTTACCGCGCTAAGGGCAAGGTGCGTAACATGGAGTTTATCCAGTTTCATCCTACCGCGTTATATAATCCCGGGGAGTATCCCTCTTTTCTGATCTCAGAAGCTGTAAGGGGTTTTGGTGGTATTTTAAAGCGTACCAATGGCGAAGAATTTATGCAAGAATATGACGAGCGTAAATCATTAGCCCCACGTGATATTGTTGCCAGGGCTATTGATGCTGAGATAAAAAAATCAGGCGAAGATTATGTTTACCTGGATATCCGTCATCGTAGTAAAAAGGATATACTGGCACATTTCCCTAATATTTATGCCAAATGTTTGGATATAGGTATTGATATGACCAAGGATATGATACCTGTTGCGCCTGCATGTCATTATATGTGTGGTGGGGTGATGGTTGATCATTATGGAAGATCATCTATAAGCAGGTTATATGCTTGCGGCGAATGTTCTTCAACCGGCTTGCACGGTGCTAACCGTTTAGCTTCTAATTCGTTATTAGAAGCTTTGGTATTTGCACACCGTATTTATACAGATGCTGCTAAAGAGTTTGATAATAAAGTTATTCCTGATAATATCCCCGATTGGGATGAAAAAGGTGTTCAGTTATCCAACGAGGATATTTTGGTAACACACAACGTGCGCGAAATGCAAAAATTAATGAGTGACTATGTTGGTATAGTACGCTCAGATTTTCGTTTAGAAAGGGCTATGCGCCGTTTAGGTTTATTGCATGAGGAAACAGAGGATTTTTATAAAAAGACAAAAGTATCAGTTAAACTGTGCGAGTTGCGTAATTTGATACAGGTATCTTATATCGTTGTAAAATCAGCTATGAAGCGAAAGGAAAGCAGGGGATTACATTATACTACGGATTACCCGGAGCATCAGCAGATTTTGGAAGATACGGTGTTTTAATTAGTCGTTTAGTTTATCCCAATTGACAGATTTAGAAAGCTTTATATAGTAAAATGGTAGCTTACTCAAATAGGGCGGATCTAAAATTATAAATTCAGGATACATGTAAATTTCATAAGATTTAAGAGTATCGGAGTTTTTAAATGCAATTTTCATATAAAAATGCCCGGGTTTGAGTATAGGCATATTATAGGCCTTAGATTTATTTAGAATGTTCTTTAGTTTGGCTTTGCCTGTTGGAGATAAGTTGTAGCGCTTGTTATCCCAGGAATTATAGATTTCAACATCAGTTATAGAATCAACAGGAAGAAAGGAATCTATTTTAACCTCCTTTAATAACCTTCGGTTTTGAGCAGAAGATTTAGTGTAGATTAGAACACAAATAGTAATAACTAAGAATGCTATTTTTTTCATGTTATACTTAATATGCCTTTGAGCGGAAAACGGGATTCGAACCCGCGGCCTTCAGTTTGGGAAACTGATGCTCTACCAACTGAGCTATTTCCGCTTATTGTACTAAAGTAGAAAATATATTTAAATTGTCATTGCGAGGTACGAAGCAATCGCGAACTTTGGATACTTGCGATTGCTTCGTACCTCGCAATGACATAAAGAAAATAATATGCCTTTAATTTTACCCGTGAAAGATAAAGCTCCTGCATGGGGCAGCGACTGTTTTATAGCTGAAAACGCCACTATCGTTGGCGATGTTCAGATGGGCAATAATTGTTCAGTTTGGTTCAACGCGGTGATCAGAGGCGATGTAAACTACATCAGCATAGGCAACAATACCAATATACAGGACGGCGTAGTAATACATGGCACTTACCTTAAAGCCGCTACCAACATAGGCAATTATGTATCCATAGGGCATAATGCGCTGGTACATGGGTGTACGCTCAAAGACCACTCCCTGGTGGGTATGGGCGCTATAGTAATGGATGGCGCTGTTGTTGAAGAATACGTAATTATCGGTGCCGGATCTGTTGTTTTAGAAAAGACAATTTGCGAGTCTGGATACCTTTACGCCGGTTCGCCTGCAAAAAAAATAAAGCCGTTAACTGATGAGCAAAAGGCTTTATTAGATAAACTTCCGGATAATTACATCTTATATTCCGGCTGGTTTAAGGATTAGCAGCAGGTTCCTTTGGTATTTGAACATCTGCAGAGTCTTGCCAATTAGGGCGAACGGTGTAAACTGTTGGATTTAGCCAAACCTGCTCCGGCTGGGTTTTTCCCGCTACGCTACCCGTGTCCCATTTGCCGTTCTTGTTAGCATCATACGATACCTTTAATTGATATTTTCCGGCCGGTAACTGTTTGTAAATGATAGATGTACTTCGCGTTATACGTTCTGTTCTAACTACTACTTTTTGTTCGTTACTGGCGGTTAAAAGCTCTATGATATAACTTTTGCCAGTATCAGGCACAGCTATCCGGATAGTTTGTTCACTGTAATTTTCCGGATTATCTAAACTAAACGACTTTTGCGTCTTTTTTATCTTATCTCCAAAAAACCCTGTAATTGAATTCTCATTGAAAATAAGGTTATACTTTGCTTTGAGTTTCCAGGGATATCTAAAAAGGAGCTTTTTGCGGGTGCTGGTATCACGCCGTATAGTATAATTTACTTTATTAGAATCTTCCATTAAAGTTATTAACTGTTGGTCAAAGCTTTCTATGGGCATGTTTGATGTAACGATAAGATCGCTGCCGGGTTTAATAACGCTATTAGCGTTTATATTGTAATTTAAGGCAATATTACGTGTAAATGTTTCTCTGCGGGCTTTTCTAAGGGTTAACGTGTCAAAAGCAATGCCTTTTTCAGAAATAGCCAGCTTTACGGAATCAAATTCCATGTTTTTTGAATACACACTGATAGTGTCATTGGTCTTATTAATTTCAACCCATTTCTGCGCATCAAGATTTGCCGGCGATATTATTCTGATAGATGGACGGCTAAGTGGCCGGTTGGCAACAAGCAGCATACTGCCATCGCGATCAAAATTTCTGGTTGAAAAACGCAGCTGGGCTGCTATTTCTTTAAACAAAGTTAAATTAATGCCGGATGTATCCTTTTTTAACTGAATAGGATTGGCCTTAAAGGCAATGAGTTCGTTATCGCTGTTATATATCTTATCCGCAGATGATTCTTTTAAGGCGTATATTTTATAAGCGTCGGCTTTTAAATTACTAAACTTGAAGTTTCCAACGCTATCCGTGAGGGTAAACAAAGCAGGTTTCTTTTTCCCGAATAAAAGAGAGTCCTGTTTCAGGTTGAATAACATCACCGTGGCCTCTTTTTCTTTTTGTTGAGTTAAGGCGTTAAACACGGTCCCGCTGATGCTTAACGAATCAATAGACGGGCCGGTGGCAAAAACATACGTAAGGTTTTTTACAATGTTTCCTTCATTTACATCGGTTATAGCCTTGCCAAAATTAATAACGTAAGTTGTGTTTTTTTGCAGGGAGTCTTTTAATTCTATTACCAGTGTTCTTTGTTTATACGTGTACTCCGGCGTGCGCTCCTGTGCCGGCGATATGCTGATCTCCTGGTATTGATTATTGAGCTTGAAGTATTCATCAAATTCGAGCTCAATTTTATTTCCTTTAAAATTTCTGGTTTGATCAAGCGGAGTGGCCTTTAATAATTTTGGAGCGGCAAGGTCGCGCGGGCCCCCCTGCGGTCGTTGTTGTACGGCGCAGCCTGATAACGCTAACAGGGCCAAAAAAAGAGGCCTTAAATGAGAAAAAAGGGAGCGTTTTTTATTTAACATTATTTTTAAGCGCTATAAGCAACTTTTTTGTTTTTACGAAGGTTATCATTAAAAAAATGAGAAAGCGGCTTATAAATAAAATTTTGTAATATATTGAAAATCAAATGTTTATATACTATCTGCTTATATGTACCATCAAAACAGAGATATCAGACGGCGAAACACCGGAAATGCGCGAGGCCTGGCCCAGAGTGCGCGGTTTTATCCGCATCAATTTTTCGCGGGCCTCTTTTGACAACGACACCAATTGGTGATAATCAAAATCGGTATTTATTTCTTTGTCCTCCATTTTTTTCATTTTAGAAACTATCTCTATTTCTTTTTCAAAATAACTCTCGTATTTGATTTTTATTTCGGCCTGTTCAATAGTTTCTTTATCATATTTTGAAAGCAGCTCTTTAAAGCTATCATCGGCAACGGCCAAGTCATTGATAGATACCTGCGGCCTGCTTATTAAAGCAAATAGTTTAACGTTTTGCTGAAGCGTACTTGTGCCTAAATCTTCTAATAGCGAATTTACATTAGCGGGAGTAATGGCGCGGTTTTTTGTAAAGGAAACAATATCATCGGAGTTTTTTATTTTCTGATTTACTTTCTCCAGGCGCTCATCGCTTATTAAGCCCAGTTCGTGCCCAATCGGACTTAGGCGGATATCCGCATTATCCTGCCTCAATAATAGACGATGCTCCGCTCTTGATGTGAACATTCGGTATGGCTCTTCCGTTCCTTTAGTTACCAAGTCATCTATTAGTACGCCGATGTATGATTCTGATCGCTTCATGATCAACTCATGCTTATCGTGTATTTTCTGATGCGCGTTTATGCCTGCAATGAAACCTTGAGACGCTGCTTCCTCATACCCCGTTGTGCCATTGATTTGGCCGGCGAAGTAGAGGTTACTTACCAGTTTTGTTTCTAACGTCAACCCTAATTGGGTAGGCGGAAAGTAATCATACTCTATAGCATAACCCGGACGAAACATTTTAGCATTTTCAAATCCCGGTATTTGTGTCAGGGCCTTGTATTGTACGTCTTCCGGCAATGAGGTTGAGAAGCCGTTTACATAGATCTCTACTGTGTTTAATCCTTCGGGCTCTACAAATATCTGGTGACGGTCACGCTCAGCGAAACGGTTGATTTTATCCTCTATAGAAGGACAGTAACGCGGACCCAGGCCTTTGATCCTACCGGTAAACATGGGCGATTTTTCAAATCCCTCTTTTAAGGTTTCGTGAACTTTGGTGTTAGTATAAGTTATCCAGCAGCACCGCTGTTCTTTTATTTGCTCTACATCTGTGTACGAAAAGCGCCCTCTTTCTTCATCTCCCCACTGTTCTTCCATTACGGCATAATTCAAGCTGCGCCCATCTATACGCGGAGGGGTGCCGGTTTTCATACGGCCTGAGTCGAAGCCCAGTGAAAGCAATTGTTCGGTTAAGCCCGTTGCTGCTTTCTCTCCTGTGCGGCCCCCGCCAAATTTTTTTTCGCCAATATGTATTACGCCATTTAAAAAAGTGCCATTGGTTAACACAACAGCACTACATGCTATCTCTACACCTAATGATGTTTTTACACCAGTAACGGTATTATTTTTAACTAGAACTTCGTTAACAGTATCCTGCCAAAAATCGACATTTGGGGTTCGTTCCAGGGCCAGGCGCCATTCTTCTGCAAAACGCATACGGTCGCTTTGGGCCCGGGGGCTCCACATAGCAGGTCCTTTTGACAAATTCAACATGCGAAATTGCAGGGAGGATTTGTCTGTTATTATACCAGAATAACCACCCATTGCGTCAATTTCGCGCACTATTTGCCCTTTGGCTACGCCACCCATAGCGGGATTGCAGCTCATTTGAGCTATTACGCCCATGTTCATGGTGATTAGCAAAACCGATGAACCCAGGTTGGCGGCAGCAGCAGCGGCTTCACAGCCGGCATGCCCGGCACCTACTACTATTACGTCGTACTTCTTAAACATTTAATCCTCCATGTTCCACGTGGAACAGTTATGTTCTGTTTGTTTAAAGTTCCACGTGGAACTTTATTTATTGCAATAACACATGTGCCACGTGGAACACTATGCTATGCTTATCCTTCATTAAGTTCTGTCAGCGCTATCCAACGGGATGTTTTTTTATCCAAAACATCGTTTTGAGAAGATAGCTGCGCATTTATTTCTAATATAGCAGCATTATCAATCCCCGAATACAAACGCTCTGTAAGCTGTTTTATTTCTGCTTCCAGCTGTGCAATTTCAATATTTAATCCATCAAGCTCTTTCTGCTCCTTAAAGCTTAATTTGTTTTTAGGCTGCGCAGGCGAAGTATTAATCGGCTTAGTTTCTTCCTTTTTGCTTTGCTGCTTTTCCTCCTCCAATTCTATTCTATAAGAAGAATAATTTCCATTGTAAATCCTTACGCGGCCTTTCTCTTCCATTATAAATAGTTGATCGGTTAGCTTATCCAATAGATACCTATCGTGCGACACCAACATCAAAACGCCGGTATAATTGGTCAAAAATTCTTCTAAAACATTTAACGTATCAATGTCCAAATCGTTAGTGGGCTCATCCAGGATCAAAAAATTGGGATTTTTCATCAGGATGTGCATTAATTGCAAGCGCTTTTTTTCGCCACCACTCAATTTTGAAATAAAACCATATTGTTTTGCCGGGGGAAAAAGAAACAAAGTAAGCAAAGCCGATGCAGATATAGTTTTACCATCGGCCATGGTAATAAACTCCGCTACGTTCTTTACAATATCAATAACGCGCTCATCTTCCTTAAACTGTATGCCTGATTGATGAAAATAACCCAAAACGGTAGTCTCACCCTTTTCTATATAACCGCTATCCGGCTGTAAAGAGCCGGTAATAGTATTAAGCAGGGTTGATTTACCGCTTCCGTTTCTGCCCGCCAAGCCAATCCTATCCCCTTTTTTAAATACATAGTTAAAGTGATCGATGTAAGTATTGCCATTAAAAGCTTTGCTTATATCGTGTATCTCCATTATTTTATTGCCTTGCCTTGCTGTTTTAACGCTGAGTTCGACATTTTGCTTAGGGCCGCCGTTTTTTGTTTTGGCATCAAGTTCATAGTAAGCATCAATACGCGCTTTTGATTTGGTTCCCCGCGCCTGTGGTTGTCTGCGCATCCACTCCAGCTCTTTCTTCAACAAATTAGAGTTTTTCTGAAAGGTAGCTTCGTCTGAAGCGTCGCGTTCTGCTTTTTTCTCAAGGTAGTTAGCATAGTTGCCATTATAAGGCACAAATTTGCCTTTATCTATCTCTAATATCTCGTTACACACATTATCCAAAAAGTAACGGTCGTGCGTAACCATCAAAATAGTTTTATTGCCCTCGGTAAGCAGCTTCTCCAGCCACTCTATCGTGTCAATATCCAAATGGTTGGTAGGCTCATCTAAAACATACAATTCCGGGTCCTCAATCAATAGCCTGGCCAATGCAAGCCGTTTTTTTTGCCCACCCGAAAGGGTATCTATTTTCTGATTAAGGTGATGGATATCCAACCTCCCTAAAATTGTTTTTATTTTGTATTCATACTCCCAGGCATCAGTCTCACTCAACTCCTCCATTACCTTTTCAAGCGCCTTAGCGTTATCGGGGTCATTTTCTAATAGCTCTTCATACTTGCGTATAGCCTGCTGCTGTACGTTATCAGCATGAAAAATATAATCACTAATGGTAACGGAGTTCTTAAAGCCCGGGTCCTGTTCAAGATACCCCATTCTCAGGTCGCGGCTTTGAACCACCTTGCCCTCTGTTGGTACCAATAGGCCGGCTAATAATTTTAATAATGTAGATTTTCCTGCACCATTTATACCCACCAGGGCAACCCGCCGGCCGCGGTTAATACCAATGGTTTGATTTTTAAATAGCCAATTGTCATGAAATGAATGTCCGATGTTCTCGGCAGATATATAAGTACTCACGCGCGCTTTTTTATTCTATCGGTTGTATATATAAATACACCCTGTTTGTTTTTTAATGATTGATTAAACATTGCCTTTGCCACTATAGCGCCGTCAATGCTTTGATATTTTTTTAAACCACCCATCAGCAATGGGTTTATTATTGTCATAACAATAGTTGCTATTCTTTCTCCCAGCCGCTTTTTTCTTTTTCTGCCTGTTAAAAGCGATGGCTCGTATATATGCAGTGTGGGTAGACCTACTTTTTTCAGATCCCGCTCTGCCTCTCCTTTCGTTCTCAAATAGAAGTTAGACGAAAATGGATCGGCACCAACTGCTGATATAAAGTGAAAATCATTTACCCCGTTGTTCAAAGCAGCGTGGGCCAGATCAACAGGATAGTCGTGATCTATCTTATAATAATCGTCTTTATTAGGGGTTTGCTTCTGCGTAGTGCCTAAGCAGCAAAAGATAACATCTCCCTTTATAAACGGTAAATACGTCTCAGGCTGATTAAAATTAACAAGCTCTTGTACCAATTGTGGATGCTTGTTTTGAACACGCTTCCTGGCCAGGCTAATAACTGAATCATACGCTCTGCTTTCAAGCAAAAGATTCAGCAACTTACTGCCAATAAGTCCGCTTGCGCCGATTATGATCGCTGTTTTTGCCATTTAGGGTAATTTAACACGCAAAAGTACGCAATATAATTTTATGGAATAAATATTGCATGTTTAAACACATAAAAAGGAGAAATAATGAAAACAGTTTTTTATCCCGCTAATGAGCGTGGAAAAAGCGACCACGGATGGCTTAAAGCAAATTTTTCGTTCAGCTTTGCTTCCTATTATGATGAAGATAAGATTCATTTTGGTGCATTGCGTGTATTAAATGATGATATTATTGCCGGTGGAATGGGTTTCGGCACCCATCCGCATGATAATATGGAGATCATAACAATACCGCTATCCGGCGCGTTGGAGCATAAGGACAGCATGGGAAATATTGGGGTTATACATGCGGGCGAAGTACAGGTAATGTCGGCGGGAACGGGCGTACGGCATTCAGAATATAACCACTCAAAAACAGAATCGGCAAACACGCTGCAGATCTGGCTGTTCCCGCGGGAAAGGAATGTTGAGCCAAGATATGATCAGAAGGATTTTAAAGCCTCATTTAAGCAGAATCAGCTAACCACACTGGTGTCACCCGATAAGGACGGCAGCGCGCTTTGGATCAACCAGGATGCTACCTTCTCAATGGGTAGCTTTGACGGTGGCCGGCAGATAAATTATACCATTACCCGTCCTGAAAACGGAGCATATATATTTGTTTTGGAAGGAGCAGTTGAAATAAATGGCCAGATATTGAACGCAAAGGATGCTATTGGCGTTTCTGAAGCCGGTTCGGTTGTATTTGATAGCCGGGAAAACACCCGCTTGCTTATAATAGACGTACCCATGATATAACGCTAAAAGAAAAAGGCCCCGGTAATATTACCGGGGCCTTTTCAGGTTATAGCATCTCAATATTAGATCTTAGATGTAATAGCCGGATCTAAAGGCACAGTGGCAGAACGGTAACGGTGTATAAGCTTACCATTTTCGTCCAATAAAAACTTCTCAAAGTTCCATTTAATCTCACCTTTAAAGTCAGGGTTTTCAGCTTCAGTAAGGTATTTAAACAGGGGAGCGATATCATCACCCTTAACACTAACTTTCCCACTCATCGGGAATTTAACACTGAAAAGATCTGAACAGAATTGTTTTATATCGGCATTGCTACCCGGTTCCTGTCCGCCAAAGTTATTAGCCGGGAAACCTACGATAACCAATTTATCTTTATACAGATCAGAAAGCTTCTGTAAGTCTGCATATTGTTTGGTGTAACCACATTTTGATGCAGTATTAACAACAAGAATCTTCTTACCCTTATATTTAGCTAACGAAAAATCGTCGCCATCAATGGTTTTCAATTTAAAATCGTAAACAGAGGCTGGTGCAGCCAGGAGTACGAACGCAAGCAGGAATCCTAAAAATTTCATTTTCGTAATATTTTAAAGTAAATAGTTTTAAGCGTTTACAATGTAAAATTAGTTAATTAAAAACACGTTTGGTCAAATAATGGTCTTCTTTTAAACTCATTTTTTTCTTAGACGATGCGGTTTTGTCGGTATAGCCCAACAAGTGCAGTGCTCCATGAATAATAACGCGGTGTAACTCATCGGTTTCAGACACCGAAAACTTCTCCGCGTTTTCTTTAATGCGGGGTATCGAAATAAAAATATCCCCGGCTATCAGCCCCTCCTCCTCAGAACTATCAAACGTAATGATATCCGTATAAGTATCATGATCAAGATATTCCTGGTTTATTTTAAGCAGATACTCATCAGAGCAGAAGATATAAGTAAGCTCCTGCAGCGTAAAGCCCTCCTCAACAATCGCGGCTTTTATCCACTGCTTTACCTTTGTTTTATCCCGGAGTTTATAAGCTATATCTTCTTCAAAAAAATGTATAGCCGGCATTATATCTTAAATAGCAGTTCCACCTCGTTGCCTTTGGCGTTAAACACACACTGGTCTGCAAGGTGTTTTACAATAAACACACCCCTGCCGGCCAGGTTCTCCAGGTTTTCCGGAGCCGTTGGGTCGGCCAGGTTAATATAGTCAAAGCCCTCGCCCTCGTCTGTAATGGTCCATACAGACCGTCTGCCGTCAACCTCCGCGTTAATAATAACTTTCTTCTCTGGCGCTAACTTATTGCCGTGTACAATGGCATTGGTAGCAACTTCGTTAAGGCAGGTCATCATATTTGCAAAAGTATCTTCGCTTATCTGGTACCTGTCTGCTATCTCCTCCACAAGGCTCTCTAACTGTGTTATGCTCTCCAGCTTTGACGGAAGTTGTAGGGTATACAATTCTGTTGGCTGAGCGCGTTCCGGCATATTAGTTGATGTTAAGTTGATCAAAATATGTTTTAATTTTCTTCTTGTAATATAAGTTAAGTGCTGGCGGAACGGTTCTGATCTGTTCGGTTTGCTTTTCCTTAACCTGTTGATAGTCTTGCAGAGCTTTTATATAACCCGGAGGCATGTCTTTACCGGCATGTCCTTCGCGTTGCTGCTCCTGTTCTTGTTCCTGGGCTGCCTTTTCTGCCTCCAACATACGTATCTGTATCTGTTGCTGGCGCTTCAATGCTTCCTCTGTTATTCTCCTGTTTACGATATCATTCTCAGATTGTTCCATTTGCTGCGAAATTTTATCCAGATCCTTTATTCCGGTGCCGCCATCCCGCCTGTCTTCGTTGTTAAGGCGCTGCATTTCCTGCCTTATCATCTGCTGCTCACGGGCCATACGTGCCAGTTGCTCGCTCATTCCACGCTGTTGCTGGCCTTGTACCCTGTTTTGTTGACCCTGTTGTTGCTGCTGCTGGCCTTGTTGCTGCTGCTGTTGTTGTTCCCGCTGCATCTGCTCGCGTGCGCGCTGCATGTTTTGGTTAAGCTTTTGTTGTTGCTGACTTAACTGCTGCATACGCTGGCTCTTAGATTTCTTTGAAGAACTGCCAGACTTCTGTTCATTCGCCTTAGCCTGCATATTATTAAGCGCGTCACTAAGCATTAATGCCAGGTTGTTCATTGACGTCATGGCATACTGTTGGTTGCGGTTGGCCTCGGATGTACGCCTGTCACCCAAATTCTCAAGTGCCTGGTCTATCCTGTCGTTTATAGCCGATATTTCGCGGTTTACAGTTGCTTCTATTTGCGGAACGCGTTTACTTATGGCATATAAGCTGTCCTCGGCAGTTTTAAGGTTATCTTTTATTGTTTTTTGCGTTTGCGCCAAAGTTACGTAGTTAGGATCTAACTGACTGGTGTTTTTTAGCGCCTCCATGGTTTTTTCCTGGCGGAAGGAACTATTTACCAAACTTTTTAACAGCTCGCGCAATTGTTTAATATTAACGGCATTGTCTTCCTCTTCTTCCTCCTCCTGTTGCTGCTGCATTTTTTGCGCCATCTTTTTCATTTGCTGGGCAGCTTGCTGCTGAGACTGCGATGCCTTTGAGCGATTGCTTTTTGACAATTGCTGTTTGCTTTGCTCCATTTTATCCTGAATGCTTTCCTGCTCGCTTTTAGGGTTTTCAAAGTCTTGCCTGCTTTGCATCTTTTCAGCTTCCTTGGCTAATTCTTCCATGGATTTTTTAATATCCTCAAACTCCTTATTCAGCTTGTCTTGCTGTTTCTCTTCCTGCGCGCTTTTTTGTTGCTCAGCGCTTTGCTGCTGCTGCTGATCGCCGCTCTTTTGGTCGCCTTGCTGCTGGCCCTGCTCCTGTTGTTTTTGTAACTCGGCAGCTTGTTTCTGCGCCTCCTGTATGGCTTTTTTCAACTCTTCGGCAGTTTGTTTCTGTGCTTCCTGCTGGGCCTTTTGTTGTTGCTGCCCTTGGTTCTGCTGCTGCTGATTCTGTTGGTTTTGATTTTGTTGCTGCTGCTGATTTTGTTGATTTTGCAGTTCGGCAGCTTTCTTCTGCGCGTCCTCTATGGCTTTTTTCAAAGCATCTTCTGCTTGTTTCTGCGCATCAGCCTGTGCCTTTTGATCTTGTTTCTGTGCATCATGCTGGCCTTTTTGCTCCTGATTTTGGGCCTGATTTTTCTGCATCTCTGCAGCTTGCTTTTGGGCCTCCTGGAGGGCTTTCTTTACCTGGTCTATCGCCTGTTTCAAGGCATCCTGCTGCGCTTTTTGCTGAGCCTTTTGTTCCTGGCTCTGCTGCTGGTTCTTTTGTACCTCGGCAGTTTGTTTTTGCGCATCTTGCAATGCTTTTTTCAACGCTTCTGCAGCTTGTTTTTGCGCTTCCTGTGCTTTTTGATCTTTATTCTCTTGTTTTTGGGCCTCAGCCGGGTCAACAGGTTTCTCGGTCTCATCGGCCAGTTTCTCCTGCTTGTCAGCCAACTCGCTCAACTTATTGATATTTTGATTTACCTTTTGGTCAAAGGCCATCTTTTTATACAACTCTTCCAACCGGCCAAACTCACGCTTAAGCGATTTGTTATCCATCTGCATTTTTTGCAGCTGGTCGCGGGTGCTTTCTTTTTGATTGTTTCGGGCCAGTTGCTGTAACTTATCCAGCAACTCGCGGGTTTTAGGGTCAAGCACATCGTTAAGTAGTTTCTCAACCTGTTTTTGCTCCTCTGCCAGCTGCTGGTTTTGCTGCTGGTTCTCCCGCCTGTTAAACATGTTCTTTCTGTTGTCAGACTGTATTTGTTTAACCAGATCGTCTAACTCGCGCCTTTTCTCCATCAGCGCGTCCAATTGTTTTTGCTCATCAAATGATATGGAGCTTTTGCTCAATAAAAGCTCATTCATTTTCTGCGATTCCCGCTCAATTTCCGCGGCAAGCTTGGCAGCCTGTTGAATGTTTTTTCTAACCTGCTCTGTGCCTTTGTTTAACTCGTTTTCAAGCTCCATGGCATCCGGAACATTTATACTTCTTTCCGGCGATTGCACCTTTTTGGGTCCGCTTACACCGTCGTTGTCAGCCACTTCAAAAAAGTAGGTTACCTGGTCGCCGGGCCTAACACCCAGGTCTTTCAGGTTCCAGTAGTAAAAAAAGTCTGATATATTAACCCCAAGATCGGCTTTAACAGGTTTTACAAATGATTTTTCATTTGCTTTGCCCCCACCCGGACTTATTTTGTAGTGAAATGTAAGATTAGAAAAACCGTGGTCGTCTTGTATCTTACCAGTAAAATAGAATGCTTTCATGCTGACAGAATCCGGGCGCTCTGCTACATCAATAGCGGGAGCCTCGTCGGCTATGGCATTAATCCTGTAGGCGGCAGAATCTGTGGTGTTTACTATCTGATTAACCGGGCTTAATTTATAAATTGTATTGGCCAATATGCGTTCGCTGTGGCTAAACAGGTTAGCTTCTGATGCTTGCAGCATTTGTTGCTTGTTGCCCATGTTGAAAGCGATGCCGGTTGCGTTTTGGGTATGGAATTTCCAGGTTACTGTTGTTCCGGCAGGTATGGTAATATCGCCGGCGTTGGCCAATGTTTCTGATGGTTTATGCAGGTAAGGCGGATAGTTAAGCACTACATCAAAATGCAGCAACGCCGGGCGCGGATTAACTTTTATCTCATAAGGAACTGAGTTAAACCCATTGCCGGATAACCGGAACTTTGTGCTTTCCTGCAAGTTGCTGAACAGGTATTTAAAACGGCTTACATTTTCTTTATCCAGCTTAAAGGTGTTGTTACCCATTTCGATATAAACATCAGCCGGGAATTTATCGCCCTCTAATTTGAGCTCCAGATTAAGGTCATCGCCCTGTACCACAGAAAGTGTGCGGTTAAGCACCACAAATTTAAAAGGAGCTACAGGAGCAAAATATTCGTTGTGCCTTAGTATACGCTTTGTACTTTCTGTTAACATAGACGGCGCTGCAAAGGCAAGCACTATAATTACGCCGGCCGGGGCAAGCACCCATTTTAAGTAACGGCGGTTTTCGCGCAGGTTAATGGCCGAAGGGAAGCGGATGGGGCGCAGGTTATCTATTTTTTGATCAATACTGGCCTGTATCAGGTCCTGATGTTGGCTTTCCTCAGCAGATAATTTTTTTAACTGAAGCGTATTAAGCAGTTTATCATTAACATCATTAAAGTGCTTGCCTATAATATCCGCAGCCTGATCGTGCGTCAGGGTTTTACCCAAGGCAAGCCAGGCCATCAATGGCGGCACAACCAGCCAGGCTATTAAACCCAGGTTAAGCAAAATAAAGCCATAGAATAAAACGCTTCTGAAAAGCGAATCGAAGTTCCCAAAATACTCCGACAGGGTAATAACAATATACGCCGAAAATAAGCCCGCGCCTAAAAATATCAGGCCCCTTAAAAGGCTGTTAAGGTAATACCGTTTAATAAAGGTATTGATCTTATCTATAAGCAGTTCGTAATTCCCGTGGCTATTCATAACCCAAACAATTAATGTTTAAATAAAAAATGCTGCATAATTTATTATGTAACAGACGCTTGATAACAAGGGTAAGCTAAATTATTAATTAATATTAACAAAAGCAGGGTCTAACTAAATAATAAGGAGCACACCTACTAACATTTTTACAATAGCAGGCATACGCCATTTTCACTATCAATACGTGCTGTTGTTGTTAAAGGATGCTTGTGTTGGACAATATATAGCCATAAAGCTTACAAGGATATGATAAATGCAATTCGGTTTTAGCCTACCTTTGTAAGGTAAACTTATTAGTTTAACTGATATAATGGAAAACAGCCAATTGGAATATGTTACAGAACTACGTACCGCTATAACCCGGCTGATTAAGAAGCTGAGGAAAGAATCGGTTTCGGGACAGCAGCTTTCGTTGACGGAGCGGTCAACCCTGGCTTTGTTGCAGCAGCATAAACAATTGCAGCCTACAGAGCTGGCCGCTATGGAGAAGATCACCAACCAATCCATGTCGCAGATATTGAATCATCTTTTGCAGCTGGGGTATATAAACCGTACCATGTCTGAAACCGACAAGCGAAGGGCCATTATAACACTTTCTGCTGATGGTGAACAAATATTAAAGCAGGTGCGCAGCGAGCGCGATCATTGGCTGGCGCAAGCCATTGCCGCAACCTGTACCAACCAGGAACAGGACCTGCTAAAAAAAATAATTGCGCCGCTGGAAAAGATATTAGAGTTTGAGTAATTAGGCGGCTTTGCCGCGGGCTGTGTCTCAAAGCAGCTTAAGTAGAAAAGGAGAGATGGAAAAGAGATGAGTACCTTCAGGGCGTTTAAAAACAGAAATTACAGGATATATTTTGCCGGGCAATCCGTGTCGTTAATAGGAACATGGATGCAAAAAACGGCGGTGAGCTGGGTTATTTACGCGCTCACCCATTCTACATTTATGCTGGGCTTATCATTATTCGCCAGCTTGTTCCCATCTTTTGTGCTTTCGTTGTTTGGCGGGGTTGTAGCCGATAGGTATAACCGCTACCGCGTGCTTTTGATCACCCAAATAGCATCAATGGTGCAGGCCGTTTTGCTTGCGGTTTTAATATATGTAGGCCATGTTGAGGTGTGGCAGATCCTGGCCCTTAGCGCCCTTTTAGGTATAATAAACGCTTTTGATGTACCCGCCCGCCAGGCGCTGGTTTACCAGATGGTAGAGGATAAAAAGGATCTGCCTAACGCGTTGGCCCTAAACTCATCCATGGTAAATCTTTCGCGGTTGATAGGCCCGGCTATAGCGGGTCTTATCTTGGCCCGGTTTGGCGAGGAGTTATGCTTTTTAATGAACGCCCTTAGCTTTATTGCCGTTATCGGCTCGCTTTTAATGCTGAAATTGCCCCGGCATAAACCGGTATCAACCAATAAAAATGTTTTTGCCGAGTTAAAGGAAGGGCTGGCCTACATAAAACGCACTCCGGCTATCCGCAATGTTTTGGTATCGTTAACGCTTATAAGCCTTACGGTAATGCCTTATACTACACTTATCCCCTACTACGCCCGCGACGTGTTTAGAGGCACGGCGGCAACATTTGGTGTTATTGACAGTTTTATAGGTCTTGGCGCGTTATCATGCGCTATATTTCTTGCTTCGGTACCGGCAGGCATCGATCTTAAAAAAGTATTAGCCATAAATACCGTGGTGTTTGGCTGCGGCTTGTTACTGTTTTCGCATGAGGGCTACTATCCGCTGGCCCTGCTGTTTGTAACCGTCGCCGGGTTTGGTATGATGTCGCAGGCAACAATAAGTAATACATTGATCCAAACCAGCGTGGATGAGAAAATGCGGGGGCGGGTGATCAGCTTTTACGCCCTGGCTATTTTTGGCATGCAGCCGCTGGGCGGCTTACTGGTAGGGGCACTGTCTAATTGGATAGGTACACAAAACACAATTATGGTTCAGGGCTTTGCTGCCGCGGCAATAGGGGCATTACAATGGCGCTATTTGCACAAGCAAAATAAAACAGCAAAACACATTGTTGATAACACCGCCATTACGGCGGTATAAAAACAAAGCCCTCCAAAATTAGAGGGCTCTGTCGCTTTTCATAGAGTAGATAAAAAGATTTTTATAGGTAGATGTATATATGGATCAGGCGGCCTGTTGTTGTATGGCCGGCTGGTTGTTGCGCTGTATGTTTTTAGCCCGGAAAGCTTTAAGATCTTCCATTAACAGTTGCTTTAGTTCGTTATCAAAACGTTTAAGTAATTTACTGGTAGCGGGTTTGTTATAAGTTTTCATGACTGATGTTTTTTAGGTTAGACTATAAACTAGGCTACAGACAATTGTTCGTTAAGGATAGCTCTCATAAACACGTTGCGGGCGCGTTTAACGCTTCTCAGATCATTCATTAATATCGCCTTCAATTCGTTGTCAAAACGTGCCACTAATTTGCTCACGGCTGGTTTTCTGTTTTTCATAATCTATAGCTTAAATGTTTTTATTACTATCTTCTTTATTTGGTTCTTCAGTTGAAAGGTTATCCTTTCTGCGTTTGGCCTCTTTAAACTGACGTATCAGTTGTTCTTTATCCCGGTCGTCTGAGGTCTTTTCAGGCGCCTGAGGGTTTTCCCACTCTTTTTCGCCGGTATCCGGGGTGTTTACTTTAACTACCATGGTTTAGTGTATTAAGTAATTTGATTTTTCTATTTCCAATAAAGTGCCAGTCTTTAAAAAAAGAGGAAAAACATACAGTATAGTGGGCCCAAACTTAAACAGCTATTCGCTTAAACGGCTTTAAATCAGCAATTTAAAATACATAAAAAAGTAAAAAGATCTGAAGGCGCTTGTATTGAAAAACGGATAAGGAGTGTTGGGTAGAGTACTCAACACTATACAGTTGGTGTATCGGGCTGTAGTTTTTCTTGGTTATTAAGATGCAGGAAGAGTGTTATAGCCGACACGATTATGCCCAACAGGCATACGCCAGTCCACTGGTAGCGGTACCACAACTGCGTGCCTATAAAAGTGCCAACGGCCCCTCCGCCAAAGTACGATACCATATATACCGTATTAATGCGGTTACGCGCAGCGGGGTTGTTGGCGAAGATGATAGTTTGGTTACATAAATGCGTTCCCTGTAACCCCATATCCATTAAAATAACCCCCACTATCATTCCGGGCAGACTGTATCCCGAGAAATAATAGATAGCAAACGATACCATTAGCGCGGTGATGGTAAATGTGGCAATTTTGTATGGGTTGGTTTTATCTGCCATACGGCCGATATTGCTGACAGCCACCGCTCCAAAAGCACCTGCTAATCCAAACAGGCCGGCAACATCGCTGCCTAAGCCAAAGTTGGCTTTTAGCAAAAAGGCAAGGGTGCTCCAAAACGCGCTGAAACAGGCAAAGCATGACGCTCCCCGTAACGCCGCAAGCCGTAAGTGCCTGTTTTCTTTTATTAAATCAATAATAGAAAGCATTAACCCTTTGTAGGTTCCTTTGTAGGTAGGCTCCACTTCCGGAATGAGGCGATAAACCAATATCCACATAATAATCATTAGGCCGGCTGCCACCAAAAACACGCAGCGCCAGCCCCAATGGGCGGCTATAAATCCGCTTAGCGTGCGCGAAAGCAAGATGCCCAGCAACAAACCTGTTTGTACAAAACCTATTTTACGCCCGCGTTCACTCGGTTTAGCCAGGTGCGCGGCCATTGGAATTAACAATTGCGGAATTATGGAAGATACGCCAATAAGCAGGCTCGCAATTAATAATGCGTTAATACTTGGAGCAAAGGCGGCAAAAAGCAGCGATAGGGTAATAAAACCGAAATCAATTACCATCATGCGTTTGCGCTTAAACTTATCAGCCATAGGCACAATAAAAAACATACCCAAGGCGTACCCAACCTGCGTTAGCATAGCCACCTGGCCAGCTTTGGCGCTTGTTACCCCAAACGTGCGCGATATATCATCCAGTAAGGGTTGATTATAATAAATGTTGGCTATTACTAAACCCGTGGTAATGGTTATTACCCATAAGGTAAACGGCGTTAGGAGCGATCCTTCTTTTTTTGTTGATCCGGTCATTAATTGATAAGCCAAAATGCGATTGCACATTTTGGCATAGGGCACAAAAGTAAATTTTTATAAAAAAAGCGCACTAAAAAACTTACTAACCGAAAAATTATAAAAAAAGAGTTTGTATGTCTAAAATATAAACGGCTCAAAAATCACACAGAAATCGCCAAAAAAGCAGTAAAAACAATTAAAATGAAGCCGGAACTATCAGTTTTACGGCAAAAACGGGTGTTTAAGGGCCAGAAGATACCCAAAAATATTTTTTTTAATTATTTCTGCCATAAAATGTGGAAAAACTGCTTCTGACATTAAAAAATTAACAAATTCTTAACGTTTTGTGTTGTGTTTTGCGAATGTGATAGGTTGTGACACTGTTTTGACAAAAAAATTATAAAAAAAAATTTGCACAATATAAAACTTAGTGTTACCTTTACACCATCAAACAACGATAGTACAGGCCGAAAGGCTAACACATAAAGAGTCTTCTCATAATTTAGGTTTATAATTGGTTTAGTAAAGGTCCCTGCCCATCAGGGGCCTTACTTGTTTTATAGGGTTTTTTTACGGCTTTATTACTACTCAAACTTTGCCAGACCAGTTAAAATTTTCAGGAATAATATATTAGTAAAGCTATTTTACGTGCTTATTAAATCTGATGTTACTTTCGGCAAGTTCATTATTGTATTTTAAGTTTATTAAATTGTTGGTACAGTTCCGCCATCTATAACGAAATTTGCTCCTGTTAAATAATTTGCTCTTGGTGAAACTAAGAAACCAACCAAATCAGCTATTTCTTCAGGTTCAGCGGGCCGGCCGTAAGGTATACCACCCAATGCATCCATAACGCTTTGCTGAGCTTGTTCTAAAGTACTGTTGGAATTTCTCGCAATCTCGCCTAACCAGGCTTTTGACGCTGTTGTATTTATCCATCCCGGCGAAACAGTTAGCACGCGGACCCCTTTTGGTGTAACTTCGTTTGATAAACTTTTACTGTAATTGATTAATGCTGCTTTTGATGCTGCGTAAGGCAATGTAGAATCATACAGCGGCAGTATACCCTGGATGGAAGCGATGTGAATAACAACCCCGCTTTTACGATCAATCATTTGCGGTAAAAATCCCCGATCAAGCCTAACAGGAGCCAATAAATTAGCTTGTAAGGTTGATATCCAATCCTCATCATTCAACACTGAAAAACCACCGGCCGGTGTTGATGAAGCACCAAGGTTGTTTATCAGAATATCCAACCTACCATATTTTACTAACACTTCATTGATCACTTTTTGCGCATCTTCTGCCTTACTCAGATCAGATGGAATAAAATGTAAATTGCTGTTTTTTTCTTCGGCAGCATTTCTTGCAGTTATGATTACCGTTGCGCCAAGTTGCAATAGCCTTTCAGCAATAGCCTTTCCGGCTCCTTTTGTACCTCCCGTTACCAGCGCAATTTTGCCTGATAGTTCATTTTGATAATTCATTGTCGATTTTTTAATTTCTTTGTGCAAATCTCTGAAGTACGTTAGTTCCTCACAAGTACGGAGTTACGATTCAGATAGGGATAAATTTATCCCCTATTGTACATGCTGGGTTATAGGTTTAATTTTGCAGCATGTATGAAAGGAAAGTAATACCCAACCTGAATTGCGGGCTTGACCTGATAGGTGAAGTACTGTACGGCAAATGGAAGATACGCCTGCTTTGGTTTATAGATCAGGGGCATCAACGACCAAGTGAACTGCAACGCAAAATTCCTGATGCCTCACGCAGGGTATTGAATATGCAACTAAATGAATTGGAAAAACATGAACTGATTATCAGAAAAATTTATCCGGTTGTACCACCAAAAGTAGAATATAGCCTTACGGACTTTGGTAAAACGGTAATACCGGTGATTGCAGCTTTAGGGGAATGGGGCGATAACCACGAAGAACGTTTACGAGATGTGATTTTAAAACAAATTTCAATTTCAGAGTTGGAGAACAAGCTGGTTGATTAGTCACTGTTTAACAAAAATATCTTATATGTGCCGCCTAATCGGCTTGTTCTCTTGTCGAGAATGATTTTACTGTTGCTATATCGCATGTTGTTGCGATTGGGTTGGCATACGTTTTTACGTGCGGGCTTTTGGTAAATACACCCACAATGCCACATCAAAGCGACACATTGCCAGATACACCCAACAAGAATTAAGCAGATAACTAATTGTTCACAGTGACTTTTAGTTATCTCTTGCCAATTCGTATCTTTTTACTACTTTTGCCATCCGCACGGGGGATTAGCTCAGCTGGCTAGAGCGCTTGCATGGCATGCAAGAGGTCATCGGTTCGACTCCGATATTCTCCACCAAAGCCCACAACTGTGGGCTTTTTTTATTTCCCATTATCGTTGCGATGGAGACTAATACAAAAAATCATTAGCTTTAAAAGCTGATAATACAGATATGACCATTAGCCTTTTATTTTTTACCTGCAGCATATGCTTCGTTTTAATGGCATTGATCGCGTTATTTAATCCTGCCCGGGTTAATATAGCAGCAAACAGGTGGATGGGCTTGTTTTATATTTCGGCCGCTTGCATAACGCTTAACCCTGCCATTTATAGCTTTGGATTTGCGCGCAAGTTATCATTCGTTATGGGTTTTAATGAACTGAGCCATTTTGCCATGATGCCCGCCCTGTATTTAGCCATAGTGCAATTTACTACCCCCGCAAAAAAAATTAACGTAACAGACTATTTGCATTTACTGCCCTGGGCCATTTTTGCTGTTGTTCAAATCTCCGCATTATCAGGGCATAATTTTTTAACGTGGCAACAGGCACAAATATTTAGTTGGTTATCCGTAATAGGAATAAGATCTCAGTTTATAATTTATTGGGTGCTGGCCTATAAACGGCTCAGTAATCATCAAAAACACATCAGGTTAATAATTGCCGACGTTGAACCGGTTAGCCTGAATTGGTTAAAGTACCTGTTAGGGATATTGGGCCTTATGCTGCTTTGCTTTTACATTTCCGTATTATTTAAAGTAGGCTTTTCAAGTGTTATTGCGCCTTGCATTTACCTGGCCGGCAGCCTGGGGATACTTTACTACTCTCTTGCTCAAAAAGAAATTTACCCCTACCAGCCCGAAGAACTGAAAAGCATAAGGCAGGTATTTGTTGATGTTAAGGATAACGCGAAGACTACAAAACAACGCTTAACCGACGAGGAAGCTTCCCGGCTAAAGGCGCGGCTTGATTATTTAATGACCGCCGAGAAGCTTTACTTAGATCCTGAGTTAAATCTTCCGCAGTTAGCGCAGCTTATGCCGGTTACAGTTAACGACCTGTCTTACCTGCTTAATGTTGCAATTGGTACCAACTTTTTTCAGTTTGTTAACGCGCACCGCGTTGAGGAGGCGAAGCAGCTAATGCTATCCGAACAATATAAGCACCTTAATTTGTTGGGCATTGCCTATCATGCCGGCTTTAACTCAAAAACCACCTTTAATACCGCATTTAAGAAAGAGACGGGCTTATCTCCCACTCAGTTTATTCAAAAAGAGAAAAACGGGCAGCTGGTTTCAACCGTTGTATAAATTCCGTTCGGATTTATACAACCGAACGACGGGTGTTTTGTAGCCCGGTAATATTGTGTCAAAACTGAAAGACACTTTATTATGAAACAAAGAACCTTTATCCAAACGGCTTTAGCCTGTATCCTTACAGGGCTGGTAAGCGCGGCATCCGCCCTGCGTGTGGGCCAAAACTATCTTAATATTATTCCGCCATCCCGACGGCCAATTGCCACTGCGCTTGTGCTTATCTACCTGGTATGTTTTCTGGTTTATATCTTTACCCGGATGCGAAAGAACGCCGCCAACCCGGTAAAGGGCCAGGCTGATTTAGCTTTTTGGCAAGGGGCCTTGCGTTATGTATTTGCGTTTGACATCTGCATTTTTGGTATAGGTAAGTTTTTCGATATCCAGTTCAATATCCCCCTGGCTTGGCAGGCTACCCCTTTTGGCAGCCTGCCGCCGCACCACCTGCTATTTGCTTTTTATGGCAAATTTGATGCTTTGGCGCGTATTATAGGCGTAATGCAAATAACCGGCGGATTGCTGTTGATCTTTAGGCGCACAAGGTTGGCCGGTGTAATTTTCCTGCTGCCTGTAGTTTTACATCTGCTGTTATTAAACGCGTTCTATCTGCACGCCACGCTTTATTATGTGCTGATCCTGACGATGGCACTTTTGTATCTGTTGTTAATAGACTATAACCGCTTAAAGCAGTTCTTTTTTGTTGACTACGATGAGCAACCGTTTTACCACTTTAAAAGCAGCGCCCTAAAAAATCTGCTGAAGGCGTTTGTTATAATTGGGCCGCTAATACTGATGGCTGTACATAAAAAGCCAAAATATTTTGCTGCGATAAACGGAGAATATAATGTTGAAAAGCTAAGCGTGAATAACGAAATGAAAAACCTTAATACCCGCGACAGCGTGCTCACCAAGGTTTTTATTGACGGGGAAGACTTTGTGCTGGAATATAACAACTATAAGCGACGCGTTTTAGGCGATTATAAATATAACGGAGCAACGAAAGAAATTCAAGCATGGTGGTATTATCCGGAGGATAAACGCGATACTTTGTTCGCTAAAATTTTGCCCGGCCCAAAACCCGGCACCCAAATTATTGACGGACAAATGGGAAATGAAACCCTTAAAGTAGAAATGACAAAGGTAAATAGATAGGCTATTTGTACCGGGTAAACCGAATTCTACATATGGGTGTGGATTGTTTTAATGGTCCCTAAATGATGGGGGCCATTAAAACTTTGTGGCGGTCCGTGGGACAAAAAATCAACATTTTGCAATCAATTAAATACCAGTGTATTACTCCGTATTTACAGCTAATTTTCCTGACGAATAAGTAGTCTCACTTTGTCCCACGCCGAGACTTCAAAATGTTCAAAGTCAGATGATTACGAAAAATCTTGTCCCAGGTTGTCCCGCTTTGTCTCACACGCACGTGGGACAAAACACATCAAAACTCATCAGCCGTAGAGCGGCTTTCAGCAAACGGCGAATTGTAAAAGGTAATGGTTTTGTTGGCCCGGTCTAATGCAAAGGTCCATTCAGAGGTTTGGTTTTTTTGTTCGGTGGTGCTGTCTTCGCAGCCAAACGTAAAGCGCACATCCAGCACTATTCTGAAATTGCCACTACCGGTTTTCGCGTCGTAATTTACCCTGTCAAAAGCCATGCGCATAACATCCGGCGAGCCACCTTGCCTAAACTCGCGCTGCAGCTCCAGCGCAAGTTGATTGTAGTTGGCAGAACCAGTCGCAAACAGGTTGTTAAGCCATGCTGCAACGCCTGGGTTCAAGCCGCTTAGTTGACCAAGCTGTTCGTCGTTAATGCTGGTGTCAAAACGCTCCATGGGGTTAAAAATCGTCATTTAAAAAACTAATGCAGCCATAAGCAATGTTTTTTCTAATTTAGATTTTTGCAAGGCTAACATGAAACCACTCCACCGCAATCTGCTTATAGCATCAAACCTGTACCGGGCATCGGCGCTGGCAACTGTTTTGGCGTACCTGCTGGCTGATGTAGCTAACATGGTACCCGAAATGCTGATGATAGCGTTTATGCTGATAGTAGCCTATTTGATCAGGGCCGGGTTTAGATGGTTGAAATGGATGCTGCTGGTATGGGAACTTTACAATGTTCCGGCATTCATAGCCCTTGTTTCTAAACCCTGGTCGGGCAACACAGGCACAACGGTATTATTAATTATTATTGAGATCCTTCAGGTAGTGGCCCTGGTATTTTTGTTTCTGCCACGAAAGGAAGAGCCCGATATGGAGCCGGAGGATGAAGAAGAGCAACCCGCAGATACTGAATAGCTATGCCATCGGCTTTTATATCCCACATTCAAAAGTATGTTCCACTTACTGCAGCTGAGGTGCAAATAGTGAACGCGCATGTGCGGGTATTAAACATCAAAAAGAAAGCATGGTTGCTGACCGAGGGGCAAATATGCCGCAATAACTACTTTGTTGAAAGCGGCTGCCTGCGTATGTATTATATTACCGATAAAGGCACCGAGCAAATTACCCAGTTTGCTTTAGAGAACTGGTGGCTGGCCGACTACATGAGCCTGACCATGCAGAAGCCATCGGCTTTTTTTATACAGGCTGTTGAGGATGTGCAGGTAGTAGCCCTTGATCATCATAAGCAAGAAGAACTATTGCAACTGTTGCCTAAGTTGGAGCATTATTTTAGGGTGATGATGCAGCGCGCCTATGCAGCTATGCAAATGCGTATTAAATACATGCACGACTTTTCAAAGGAAGAAGTGTACCACCAGTTTAGCGGCCTTTTTCCTGATTTTGTTCAGCGCGTGCCACAATATATGCTGGCATCCTACCTGGGCCTTACGCCGGAATACCTGAGCGAGATCCGAAAGAAAAAACACTGACCCTGCATTTCTTAAACCAGTTTAATTTTTACCCGGATGCGGCGCTGTATGTTTGTCTCAACAAAAAAACATACAACAATGAGCAATAGAATTGACATCCAGAAACAACAGCCAGAGGCTTACAAAGCCATGTTTGCCCTTGAGAAATATTTAAGCACCAGCGCAATACCACCGTTACACAAAGAGTTGATAAAAATGCGGTCATCGCAGATAAATGGTTGTGCCTTTTGTATTGATATGCACACGCGCGACGCCCGCAAATTAGGCGAAACCGAGCAACGCATTTATCTATTGAACGCTTGGCGCGAAGTTGATAGCATTTATACCGAAGAAGAACGCTGTATACTGGCCATAACCGAAGAGGTTACCTTAATAAGCAACAAAGGGCTTACTGAGGAAACCTACGCTAAAGCAGCCGGGTTATTTGAGCCTGATTATATAGCGCAACTGATAATGGCAGTAGTTACCATCAACGCATGGAACCGTATAGCCATATCAACCCACTTGCAACCGGCAAAGGCATAAAAGGTAGGGTTCAAAAAAACAAAGCGGCTCCGGTTTACCGGGGCCGCTTTGTTTAATATGGCTATTTGAAATACTTATCAGCAAAAGCCAAAAAGAAGGGCCAGTTGGGTCCGTCAGTATGGCCTGATGCATGCTGGCGGTAGGCCACATCTCCATCTAACAAGGTTTCAACTTTAGGAAACTCATGCACTGCCATGGCTTTTTTACCTAATAGCGTGTAAACCGGTCCGGCAGCATCAGCAGCCATATACATGCCCTTTGCATCTACCCATTCGTCGCCCTTTTCGCCGGCGCTGATAAATACAGGGCGAGGGGCGCAAAGCGCTATCAGTTCGTGCGAGTCGACCGGAAGATCATTCCAGTTTAATGGGCCCCCGTACTTTATAAAATTTCCGGCCATCCAATGGTAACCACCTTTGCTTGTTAAATTTCAACAACTTCCCCGGCATCCCTGCGGCCCGGCTTTGCGCCTCCCTGTCCGGATGAGCTTACATAAGCTGCCGCCAGGCGCGTATTAAAAGCCATTGATACCAGCGTAGCCTTACCCCAGCGCGAATGGCCTTCAAGTGCTACTTTCTTGGCATCAACAGCTTTGTTGGTCTCAAAATAATCTAAAGCGCGGTCTGCACCCCATGCCCAGGCACGTAAAACACCCCAGTCATCGGGCTTGCGCCATTGACCTTTATTTACCAAACCAATAATGCCTTTTGTAAGGCCCCCGCCATCATCTGCCTGAACACTACCCGGGTTAATTGTTGCATAGGCCCAACCTTTTTCTAATATCTGTTCCTGCGGGGATTTGGGCCGGGGTTGATTATTGGCCCCCGCTCTTGGCGGCCCGCCAAAACCGAAGGCTCCGGCCGGTGCAGGGTTCAGAAAATCTTGCCCGCCGTAAACCATTATTACAGGGACAGCTTTAGCGGCGTTTTTAGGTACCATCAGCGTAAGTTGTATATCAACATTAATGGCCGGGTAAGATGAGTTATCTACATGGCCCACCAGCTGTTTAAAGTTAACAGGAATATTGTTCACAACCTGGTCGGTATCTTTAAACACCTTCCATGTAACCCGGGGCATATTTTTAGGTACGCGCCCGTATATCTCCCTGCTAAAATCCTCTTCTATTTCGGCACGGCGTTTTGGCCACTCTGATGCTTTGGTTACCTTTTTGCCGTCCTTAAACGTCAAAGGATCCGGCCATACCGGGAATGGGTTAGCTTTTGATTCATCATAATTGGCGTGATAAGGCGATGCGGGGTCGTTGCCGTCGCGGCCTCGTCGTAAGTTGATTATCTTAAGCTGATCAAGCATGTTCTGGTGGTCGGCGGCGGTAGCATCAGCACGGGCTTTTTGAGCAGCCTGCTGCTCTGGAGTTTGCTGGCGTTGCGGCGCCTGTGCGTAAGCAATGCTTGTAAACAGCAATGCAACGCTTATTGATCCGATTATTCTCATCACGGTGGTTTATAGCGAATGGAAGCGATAAAAAACCCGAAACTATCACATTCCGGGTTTTTATAGGTCATTTACTCTATTTAAAATACTTATCTGCCCAGGTTAAAAAATAGGGCCAGTTTGGTCCGTCTGTGTGGCCCGCAGCGTGTTGGCGGAAAGCGACATCGCCATCAACCATGGTCTCTATTTTGGGGAAAACTTTTGTTTCCATAGGTTTTTTACCTAACAGCGTATAAACGGGGCCGGCAGCATTGGCTGCCATAAACATGCCCGGTGCATCAACCCATCCATCCATGTTAACTTTAGCTACTTTACCACCGCTTATAAATACAGGGCGAGGGGCGCACAGGGCTATTAATTCATGCGCGTCAATAGGCAGATCGCTCCATTGTAATGTACTTCCGTATTTTAGGAAGTTGCCGGCCATCCAATGATACTCTGACGATGCGGTTACGTTTTCAACCACTTCGCCAAAATTGCGGCGGAGAATTTTAGCGCCACCCTGGCCCGATGAACTTACATAGGCTGTTGCCATACGTGGGTTATAAGCCAACGCAACAATCGCACCTTTTCCATAGCGTGAATGGCCCTCAATGGCTACCTTTTTTGCATCAACAGCCTTGTTGCTCTCAAAATAATCTATAGCACGATCTGCCCCCCAGGCCCAGGCGCGCAAGGCTCCCCAATCATCAGGTTTGCGAAACTGACCTTTATTAACCAAACCAATTATGCCTTTTGTTAATCCGGCACCATTATCAGCCTGTATGGTACCCGGGTTTAGGCTTGCATAAGCCCAGCCTTTCTCTAATATTTGTTGCTGCGCACTTTTAGGAGCCGGGCCCGCTCCCGGCGCGCCGGCTCTTGGCGGCCCAAAACCACCACCAAATCCACCCGCCGGGCGAGGCGCTAAAAAATCCTGCCCGCCGTATACCATTATTACAGGTACAGCTTTGCTTGCACTTTTAGGTACTGTTAAAGTTAATTGAATATCTACATTAATAGCCGGGTAAGACGAATTGTCTACATGGCCAACCAATTGTTTCACATTTACAGGGATATTATTTACCACCTGGTCACTATCCTTATAAACCCTCCATGTTACCTTAGGCACATTTTTAGGCATCCTGCCGTATATTTCACGATCAAAAAGCTCTACTATTTCGGCGCGGCGCTTTGGCCACTCAGCAGCTTTTGTTACTTTTTTGCCATCGTTAAAAGTTAAAACCTCCGGCAAGTTTGGATAGATATTAGCCTTTGATTCATCGTAATTGGTAAAATTAGCCGCGGTTGAGTCTGAACCATTTTTGGGGGGCCTCATGGTGGTAATGCCCAATTGCTTCATCATGTCATTACGGTCGGCCTGGGTGGCATCTGCTGCTGCTTTTTGGGCTGCTTGTTGCTCGGGCGATGCGGCAGGGCGTTGTGCAAATGCCGACGTAGCCAACGCCCCACAGGCGAAAATAAGTGCGATTGTCTTTTTCATTTATAATTTAGTTTACGGGTTGCGGTATTGGTTTTGTGTGTGGGATGGACGATCTCGTCACACAATCAGCTTAAATATAGGGAATAAAGCCATTTGCAACTCAATTGCAGGATAAAATGCTTGTTACAATTGTAAGGTGTACAATAATAAAATTAGCCTAATCATCATGTCTTTACAATCAGGTTAGACGTAGCTTTTTAAACTATTTCGATTGATATAAAAAGCAGGAAAACGGCGCTACAATTGTTAAATCAACAATAATCAATTTTATAAATAGCGCAATAATTATTCGGCATGCTCAAAATGCTGGTGCAGCTTCTCTTCTTCCAGGTCTAACAGGTCAAATTGGTGCTTAACCAGCTCATCGCTTATCTCTTCTTTTTTGTTGAGGGCATGCAGCAGCTTGCGCTGTTCTTTTAGCAGATGAGCCATTATCTTCAGATAATCATTATAATAAAACTTTTCGCGCGCGTGGTTATCGCCTTTGTCCCAGTCTTTCAATAATTTCATTTCGGCATTGTAGCGCATCACCAGGCTTTGCACCATGCCGTTGTTTTTGCAAACATCATTATAATGCTCATCCAAAATACTTAATGACAGGTGCGCCAGTTTTTTTCGTACCAATTGCCGCTGCTGCTCCATGGGTACAGTAAGGTCTGGGTCGGGCATTTTTACCCATTTTACAACCAATGGTAGGGTGAGGCCCTGTAATACCAGCGTAACCAGTATTACCGAGAAGGTGATAAATAATATCATATCCCTGTTAGGAAAAGGCGCGCCGTTGGTTAAGGTTAAGGGGATGCTTAGCGCCGCCGCTAATGATACTACACCGCGCATACCCGTCCACCCCAACACGGTTGGCGATCTCCATCCCGGATTTGGATCGGCAACGGTTATTATCTTGCTCATCACCATAGTAATAACCACGGCAGCATAAGTGCAAATAAATCGCCCTATAATTAAAACCCCCGTTATTATCAGGCTGTAATTGATGGCCGACTGTAATCCACCATCGGCTCCCAGATTTTTTATAACAACCGGAAATGCCAGTCCTATTAAAATAAACACAAAGCCGTTTAGCACAAAGGACACAGCCTGCCACACGCTAACACTTTGTATGCGGCTATGGTACGACAAAAACAAGTGCCGCCGTGCCGACAAAAACAGCCCACCGCTTACCACCGCCAACACGCCCGAAAAATGGAAACTCTCTGCCGCTATGTACATTACATAGGGGCTCATAAAAGTAAGCACCACATCTGTATTGGCCGATGTGGGCAGCCAGCGGTGTATAGCGTAAAAAACCAATGCCACAGCCAGGCCAATGCCTACGCCCATTACAATAACCAACACAAAGTTGATGGCGGCATTTTGAAACACAAAGGTACCGGTTAGTACAGCCGCCAGTGCGAACCTGAACACTACCAAACTGGAGGCATCATTCAACAAGCTTTCGCCCTCTACAATGGTAACAAAGCGCCTGGGTACTTTAATATGCTTTAAAATGGCGCTGGCCGAAACCGCATCAGGTGGCGAAACGATGCCGCCTAACAAAAACCCGGCTGCCAGCGTAAAGCCGGGTATAAGCGCTGCCGATACGAACGCTACCGCGGATGATGTTAAAATAACTACGGGAAATGCGAAGCTGGATATAACGCGTCGCCATTTCCAAAAGTCTTTCCAGGATGTGTTCCAGGCGGCTTCGTAAAGCAGGGGCGGTAAAAATATCACGAAGATCAGATCCGGCTCTATTTGTATCCCGCGCAAAAACGGAACGAAACCTAAAGGCAAACCAACCAGCACAAGCAAAATAGGATAGGCTACTTTTATCTTCTGCGCCAGCATTACTACAAACAGAATAATAACCAGCAGGCAGGAGTATTGTATTACGGCGTGATGCATGCAACTAAAATAATGTTTTTGGTTGATTGGTGATGGGTTGATTGGAGATTAGTTGTGCACAATGGGTTGGGATCAAAGTACTCCCTAATGAAATACCGTCACAACTGCCCTATCTCAATAGCGGAAGGACACCCCTTATCAATTTGTCATTTCGATAGAGCAGCAGGTTAAATGCAATGAGCGCCGGGGCGAAAGAGAAATCTTTTCGAACCGATAGGTAATGACCGGGGGTATTATCGCTTCAAAAAGATTTCTCCCTCGCGCAGCGCACCACCCAACCCGTGCTCCGCAGAAATGACAAGAGGTTAAAACACGCCAACAAAAAAGGCCTGATCTTTCGATCAAGCCTTTAACCTTTTAGCTTTCGCCTTTTACCTTAATTAGTAACGGTAGTAATCAGCCTTAAACGGACCGTCAACTGTTACGCCAATGTATTCAGCCTGATCCTGGTCAAGTACTTCCAGCTCAACGCCAATTTTAGCCAGGTGCAAACGTGCAACTTTCTCGTCCAGGTGTTTAGGCAGGGTGTATACTTTGTTTTCGTAAGCACCGGCGTTGGTCCAAAGCTCTAATTGAGCCAACGTTTGGTTGGTGAACGAGTTGCTCATTACAAAGCTTGGGTGGCCTGTGGCGCAACCTAAGTTAACCAAACGGCCTTCGGCTAAAACAATAACGTCTTTACCGTCAATAGTATATTTATCAACCTGTGGTTTAATTTCAATTTTGCTGCTGCCATAAGCGCCGTTTAACCAGGCCATATCAATCTCGTTATCAAAGTGGCCAATGTTACAAACAATAGCCTTGTCTTTTAACGCGCGGAAATGCTGCTCGCGAACGATGTTTTTGTTGCCTGTAGCGGTAACAACAATATCAGCCTCGGCAATAGCAGTGCTTAATTTCTTAACTTCGAAACCTTCCATAGCTGCCTGTAAAGCGCAGATAGGGTCAATTTCGGTAACTATAACACGTACGCCAGCGTTGCGTAACGAGTCGGCAGAACCTTTACCTACGTCGCCATAACCGCAAACAACACCAACCTTACCGGCCATCATCACGTCAGTTGCTCTACGGATAGCGTCAACCAACGATTCGCGACAACCGTATTTGTTGTCAAATTTTGATTTGGTAACCGAGTCGTTAATGTTGATAGCAGGCATTGGTAATGTACCGGCTTTAACACGCTCGTATAAGCGATGAACACCTGTAGTGGTTTCTTCAGATATACCATTAATACCGGCAACCAGTTCAGGATAACGATCTAAAACCATATTGGTTAAATCGCCGCCATCATCCAATATCATGTTCAATGGTTTTCTATCTTCGCCAAAGAATAAAGTTTGCTCAATACACCAATCAAATTCCTGCTCATTCAAACCTTTCCAGGCATAAACAGAAATACCTGCAGCAGCAATAGCAGCAGCAGCATGATCCTGCGTTGAAAATATATTACATGATGACCAGGTAACTTCGGCACCCAGCTCAACAAGGGTCTCAATTAATACGGCGGTTTGTATGGTCATGTGCAGGCAACCTGCAATGCGCGCGCCTGCTAATGGTTTTGATGCACCAAACTCCTGGCGAAGGGACATTAGGCCCGGCATTTCTGCCTCGGCTAATTCAATTTCTTTACGGCCCCACTCGGCCAGCGAAAAGTCTTTAACTTTGTACTTGATGTAAGCGGTCTCTACTGATGACATAGCGTTTCATTTTTTTGAAATGCAAAAGTACAGTATTCCCTTGTGAAAGTAAAATGCTTTGGTGTGAGGATGATAACGGGCTTATTGCGCTTTCATCACCAGCCGCCCATTATATACGCCGCCGGTTTCAACAGAGAGTGCGCCGGTTGTTATATCACCAGTTACCTTGCCGGTGGCGGCTATCTCAATGGTGCTTACGGTTATGTTGCCGTTAACGGTGCCGTGTACCACCATTTCTTTGGTTTTTACGTGGCCATCTATGCTGCCGTGTTTGCCCAAAATAAGGCCGTCTGCAATTTCAACGTTACCTTTTATGTGGCCATCAATACGCGCGAAAGCTTTGGCCTGCAAGCTGCCGTCAACTACAGAGCCCTCGCTTATTAATGTGGTAATGGGCCTGCGGTATATGCCCGGCTTTGTGGTTTTGTCTAAAAACGCCATTAGTTGTTAAGCGTTAAAAACTTTGTAGGATTTACCGGCCTTCCGTTTTGTCTAACCTCATAATGCAGGTGCGCGCCTGTTGAACGCCCTGTTGAGCCAACCTGACCCACCTTGTCGCCAACGTGCACTTTTTGGCCAACCTTAACAGTTATGCGCGATAAATGCCCATAAACGGTCTCAAAGCCGTTATTGTGTTTAACCCGCACGCAATTACCATAACCACCAGACCAGCCCGCAGAAACAATCTGACCATTGGCGGTACATTTTACCGCGTCGCCATAGTTGCCTTTAAAATCTATGCCCGGATGATACTCCGCCTTCGCGCTGCTGAACGGATCACTGCGATAACCAAAACGTGATGTTAACGAACTTATACGTGGATAACCCATTGGGGTAAAGGCAACTGCTGTAACCACACTGTTTAAATAACTATCATACGCCATGTAAACCTCTTTGTCTGACAGATCGGCGTCGGCATTGCCGGCACCACCAACAGACGGAGTTGAGAAACCCTTTAAACCACGTTTCTTTAAATAGTCGTTTATCTTTTTTAGTTTGCCTTCAATGGCTTGTATGTAAGATTGTGCCTGGTGCTCTTCGCCCGCACGTCTCAAACTTTCGGGTATCTGGCCCTTCAGGCTTTTTATCTGCGATAATAGTTGCTGTCTTTCCAACTCGTGGCGTGTATTGTTCTGCCGTTGAACAACAATGGTGAGCACAAGCAATGCCAAAACACTAAAAAGGCCTAAGGCATAAAACTTTAAGCGGTGTATATGTTTTGTTTTAACCTGCAGCGTTTTAGTTGCCGCGTCGCTTTTATTTAAAATGATGACAGTGCTAACGTCTTTGGGGTCTAACTTCTTCAATGTTAAATCATTTAGGGTTTGCAAGTTAGAAAAACCCTTCAAATAATCAAGCTAAAAAATTGTTAAAAATGCTGTGGCGTTTAGCCTTGTGGCAAGGCGTTTGCTGTGTTTTTTTAGAAGCCAAAATTCTTGAGAAAAGCGCAAAAGCCAGTCTTTATAATTAATAAAATTTCTTTTCAAACTTATTTATTTAACTATTGTTTGTTGAAGAAACACACATCACTTATGAAAAAGCTAAAAGTAATTTTAATGATCGCGCTATCAACCCTGGCATTGCAGGCCTGTAACAGCGGCGAGAAAGACAGTACAGAAACCGCAGACAGTTTAAACATGGAGAAGGATACCTCGGTAGCAGGCCCGGGCATAGCTGTTGTGGAGGATGACGCCAAATTTGTGGTTGATGCCGGAAATGGAGGCATGACAGAGGTTGAGCTTAGCAAACTGGCTCAGCAAAAAGCAACTAACGCAAAAGCTAAAGAATATGCGGATATGATGGTTATGGACCATTCTAAAGCTAACGAAGAGCTGAAAGCATTGGCCAAGGCAAAGAACGTAACCTTGCCTGATTCTTTAAATGCCGACTCAAAGAAAGCGTGGGCCGATCTGAATGCTAAAACCGGGAAGGATTTTGATAAAGCCTATGTAAGCACCATGGTTAGCGAACATAAAAAAACAGTTGCCATGTTTGAAAGCGCCAGTAAGGACCTGAAAGACGCTGAATTAAAGGCCTTTGTTGACAAAACATTACCCACCCTGAAAGGTCATTTAGACAAAATAACAGCCATTAACGATGGTATGAAATAATTAGAAAAGATTAAAAAAGTATTAAAAAAGGGGCAAAAAATCTTTTTTTTGCCCCTTTTTGATTGTTTTTTGTATTTTTTTTGAAAAAAAGTGCAAAAAGTAGCGGATAAGTGCGATGTTATTTTATACCTTTGTAATAACTTATTACATCGGACTAAACCAATTTGTTCTTTATGAGGATAATAAGATCAGTTAATGGAAGGAGAAGGGTAGTAACTTCTCCTTTTTTTATTTCCTTTTTTTAAGGTCGCTTACTGCCTCACCCCTCCTCGTAATTATAAATTCGTCAAAAAAGCTGCTTTTTTATCTGTTTTTTTCAATTTATAATGTTTTTTACCCGTTTTCAACCATTTTTTTCTAAAGCTGCAAGTGCAGTGAAAAGCTTCTCGGGCTCAATGGGTTTTCTTAAAAAACCTGCGAAATAATTGCGATGTTCGCTTTGGTGCTCGGCGGTTATGTCGGCAGTAAGGGCAAAAATGGGCGTATTATTATTTACATTTTCCCCTGTAGAAATTTCGCGGGCAGCCTCAAAACCATCCATTTCGGGCATGTGTATGTCCATCAAAATAAAATCAAACCTATTGTTTCTTGTTTTTACCAATGCTTCAAGACCGTTTTTGGCGTGTTCTGTGTTAATTTTCCAGTTGCCTAACAACCGCGTTATCACCATAGCGTTTATCAAATTATCTTCGGCCAGCAAAACCTTCTTTCCGTTCAGATCATCTGAATAAGTAGTGCTTTTTCCCCCGGGAATAGCAGATGGTTTAAGGATAAGGTCAAAGTAAAACGTTGAGCCCTCGCCCTCTGTACTCTCTACTTTAACGTTGCTGTTATGTAACGATACCAGCTTTTTCACAATTGCCAAGCCGAGGCCAGAGCCGCCATGCTTTTTTTTAGTAATGGAGTGCGGTTGTGTAAATGCATCAAATATACTTTGTTGGTTTTTTGGACTAATGCCAATGCCTGTGTCAATAATTTTTAGGCGAAGCAAGTCGCCATCATTTAGCGTATCAATTTTTTCAACAAATATTTGAACGCTTCCTGTGTAAGTAAACTTAATGGCGTTTGTAATGAGGTTCCCTAAGATTTGTGAAAGCTTGGTTTCATCCAACTCGTAAGCAGAAGCAACGCCATCGGCAATGTTTAGTTGCAATAACACACCTTTTTCTGAAGCGAGGCTAACGTATGTATTTCTGATGTTTTCAAGCAGCTGTAAAAAATTACAAGGCGCAAGCTCAAGGGCTGTTTTACCCGCTTCCAGCTTTGTAAAATCCAGAATATCGTTAATCAGCAGCAATAAATTATTAGAAGCAAGGCGCAACGAACTGAGCAATTCCTGCTCCTCTTTGTCTGCCCTGTCAGACAACAGCGAGGCTATGGTTATTACAGCATTTAAAGGCGTTCTTATTTCATGGCTCATGGTTGACAGGAACTCCTGCTTTACCAAAGCCATTTGCTCCGCGTGATTCTTTTTCTCAATGATCTCGGCTTTTTCTAACTGCATCTGGGCCTCTTTTTTTAGCCGGTCCATTTCCGCAACCATTTCGTAGTTCTCAATTAACTTGAGCGTTTGATTGTTAATTACGGTATCCTTTTCCTTAAAATATAACTCCAGGTATCGCAGCGCATTCTCGGTATCACCCTGTTGTTTAAATATTTGATAGTACAGGTAATAGCATTTAAAATTTACCATTATCAAATGGTATTCTATACCCAACTTTAAACCATCGTCTAAAATTTGCTTAGCTTTTTCAAATTGCCTCATTTCGGCGTATAAAACAGCCAGCCTGTGCAGGGCCATGCCCAGCCCCAAAACCTCACGCACCTCCTTATGGATCCTTATCGCTTCTTTAATATCGGCTTCAGCTTCATCATGTTTTTTAAGTGCGATAGCTATCTTCCCACGGCCATAAAGTGCAAATGCAAGCCCCCTTATATCGCCTGTTTTCTGTTTAATAGCAACAGATTGGTCAATAAGCGCGATAGCTTTCTGAATATCTTTTTGTTTAAGGTAAATGCTTGCCAGCGGGTTATACGCGTTGGCTTCCTGGTTAAGATCTCCGGCCAGTTTTGATTCTGCTATAGCTTGTTCGTAAGTCCTGATGGCGTTTTTTGGGTCGCCGAAATAATCATAAATGGTGCCTAATGATTTTAACGCGCGCGCCAGGTTTTGATGATCGTTGTTTTTACGATAGATGTTGACACAATCGGTAAGGTAGGCCATGCCCAGGTAGTAGTCGTTGGTTTTATAATAAACACCACCTAAGTTATATTTGGCGCTTGCTACTCCCAACTCATCCTTTAGCTCTTCAAAATAGGCCAGCGCTTCTTTTGACATGTTGATGGCCGAGTCGTACTCGCCCTGTATCATTAAAAAAAGAGCATATTGACTAAGGCTTTTTGCAACCAGGGGCTTATCGTTTATCTCGCGGCTTATTGAAAGCGCTTTTTGGGCCAGCTCCACGCTTAGCGTCAAATTACTTGACCGGCACGCATAGCCCTCATCCAATAAGCTGACCACTTGGGTCCTACTGTTCTGCAAAGATGGAGTCATAGCAATTATACGATTAGGGACGTAAACAGTTTGCCTTTTTTTTAAAGGTAGTATAAAAAAGCATTATATGCTTATTATTAATACGTTATAGATTTTTTAAAGATTAAAACGCAGAAAAGCGATTCGGGATCTTCTAAAACAAACTGAATTGCGTGCTTAGCACCGGTAGGGCTATTTGGCCCGCGCCAGCTATTTGGTATAGGGCGCTTTCTGTATACCGCGAAGCAACAACTATTTCAGTTTCGGTAGAGCGGCTTTTAAAAAGGCTAAGGGCCAGTTCAGGGCAGTTGTTATCTTTTGAAAGGTGAGATAAAAAAAGATGGCTCATAAAATACGGGCGGTAATCCTCAAAAAGGGCAAGCGCTTGTTTGTTAGATAAGTGGCCCTTGCCGCCCCGTATGCGGCGTTTTAAATGATAGGGGTAGCTGCCGCGCTCAAGCATTTCTTCATCATAATTGGCTTCCAGAAAAGCGGCATGGCATTGCTGAAAATGAGCGATCAGATTTTCGCATACCGCGCCCAGATCCGTAAACACACCTACTTTTAAATCGCCGCAGGTTATGGTAAAGCTATGGGGCTCGGCGGCATCATGCAATTTATTGAATGGTGTAACTGTAAGCGAGCCTATACTTACCGGTACATCGGCACAAAATGACCTTAGCAAGCCAGCTGCAATTTGCAAGCCGGAATGCAGCAGCGTAAGCGGTGTTATATAAACCGGCAGATTGTGTTTTTTTGCGAGAACGGCAAGGCCACGAATATGATCGCTATGCTCATGCGAAACGAAGATGGCCCGCACTTTACGCATAGATAAACCGAGGCGCGCCATACGTGTTTCGGTTTCGCGGCATGATATGCCCGCATCTATCAGCACAGCATCGTGGTCATTACCAACATAATAGCAATTACCGTTACTTCCTGAATTTAATGATGCTACAAACAAACACATGTTTACAAATAAACCCGTTTTTAATCAGTTAATCAATAGGCATAAAAAAACCGGGCATTGTATTGCTACAGCTGCCCGGCGTATTGTTTAATCAATTGTGTTTTTAATATATAAAGCTACCATCGCCACGGCGTAGTAAGCTACGGCCGTCTCTTTGGGCCCTGCCGCTCCATTTTTGCAGGTTAAGCGTAAAGCCTACCATGAAATAACGGCTAAGCGGGTTTGAGCGGGTATCGGTGTATCCTGTGCTTGTTATGTTACGGTTAATAAAGTTATTTTGGTTAAATATATCAAAGAAAGCCACCCTTAAGATACCATTACGTTTCGCAAACATTTGCTTTTCAATAAAGGCATTTGCTACAAAAGGGTTTTTAGTTACGTTGTTAGCAATGCCGCTAACATAGTTCTTGCTTAAGTCATACTCTATAGTCCAGCTTCTGTCTTTGCCAAAATAGAAACGGCCTTCCAGGTTAAAGCTCATCCGGGTTATGTCGGAATTTAAATTATTTTTTTCGGTTGACAAGCTATTATAAGACCTGGTTAATGAATGCGAAACGTACGGATTGATCTCAATTACGTCGTTTGGATTTATACGCGGGCCAAAAGAATTTCTAAAGTTATAAGTAGTTATCTGAGTGCGGGTGCCAGCGTTTAAACCTAATGAGTAATCGTAAGAAGCTGTTCCGTTAAGCATTAGAGAGTAGCGTCTGTCGCTAAAGCTTTTAGATATGTTGTAGTTTCCTGACACTGTTTTACCACCACTTATATTAACATAACGCGTTTCACGCTCTGTGCCCTTGTCGGTTAATATCAACGTAGTGTTGCTAACCACCTGGTTATTGTTTAAACTTCCATTAATGGTTCCGCTTAGATTAAGCCTTGAGTTAGAAAGGTAATTGCTATAGCGAATTGAAGCTGTATGCCTGAATGATGGTTTAAGATCTGGATTACCGTAAGTAGTATTCAAGGGCTGAGACACATCCGGTACGGGCTGTATCTGATCAAAAGTAGGCTCGCTAGGTGTGCCGCTGTAATTAATAGCTAACTGCTGTTGGCGAGACCATTGATATTGGAAGCGGAACAATGGCACCAGGAAGAAATTACTACGGGCTACTGCGATATTTCCGCGGCTTACGTTAGTTCCTTCCAAACGGGTTGGTATTGCAGTTGCACCGAGAGATATGTTAAATTTAGTTTTTACTAAACGATAGTTTAGAGCCGCGCGCGTTTCGGTAAATGAATAATTGAAAATGTTTGTCGCTTTCTCAAGCCTGGTTACTGTTCCGCTAGGGCCAACGCTATCTGTAAGGAGCGAATTATCGTACCCTCTGTAGTTGATCTGCCCATTAAATTCTATTTGTGAAGATGGCGATAGTGGCTCAACATATGTAAGGCTTGTTCTAAAGTTTTTAGATAGATTTTTTCGCGCTACAATACGATGAATCACAGAGTCGGTTATAGGCAATTTATCGAGATTACGTATAAGCGTGTTTTGTTCATTGTTTTGTTTCTGATCACCACTTGTTAAATTGAACTGGATAGAAATGTTTCTTCTTGGCTTTTTAAATATGTATTGATAAAAGGCAATTAACCCCAATTGCGGCGTATTATTACTGTTGCTTGTGACGCTGTTAGTTGATTGGTTGCGAAAGCCTTTTTGCAGTTGGTCCTGCATATTGCTTGATGTAGAATTTGTCAGGCTAAAACTTGGAGTAATTCTTATAAAATTAGAGCTATCAGGTGTAATTTCAAATTCAACACTAGCTCTGTGGGTTTTATTGTTTGTAAGATTATTACTTGTAGTAGTATTGAATAAAGTATCAGTCCTCTCCGTATTTGTTGCTTTATCAAAAAACTTATAAGAGTTTAATGAACTAGTGAGGTTAAGTACATTGGCATCGCTATAGTTTATGCTATAGCTACCTGTAACTTGCACTGCTTTACTTAATTGATCGCGATAGTTTACAGATGCGTTGCCAGATACTGTATTGCCACCGCTACCATTACCACCACCGCCGCCACCACCATTGCCTTGCCTTCCGGAAGACGCGATACCGTTTAAGGTGTTTGATAATGCCACATTTACACCAATTTGCTGATTGCCATTTATGCGTTGCGCAAATATACGCTCCTCATGGCGTCCGTTTGGACCCACGTTAGCACTTAAGCGAAGTATGTTACCTACAGATCTATCCGCACGTGTGGTTAAGTTAAGCACTTTTTGGGCGTCGCCATTTTTTATGCCGGTACGGCCAGCCTGATCACCGTAATCATCCACTACCTGAAACTTCTCAATAATGTCTGCAGGTAAAGATTGTATAGCCTGTGCTACATCGCCACCAGAATAATCTTTACCATTTAAACGGGCCTTAGCTACTGCCGTTCCGTTAAAAGTTAAAGAGCCGTCTGTTCCTACTTCAAAACCTTCAGCTTTTTTCAGCATTTCATCAACTGTGGCATTTGCGCGTACTTTATAATCGCTGGCTTTGTATTCAACAGTATCGGTTTTGTAGGTAATGCTTGGTGTTCCGTTAATAACAACTTCCTTTAGCAACTCATTCTCGCCAAACAACTCAATCGGATCCAAAGTAATTCGTTTTGCAACGTCATTGTTTAACAATTTGCGTATTACTGTTTTCATTCCCATTGCCTTTACAGTAATAACAAAGGTGGCAAGTTTTACATCTTTAAAAATAAATATACCATCCTCGTTTGTTGCGGTTTGCAAAGAGTCTTTTGCAGATATCAGCTTAACGCTGGCGCCTATAACAGTTTCTCCCTTTGAATCTTTAACCACGCCGCTAACGTCGCGGGCATCAAGAGCGTCTGGTAAGCCTGGCGTTACGGTTCTTACAGCAGCTGGTGGTGCACCCGGGGTTACCGTAGCAGGCTGTGTTGTTGGGGCTACCGTAGCCGGCGGCGTAGTTGGTGTTACCGTTGTTGGCGGTGTAGCCGGCGGTGTTGTGGGTTGCTGAGCAAATACACTGCACGATAAAAACAGAGCTACAGCTATAAGTAATAATTTTTTCATTGTTGGGTTTGTTAAAAATAGGTTAGGGTTTTTATTTTTTAGCCAGTGTATATTTACCCCAAAAATCACTCGGGCTTACCATTTCCTGGAAATTGAAGGTTCCGCCACCTCTGGGGCGACCGCCGCCACCTGCGCCTGCAAAGCCGCCACCGCCATTCATGCGTATGTTTACAGTAGGACCTCCAGGACCACCTGGGCCGCCACCCGGGCCTCCCGGATCTGCACCACCACCGCCTAATCCGCCGCCACCCATCATATCAATGTTTGGCAGGTTGGGTATCTGTAAACCGTTTACCTTTACGTTGTAAGCAAGCTCGTTGGTGCTCGCGGTAGTAAGGCCCATCAGCTTCAGCGGTATAGCAACTTCGTATATAAAGTTTCCTTCATTGTCATAATTGGCCATGGTTTTTACGCCATGTTCGTTATATAATGATATCAGCGAGTCGGGAATATCCTTAAAGCCTGATACCTTTATTTCCTTGTAGGTTAAAAGCGCTTTTTTGCGTAGGGCTATGGTTGCAGAATCCAGTGGATCGCCGGGCCTTCCCATGCCCATCATAGCACCCATGCCACCGGCTGCGCCACCGCCGCCCGGGCCACCAACACCAACACGCATCACCGTAATTGCACCGCCACCACCGGCAGGCCCGCCCGCAATAGGGCCTCCAGCACCACGCTGAAAGCTAATAGGAGCAATAACGGGATAGGTAATTTTGTACGTGTTTTCGGTTTTCTTTTTACCCTCGGTATTAATTGCAATGGTTATTGCGCCCGCCACTATCTTATTATTATTCATCGCATCTGTTGACTTGATGGCGAGATAAATATTTTTTTCGTCGTTAGCTATGGTGTAATAAAGTTTAGTGGCTTTATTATAAGCCTGAAAGCTATCATTCCATTCAACCAGTTTGCCATCGGCTTTAACACCTGCCGGCGCCCATAGGCTAACTTCCTGCACATCTTTCATCTTCTTGTCTTGTGCTACTGCTACCGAGCAGGCTACTGCAAGCAAAGTTGTTATTGTGAGTATTTTCTTCATTTTCGTAATTGGTTTATTATCATGCTTTTTAAGACACGTACAAGAATAGCGAGTATTTAATGTTGGCTAAAATAAAGTATACAAGGGCTATTAATGTTGCGACAATAAGGCTAATTGGTGCGACGACAATATTAGCCAAACGTTTTTAAAACTAAATAGTTAGTGCTGTAAATTTATAGTTACCAACTTTTTTGTTACTCAGTTAAGTAAATAGTAAGGTCTACGGTAAATTTATCGGGTGTGTTAGAGATAGTGAGTTCATGCTTATCCGGGTACAGGATGGCTAAGCGCCTGCGTACGTTGGCTATACCAATGCCAGAGCTACCATCCTTTGAATCATCAGCAGGGCCAACATCGTTTGCCACGCTGAAACGCATAAGGCGCGTTACTTCATCTACAGATAATGTAATATCAATAACTGCAGTTTCTAACATGCCCGTGCCGTGCTTAAAGGCGTTCTCTACAAACGGTATCAGTAACATGGGTTCAATGGCATAAAAGTCTATATTGCCCTGCACATCCAGATTGGTTTTTACAGAATCCCTGAAGCGCAGCATTTGCAGGCTGATAAAGCTCTTAATGTATTCAACCTCCTTGCCCAGGGTTACCCGCGAATCATCACTCTCATACAGCATATAACGCATTAGCTGGGAGAGGCTTACAATGGCAGGCTCCAGCGAGTCAGATTTTTTACGGGCAAGCGCTACCAGATTGTTCAATACGTTGAACATAAAGTGAGGGCTTATCTGCGAACGCAAAAAGGTTAGTTCAGACTTAAGATGCTGTGTTTCCCGCTCTTTTAACAGCTGTTGTTTTGCGCGGTTATCAATAATTATGCGGTAACATACACTTAACAATATGGCCATTAGCGGCGCAATCCAATCGAGAAACATGTACCTTGGTCCACGACTAAATCTGTAAATGTTTACGCGCTGCCCCCCTTGCCTGAAACGCCCTGAGCCGTTTCCAAATCTTTCAGGAAATGGCGGATAAGGCCTGGCCTTTGTTTGGTTAAGCGTGTCATTTGTACCGGGGAAGGGCGTCTCAACATGTCTCTCGAAGGTTCTCGAGGTAAGTGTGTCGCCGGGCTTGCCCGGGAATGCTTCCGCTCGCGGCCCAAAGTTTGGTCTTCCGGATGTATCGGAATATCTGGTTGGCCATGGTCTTTCTTTCATTCCCTCAAAAGGGTTGGGCCTTAAGTATGCCCAATAAACCCAATAAGCTCCGGACATAAGTAAGAAGCCAAGGATATAAAGGGCTTTTCTTTTGTTAATTAAGGGATAAATAAGATAGGTGTGTACGTAGAATACGCATAGTAGCGCTAAGTTTGACGTTACAACTCCCATTATAAAACGATGGTGATACTCTTCCGGGATGGGACTGTTCTCATCGCGACCTAAATAAGGCAGCACCATTAAGGTAAACCATATTACTAACGGCAGGATGTATTGTATCCAACGCCAACTAATCAGTTTTTTCATGCTACAAATAAAATCATAAAAAAAACCACTGTAACATTTATGAGATAAAACGCCCTAATGCTGCGACGAAATACCACAACCTATACTGCAAATGTTTAAAACGCTTATGCTATATCAGATATAATTGATAATTAGTATCATTGTATTAAACCAATTATGAACTGCATTATAATAGATGACGAGCCCTTAGCGCTTGAACTAATGGAAGATAACGTAAGCCGGGTGGAAAACCTGCACTTGGTGGCAAGCTGCCGCTCGGCAACGCAGGCCCTGCAAATTATGCAGGACAGGGAAATAGATCTTATTTTTTGCGACATACAAATGCCGGGCATAAACGGGCTGCAGTTTGTTAAGAGCCTCGCGCAAAAACCGCTTATTATTTTTGTTACGGCTTACCAGGAGTTCGCTTTGGATGGCTTTGAATTGGATGTGGTTGACTATTTGTTGAAACCGGTGTCGTTAGAGCGGTTTTTAAAAGCGTGCAACAAAGCCACGCAGCAGTTTGAACTGACCAGACGGCAGCCTGAGGCAAAGGCGGGCGAAGTATCAAGAAAATATATTTTTTTGTATGCCGACTATAACCTTATTAAAGTAAATCATGACGATATAACTTATATAGAGGGGCTTAAGGATTATGTTAAGATACACAGGATTAGTAATCCGAAGGCGATTATATCAAGGGTTACTATAAAATCATTAGAAAGCCAGTTACCCGCTGATGTTTTTTTCAGGGTGCATAAATCATACATTGTTAACCTTGACCATGTACACTCCATACGTAAAGGGCGTATAAAAATTGCCGATGCCGAGATTCCGTATAGTGATAGTTTTAAGGATGTTATAACCCAGATGACGGGTAAAATGAATTTTTAAAGGCCCAATCCTAAACATCAATATTGCCTATTTTTTTCTAATTATATATAAGTATTATCTATATAGTATAGGTAAATATGATCTGCGCGCACCTTAAAAAGGCCTATATTTGCCGCAAATAAAAGTTATATATATATGATTACTATAGGCGAAAAATTCCCTCAATTTTCTAAAACTGCTGTTGTTAGCCTGGAGAAAGGAAAAGAGTTTGAAACGTTAACTTCAGACTACCTTGCTAATGATGATAACGTGTGGACCGTTATGTTCTGGTGGCCAAAAGACTTTACTTTTGTTTGCCCTACAGAGATAGCCGAGTTTAACAAAAACTTCGGCGAATTCCGCGATCGCGAAACCCGTTTGATCGGTGCATCAACAGATTCTGAGTTTGTTCATGCTGCATGGAGAACGCATCATGATGATTTGCGCGACCTTAAATTCCCTATGCTTGCTGATACTTCAAAATCACTGGCGGAAGATCTGGGTATTTTAGAGCCTAATGAAAAAATTGCTTACCGCGCTACGTTTATTATTGACCCTACCGGTATTGTGCGCTGGGTATGTGTAAACGACCTGAATGTTGGCCGCAATGTAAAAGAGGTTTTACGCGTATTAGACGGTTTACAAACTGATGAGCTTTGCCCATGTAACTGGGAAAAAGGCCAGGAAACCTTAACCGCTTAATTTTACAATAAATTATATCCCCTTAGTGTGTATTGCTACGGGGATATTTTTTTCTGCTATGAAAATAATAGTTTGATTATCAAAGCAAAATGAACGAAACTACAGAAACCATAAACGAATTACTGCAAATTATAGGGCTTGATGTTACTTACAGAAACGTAAGCCTGAGCCTTTTAGAGAAAGGCGAATCGCGCTACGTACGTGATCTTAAGCTCAACTTTAACAGCACGCTAACATCCGCGCATTTAACAGAAAAAGAATGTGCATTGCTTGGACTGTCAACTGCCATAAACAACAACAATACGCCTCTTATTAGTTTTTACACAAGCTATGCAGAAAAGGGCGGCGCTACTGCCGAAGAAATAGCTGAGGCAGCGGGTTGCGCTTCGTTGCTGGCCTCAAACAATATTTTTTACCGTTTCAGGCACTTTACACAAAAAGAAAAATATAGCCAGATACCTGCGCGTATACGTATGCAGTTAATGATGAAACCTGTAACCGGTAAGGAGTTTTTTGAGTTGATGAGCTTAACCATTTCGGCCGTTAATGGCTGCGAAATGTGTGTTAACGCGCACGAGGATTCTCTTATAAAGTTAGGAACTACCGAGGAGCGTATTTTTGATGCGGTACGCATAGGTTCGCTGGTAACATCATTTGGGAAAGTTGTTTTTTAAATTTTCTGCGTATATTGTGATAACACATTGTTAAAATATAGAAACTGTTATATTTGATATGTGTTATTACAATTATAAACGTCTCCTTAGGACGAAACAAACATCCTGATTATGGCCGGAAAAAAAATATCAGTACTATATGTAGATGATGAGGAAAACAACCTGTTTTCTTTTAAGGCTGTTTTTCGCGTAAAGTATCAGGTTTACACTGCCATTAGCGGCGATGAAGCCTTGAAAATATTGGGTGAAAGACCTATAGAGATCATTATAACTGACCAGCGCATGCCCAACATGACGGGGGTTGAGTTTTTAGAGAAAGTGATTGAGCTGTATCCGGACCCGATGCGTTTATTACTTACCGGTTACGCTGATATGAACGCCGTAGTTGATGCCGTTAATAAAGGAAAAATTTTCCATTATCTGAGTAAACCCTGGAATGAAGAGGAATTGGATATCACTATTAACCGCGCTCATGAAGCATATCTGCAAAAAGAAAAACTAAAGGAAGAGAATAAATTGCTGGGTACTTCAAATGATCAGCTTGAGTTTTTGCTGCGTCAAAAACTGCTTTCCTGAAAACCGTTTATTGCATGTCAATGTCCTTTTCGGTTATCATCCGCATGATTACTGCCGAAAGATCCTCTGCTAAAAGCGGTTTACTTAATATGCCTTTAGCGCTTTTGTAAGCACTCATCCTGTTCATATCTGCAGGTTCATGAGACGAAGTTAGTGCAACAACATAGTATTTATCCTGAACAGCAGGGTCAAGCGCCTCAAATGCATCTAAAAACTGATACCCGCTTATTATTGGCATATAAATGTCAAGTAAAATGAGGGTAATGGCATCGCTTTTAATTATCGAACGCTCTTCTTTTATGTAATTCAGTGCAGACTGTGCTTCATAAAAAGATTTTACCTCAAACGCTTTATCGGCATGGTTTATCATTTTCTTTGCGATGAAATGATCAAGTTCTGTGTCATCAATTATTATAAATGATAGATCCATAGCCGGTTTATTTAGTGGGGATAGAAACCTTAAAAGTTGTACCTCTGTTAAGCGCCGAGTTTACCTCAATATGTCCGTTAAGTTTAAGCAACGCGCTCTTTACATTGTATAAGCCAAAACCCGAACCGGCTTCCTGAGAGCTGGCACGGTAAAATAAGTTAAAAATCTCGTTAATATGGTTGCCTAATATACCTATGCCTGTATCTTTTACCTCAACATTAAGCACGCCGCGGTGTACCAGCATTGTTAATTCAACTCTTTTGTCTTCGGTTACCTTGCTCTGGTATTTAAATGCGTTTGATAAAAGGTTATTTAAAACCAGTTTCAATGGTACAATATCGCTTCTAAATGGTTCGCGCTGATCTACAGTAATAGCAAAAGTGATATTATTAGCGTCGGCCACTACCCTGTAAATATCCCTTAGCTCCTGCGCCACCTGGTTAAAATCAATCTCGGCTATGCGTAATTCGCCGCGCTGCAGGCTGTAATAGTCATGCATGCTAAGGATGTAAGTATCCAGTTTTTTAAGCGATTTTTCCATGAGGAAAAGCATTTCCTTCATCTCGTTTATATCATAGATCTCCCGGGCTACATTAATAGCGCCTAAAATCCCCGATAGCGGGCCCCTTATATCATGGCTCACGCTGTAGGCAAACTTGTCTAACTCGGCGTAGGCCTTACGTAGCTCCTCGTTTTTTACGGATAAAACGGAGTTGGTCTGATAAAACTTATTGGCCTCGTCAATGGCCGAAATGATATCTGCAGGGTCCCATGGTTTTTTGATGAACCTAAAAATATTACCCCGGTTAATGGCACCAATAACCGATTCAATGTCGGTATAAGCGGTTATCAGTATGCGTATGGGTGCCGGAAAGGTGCTTCTTATCTCTTCAAAAAACTCAACGCCGGTTTTTCCCGGCATGCGCTGGTCGCAAAATATGATCCTTATATCCGGGTGCTCATGGAGAAAATCCATCGCGCCCTGAACATTTACCGCAGTAAAGATCTGATAGTCTAACCTAAACGATGCTTTAAAGCCCGTTAGGTTGTCTATCTCGTCATCAAGGTACAGTATTTTGATTTTTTCTGCCATTCTGCGGCTAATATTGTTGTGTTAAGGAGGCAATAACTGTATGTAATTTAATAACAGCCGTCTTAATAAGCCAACTTAACAGGGCTATTTATTTAATTATTATCTAAGATAAACGGCATCTTCCTGCCCTTCCTCATCCAGTACTACATCAATATGCTCTTTTATAATGGTTGATAAAGCAATACCAGCATAATCCGTATTTACCGGAAAGCTTTTATGGTTGCGGTCTACCAACACAACCGTGCGTAGTTTTTTTAAAGGGGCATCTAAAAAAACGCCGAAACCATAGGCTAATGATTTGCCGCTGTTCAATACATCATCTACCAGAATAACCGCCTTGTTGGTACATTCTTCCAGCTCAAAATCAATTTTGGCGTTCAGGCTGCTGCTAAAACGATCTATCTCTATGGTAAGCAGCCGGGTTTTAAAAGGCGCAATCTCATCCAGCACTTTTTTTAACCGCGCGGCCAAATGCCCGCCACGTGGTAGCATACCTGCAATCAGAATCTCGTGCTCGTCAAAATTGTCTTCCAGTATCTGGTAGGCAATCCTGTCTATCTTTTGCTGTATTTGCTGTTTGTTAAGTATTAATAGTTTTTTGCCTGAGGGTTCCATTGATTGGTAGTTTGTACGTGTAGAAACACAAAAAAGTTGTAGCAGATCAATCTTATGGTAAATATAAAAGCAAATTACAACAATCAAACATTAAAATAGCAAACGCTATTTTATATAGGGGAAATAGACAAAATTAGCCCCTTCGGGCACCACTACAAACACACACATATGGTCTTTAGGGCTTTTGTAGCTGGCAATAAAGCGCTCTTTAAGCTCTGGTTTTATTACACCGCGCTCAATAAACTCCTCAAGTGTTGAGGCATGAATGGTCCAGTCAGAATTTAGCTCATGGCGATCAAGTATTACTTCGCCCAGCTTTAACTCGTGTTGGTGTGCTATAAAAATGGGGTATTTAGACAGCCCTTCCACTATTATCTCAACTGCCACCTCGCGAATAGCGTCATTAAAAACTTTAAGGTCACGCTCTAAACTTAACAGCGGACTTTTGGCTGCCGGTTCTTGCTTACCGGCACCTTCATTAAGCAAATCTTCGGGATTCATATATCTTGATTCTTGCCTCTTATTTCCTGATTCTTAATAAAACCACATTTTCCACATGCTGGGTATGCGGAAACATATCAACAGGTTGTATGGTTGCCACATCATATTTTTCTTTTAATACCAGCAGATCACGTGCTTGTGTAGCGGCGTTGCAGCTTACGTATACAATTTTTTCGGCTTCAATTTCCATCAGCCTGGCTACCACATCGCTGTGCATACCCGCCCGTGGCGGATCGGTTATTATAACGTCGGGTTTACCGTGTGTTGCAACAAATTCTGCCGATAGCACATCTTTCATGTCGCCGGCGTAAAATTTAGTATTGTTGATGTTATTGATAGCGCTGTTTATTTTGGCATCTTCAATAGCATCCGGTACGTACTCAACACCAACCACCTCTCGTACATGCCCCGCTACAAAGTTGGCAATGGTGCCTGCACCTGTATAAAGGTCATAAACAAGCTCGTCGCCCTTAAACCCGGCAAAGTCGCGGGTTATTTCATATAGGCGCAGCGCCTGGGCCGAGTTGGTTTGGTAAAATGATTTCGGCCCTATGCGGAAACGTATGCCATTCATTTCCTCGTGAATATATTCTGGTCCTTTCCAGGCGTGCACTTCCTGATCAAAAATGGTATCGTTCTTTTTTTGGTTAAGGATGTATAACAGGGAGGTGATCTGTGGAAACTCCGCTTCAACAAAGCCCATCAACTTGTTCACCTGCTCTTCGTCCGCGTAAGCAAAAACAACTATCACCATCAGCTCTCCGGTTGATGAGGTGCGGATAATCAGGTTGCGTAAATTGCCTTCATGACTGCGCAGATCATAATACGTATAACCGTTGGTCCGCGCGAAGCTGTCTATTGTATTGCGGATAGCGTTAGAAGGATCGGCCTGTAAATAGCAATGCCTGACATCCAATATCTTATCAAACCTGCCGGGGATATGAAAGCCCAGCGCGTTCATGTTAAGCTCTGCATCATCCCGGTTCTCGCCATCATAAAGCCAGCGCTTATTACTAAAAGTAAACTCCAGCTTATTGCGGTAGTATCTATCAGCAGGCGATGCGACAATGGGCAGCATACCGCCTAAATCAATCTTAGCCAATCTGCTCAATGCATCAGCAACAGTTTTTTGTTTGAATTGCAGCTGGGCATCATACGTCATGTGCTGCCATTTGCAGCCACCGCAGGTGCCAAAATGTTCGCAAAATGCAGGCACGCGATGGGCGCTGGGTTGCTTAAGCGCAATTATTTTTGCTTCGCCAAAGTTTTTTTTACTGCGATATACTTGTACGTCAACTAAATCGCCGGGTACGGCTTTTTCTACAAAAAGCACAAAGTCGTCGGTTTTGCCAACGCCTTTTCCTTCTTCGGCAATGTCAATAATGCTTACATTTTCAAATACCTGGTTTTTTGCTCCTTTACCTCTGCTCATTGCTGCAAAGGTAGCAAATGTGCAGATATGTGGATGTGCAGATGCGCGGATATGCAGATATTTGGATATGCGGACAGCATTACATTATTATGCGGCAATTTAAGTTGTTGGTATATTAAAATTGCCGTTGGTATACTAAGTTTTGATTCTATTAAAAACTGCGTTAAAATTGGGTAGCGGTTAGCATTAAAAAACTTAACATGAACAGGAAAGATTTTTTAGGAAGTATTGCCGGCGGGCTTTTCGCCGCAACGGCTATGTCGCAGGGGCGTACCATCAGAAAAGTAAGCGACGGATGTGATGGCTGCGAGTTGATCTATGCTGGCATGCCATCAGAATTATCCAATACCGCTTATTTGCCTGATTGGAACGAAGACATGCACAAAATGATTGTGGAGGGTTATCTGTTTAAAAAGGATGGCATCACTCCGGCGGCAGGCGTAACGCTATATATCTATCATACAGATAGTAAAGGCAGATATAGCCCTGCGCCTAACCAAAAGCTGGCCCTGAGGCACGGGCACATTCGTGGTTGGATAAAGACCGCGGCCGACGGGTTCTACCGTTTTTATACCTGTTTACCTGCACCATATCCGGAACATAATGAACCTGCGCACATCCATCCGGTGGTTAAAGAGGCCGACACAAACGAATATTATATTGACGAATATATTTTTGAGGGGGATGCCCTGCTTACAGCTGCATACAGATCAAAGCTGCAAAACAGAGGAGGGTCGGGAATTGTAAAACTAACAAAAAATGCAAATGGCTGGTGGGTTTGTAAACGGAACATAGTTTTAGGACTTAATATTCCCAACTATTAGCTCCGCTATAACAGTTGGGCGCTGCCATATTGCAGCGATAATAATATCGCCACAATATGAGCAACTTCCGGTTAACCAACTAAACCAGCTTCTTTATGCTATCTCCACCCTCCGCCTAAATACTTATATATATTGCTTGTTGCCACAAGCTGCGCCTTGCGGGTTTCAACCATTTCCAGTTTTGAATCCAGCGCATCGCGCTGTGTCATTAACACCTCAAAGTAATCTGCCCTGGCAAACTTGAACAAGTCATTCGCTATATCTATTGACCGGGTTAGCGCGCCTACCTGCCTTGACTTCAGGTCATAGCTTTTCTCCAGGTTATCAATACGAGAAAGCTCTGTAGACACTTCCATATACGCGTTGAGTACCGTGCGCTGGTAATTGTAAAGGGCTTGCTGCTGCCTTGCGTTAGCATTAAAATATTCGGCTTTTATTGCGTTACGATTAATTAACGGAGCAGTAAGTTCTCCGGCCAGATTCCATAATATGGATGAGGGAAGTTTTACAAGGTAAGACGGATTGTAAGCCTGTATACCCACAGCCGCCGAAATATTAAGCGATGGATAAAACTCCTTCCGCGCAGCACTTACATCCAGTTTTGCTGCGGCCAATTCAAACTCGGCCTGCCTTATATCGGGGCGGTTTTCAAGCATCTGTGCCGGTACGCCGAAGTTGATGAGTGTGGGCACACCCGCCATAAAACTTGCCTTATCGCGCGGGATCTCCTGCGGATAACGTCCTAATAAAAAGTTAATACGATTCTCGGTTTCTTTTATTTGTTGTAAGAGGTCGAACTCGCGGCTTTGCGAACCCAACACTTCTGCCTCAAATTTCTGAACGCCAAGCTCTGTAGCACGCGATGCGTTTTTTTGAAGTTTTACTACCTCAAGCGCTTGCTTTTGCAGCGTTATGGTTTGGCGTACAATATCCAGTTGATTGTCCAGCGCCTCCAATTCATAATACGAATTGGCAACTTCAGCCACCAGGTTGCTCAAAACAAAGTTCTTGCCCTCAATGGTTGACAGGTAGCGTTTAACAGCGGCCTGTTTAGCGTTACTTAACTTCTTCCAGATATCAACCTCCCAATTGGCCACAGCCGCAACAGAATAATCCATCAGTGCTTCCGGCACTTCTTTTCCAGGAGCAATTTCGGTTGAGGCATCGCCCGCTCCCTGGCTGGTATAGCGGCCTACTTTATCAACACCAATACCCGTACGCAAACCAACAGTGGGTAGCATAGCGCCCTTTCTTATCCTTATGTCATTCCTCGCCAATTCAATATCCTGCAAGGTTATCAGCAATTCCTGATTGTTGTTAAGCGCGGTATCTATCAGACCATTCAAGTACTTATCCTTAAAAAAGCTGCGCCAGTTAGTAGCCGCGGCATTCAGGGTATCCATACTGGTGTTGTATGATGCCGGCCCCGGCCGCATGCCTGCGGACTGGGTTACTGCCGGGATTTTACACCCGGCAGCTATAATACATATGCCCGAAATGGCATAGTAGGCTATTTTCTTTAATTTAAACATTGTTTTCAATTTCTTCGGTTAACGGGTTTTCTTCTTCGTCACTAACAAACTGGTATTTTGCCGCAATGGAACCGAATACGTAGTACAGGCCGGGGATAACCAGCAAACCTACAATAGTACCTATAAGCATACCCCCCGCGGCGGCGCTACCAATTGTTCTGTTGCCTAGTTTACCCGGGCCGGTTGCAAAAACCAGCGGAATTAATCCGGCAATAAATGCGAACGAGGTCATTAAAATAGGCCTGAACCTAACCTTGGCGGCCTGAATTGCAGACTGGAACACACTATCACCGGCGCGATGACGCTGCGCCGCGAACTCCACTATCAAAACAGCGTTTTTGCCCAGCAAACCAATTAGCATAATGATGGCCACCTGCGCGTAAATGTTGTTTTCCAGATGAAACACCAATAGAAAAAACAATGCGCCAAATATGCCCGCGGCAAGCGACAAGATAACTGACAAAGGCAAAATGAAACTCTCGTACTGTGCGGAAAGGATAAGATAAACAAAGCCCAGACAGATAAGCAGAATGTATATAGCCTCGTTACCTCTTGACGATTCGTCTTTTGAGATACCCGCCCACTCAATATCATAGCCGCGTGGAAGACTCTTGGCGGCTACCTCCTGAATAACCTTAATAGCTGTACCGCTACTGTAACCAGGAGCTGCAGATCCGCTTATTTCTGAAGAGTTGTACATATTATGCCGGGTGATCTCTGATAGCCCGTAAACCTTTGTCATTTTCATAAATGCCGAGTACGGCACCATTTCATCCCGGTCATTTTTTACATAAAGCTTCAACACGTCCTCTGGTAATGCCCTGTATTGCGGCAATGCCTGTATTATAACCTTATACTGCTGCCCAAATTTGATGAAGTTGATCTCGTAGTTACTGCCAATAAGTGTGGACAGATTATTCATGGCATTATCAATGGTTATTCCTTTTTGCTGCGCCAGATCATTATCAATATCTAAACGGTATTGCGGAAAACTAGCGCTGTAAAAACTAAATACCGATGCTAATTCAGGCCGTTTGCTTAAGTCGGCAACAAAGTCTCTGTTTATCGATTCCATTTTTTTGAAATCGCCGGATCCGCTTTTATCAAGCATGCGCAACTCAAAACCTCCCGCGGCACCATATCCCGGAACTGCCGGAGGCTGGAAAAACTCTATCTGCGCACCGGTTATGTCCTTACATTTTTCCTCCAGCTCCTTAATCACATCCTGAACACTATGCTTGCGCTCGTCCCAGCCTTTCAAATTGATCAAACAAGTACCGGAGTTGGCGCTGGTGCCCTCGTTAAGTATTTCGTAGCCGGCTAGTGATGATACAGATTGTACATCATCAACATCTTCGGATATTTTCTGCAAACGTTCTGCAATTTGGTTGGTCCGCTCTAATGATGATCCGGGTGGCGTTTGTATAATGGCATAAACCATCCCCTGGTCCTCATTCGGGATAAAACCCGATGGAACGGCACCGTTTAAAAACCAAATACCGGCACAAAAGGCAATAAGTACACCAAAGGTCAGCGTTCTGCGGGTTACAATTTCCTCTAATATGCCACTGTAACGCCCCCCCAGCTTGTCAAACCGTTTGTTGAAACCTATTAAGAGTTTGGTAATTATGCCTTGCTTTTGTTCTTTGCCATGGTTGTTCTTAAGCATTATTATACACAATGCCGGGGTAAGTGTTAAAGCCACCAAACCCGATAGTATAATAGAAGTTGCCATGGTTATAGAGAACTGGCGGTAAAACACACCTACCGGTCCAGACATGAACGCCACCGGAATAAATACCGCCGCCATTACGAATGTTATGGCAACGATAGCCCCGCTGATCTCCTTTAAAGCTTCTATGGTTGCTTTGCGGGGGCCAAGGTGCTTGGTTTCCATTTTGGCGTGTACGGCTTCAACCACCACAATGGCATCATCTACAACTATACCTATTGCCAAAACCAATGCAAACAGTGTTATAAGGTTTAATGTGATGCCAAAGAATTGCATAAACATAAACGTACCTATAAGCGACACCGGAACAGTTATGGCAGGAATAAGGGTTGAGCGCCAATCGCCCAGGAAAATAAATACTACAAGGCCTACAAGTATAAAGGCCTCAACAAGCGTATGGATAACTTTTTCTATTGAAGCATCCAAAAACTTGGATACGTCATAGCTTATCTCGTAGTTCATCCCTTTAGGGAACGAGCGTGCCTTTATTTGAGCCAGCTTGGCTTTTACGTTTTCAATAACCTTACTGGCGTTGCTGCCGTATGATTGTTTTAAAACGATAGCCGCTGATGGCTTGCCATTTAAGCTGGAGTAAATATCGTACATGGAGCTGCCAAACTCAACGTCTGCTACATCTTTAAGGCGCAGAATTTCACCATCCGGGGTTGAGCGCAGTACCACTTTTTCATACTGTTCTTTAGTGGTAAAACGGCCGGGATATTTTAGTACATACTCAAAAGATTGCGACCGCTTACCCGAGCTTTCGCCTGTTTTACCCGGCGATGCCTCTAAACTTTGCTCATCAAGGGCTTTCATCACCTCGTCGGTTGATATTTTATAGGCCAGCATGCGGTCGGGTTTTAGCCATATCCGCATAGCGTATTCACGATTACCTAATATATCCGCGAAACCCACACCATCAACACGCTTTAGCTCAGATAAAAGATTGATATCTGCAAAGTTGAAAAGGAATTTCTGATCGGTGTGCGGGTCTTCGCTGTACAGGTTGATGTACATCAGCATGTTTGATTCCTCGCGGGATATTTTCACCCCTTCGCGCACTACCAGCGGCGGAAGTTTGTTTACAACGGAAGCCACACGGTTTTGAACATTCAGCGTTGCCTGGTTTGGGTCAGTACCCAGGTTAAACACAACCTGTATAGCGCCCTCACCGTCGTTACCGGCATCGGCGGTCATATATTTCATGCCGGGCACTCCATTTAATGCTTTTTCAAGCGGTATCACAACCGCTTTGATCAAAAGTTCGTTATTAGCACCAGGGTAGTCGGCTATAACGTTTACTTTCGGAGGTGATATGGAGGGGAATTGCGTTACAGGTAACCCCACCAGGGCAAGCACCCCCAAAAAAACTATAAGCAGCGATATTACTATTGAAAGTACAGGTCGCTGTATTAATTTGTTGAACATTTTAATTTCTATATAAATGAATTTATTCAGCCTTTAATCTCAGGCTTGTCATCACTTCTGCAGGGTTTTCAAATTTGAATTTGATCTTATCACCATCTTTTACTGATTGAATACCGTCAAGCAACAGTTTATCGCCTAATTTTAAACCGGTGTCAATTACATACAGATCGGGCAGTTCGCCGCGGATGGTTATCGGCTGCGAACGAGCAACATTGTCCTTGCCAATTACAAAAACATATTTTTTGTCTTGTATCTCGTAAGTTGACTTCTGCGGGATGATCAGTGTGTTTTTAAGCGGAACGGTCATTAAAATTTTGCCGGTCTGCCCATTGCGTAAAAGCCCGTCGGTATTAGGGAATTTTGCGCGAAACGCGATATTGCCGGTTTCATTTTCAAACTCGCTTTCCACTGTTTGTACTTCGCCTTTATATTTCAAAAGATTGCCATTTGCCAAACGCAAATTAACTTTTGTGTCTGCGCGCCCTTTTTTATCTTCCTGATAATTCAGGTATTCCGGCTCAGATAGGTTAAAATAAGCGTACACGTCGCTGTTGTCTGACAGGGAGGTAAGCAGTTCACCTTCATCAATAAGGCTACCCAGCTTTTTAGGTATGCGGTCAATGTATCCGCTAAATGGAGCCCTGATTTCTGTAAAAGATAAATGAATGTTGGCAAGCGAGTGGCCGGCTTTAGCACCCGCCAGTTTGGCCTTGGCCATTGCAAGCTCGTTTTTTGATACGATGTCTTTATCTGCAAGGCTTTGCGTATTGGATAGCTCAACCTCAGCTTGTTTTACCTCGGCTTCGGCCTTTAAAGCCTCGGTCTCATACATTTTGGGCATTATTCTAAATAAAAGCTGGCCGGCTTTTACATATTGCCCTTCATCAACATAAATATTTTGTAGAAATCCTTTTTCCTGCGAGCGGATCTCAATATCGCGCACAGCACGGATCTGCGACACGTATTCTTTGGTAAAAGAGGTGTCTACCATTAACGGGCCTGTTACTGTATAGGTAGCGGCCTCAACTTTTTCTTCGGTTTTTGACGTACAGCCGATCTGGCCCAACAGGGCAATTATACCGGCAAGCACCACAATTTTGTTCATATTATTATTTAAGAAAATTAGCATTGGGATGTAGGAAACACAGAAGAGCCGCATTGAGCCTTTACAGATAACAAGACGTTAAAAGCCAGGCGTTACAGCGCGGCGGATAACAGCTTTGCTATCGTTTCCTAAAATGGAAGCAAGGGAGTACTCAGATACGGATTGATCTCTGAGCGAGATATTTGGCGCAAACGGCTTGTGGGTTTAAACGATCGTGCGTTGTAAACCCCGGTTTTAAGCTGCCGGAAATAACCTGATATAACGGCGAAAGCGTTAAGTAAAAGCTACTTAGAATTTTGAATTTTACATCGCAAATAAAGCCATCCTCTTCACTCTCTTCACAATCCCAAAGTATAAATTGAGATACGGAGTTGGAGCTGTCAAATTCGCTGATGTTTGTATTACTGTCTGAAGTTTTAAGCGCGTCGGATTTTTTCCGTTCTAAAGCGAAGGCTTTAATGGCAACAGTGTGTCCCGAACGTGCAGCAGACGCGTTCGAATTGCTTTTGTGAAGCAATATAAAAAAACACAATATCACAAGGATAAACTTCATTCGGGTGGCAAAAGTAATAAAAGTTTGATAAGTTGTATATAAACAAGTGTTTGTAATACAGACTTTACCATTAATTGCAACAACGTTAACCGTACGCATTAATTATGCCGCAAAAGTTGTTACTGCGTTTTTTTACAAAGCGCTTGCAATCTGTGCTATAACATACAACCTGCCAGCACAGTGTCTTAATTTTTTAATTATGGCATAGTTTTTAAATTAGCTTTACTTTAAACCAATTGAAGCCCTTAGTTGTGAATTTTAAACGCTGTAATATAGCTATGGTTTTTGTTGCTGCCCTGGTGCTGTTTATGTGCGGCAAATTAACTGCGCAGAGCCTTAGCTTTGGGGAGCCTGTTGAGTTTATGCCCGGCGCAACCACAGACAACGCTGTTGACATTACTAATTATAAAGGGGGCTTTTTTGTATCGTGGAAGGAGATAGGAAAAACGGGGAAAATACACCTCAGGTATCTGGGCAAACAATATGCGGCTATAGCCTCGCAGCACGAAGAACAACTATCTGACGCGCAAAGCAATTTTGCCCCGGTATTCAGTAAGTTAAACGGCAGGCTTTATCTATCATGGATAGCTGCCGACGGAACCTTCAAGTACATAATAAACGCCACAGATACCAGCTTTAATACACAAAAGGTTTACACAGCGGTGCTAAATGCTAAATTAACATCCGGCGTAACATCAGCTGCATTGGGTAACCGCCTGATGATCACCGGACACGGCAATGCTAAAAATCAAATGGTGTATGCACTTTTTGACGTAGATGCCGACGGCACCTTCACTAATGCCACAATAAAGGCTATTCCGAATGTGAAAAGTGCTGATTACCCATTTCTTGTATCGTTAAACAACACAAGCGCGCGGATAACTTATAAAGGTTTCGGGGAGAATAAAACCTATTATATGGATTACCAGGCAGGTACAGACGCCTGGGCACCGCCTAAAAGCTTCGCAAAATCAAACACAACACCGGCCGTTTACCACGTTTTTGATGCGAACAGGTTGTTTTATATCTGGAAAGGTGCCGGAGATAATCGCCTTAATTATGCAACGGGGCAGAAAGAGGGGCCGCTTACCAATACCATTACATTATCAAACGATTTTACTACCAGGCTGCCGGCATCTATAGCCACTGTTGACGATAAAAAGTTTATCCTGGCCTTTGTTGGCACGGATAAGAAAATACGCCTTAGCTTTTTTACCAGCTATGATCCGGCATCGTGGATAGAGGATGTTTTTTATCCGGAAAAAATGCATTATACGCTGAAAGACATTGTTATACCCGGCTCGCATGATGCGGGAATGTCTGTACTTACCGCAACCGGCGGGCAGCAAAAAGGCACTATTAACGAGTGTAATACACTTACCCAATCGCAAAATATAAAAACACAGCTTGACCAGGGAATACGCATGTTTGACCTGCGTATTGGCGAGTTCAATAAAGAACTATACACCAAGCACAGTTCGTCTGATTGTATGAGCGAGGCTGTAGGGGGCGGCTATGGCGAAAAGTTTGATGACGCTTTGAGTGGGGTAAAACAGTTTTTGCATACCAACAACAAAGAGTTTGTTTTATTGACCCTGACCCATTTTTGCGAAAAGGAAGCTCCGGCGCAAAGGGTAGCTAATGATATGATAGCTAAACTGGGCAAAGACCTGGTATATGTTATTGATAAACCATTGAACGAAGTTACTTTGGCCGATGTGGCCGGTAAAGCAGTACTGTTATTTGAGGGGTATAATACAACCGACAAACTGGTTGGCAGTACTACCATCGGCACCGGCTCAGCAGCTTTCGTAAATTTTCGAAGGGCGTATGCCGCCACCAACGCGCTTAATAAATTACTACAGGGCCAGCAAGCGTTTCTGATTGAAATGACGGGCAAGGTTAAAAACAATGATCTGGTACGGCTTGACTGGCAACTAACACAAGCGGCCGACGAAGCGGCGCTGGTATGTAATGACTTTCAGGATGAGCGGATAAGCCCCATTGTTAATGGCGCTATCCTTTTAACCAACCTCATTCGCAAAAATAAAAGCATTCGCGACCTTGCCCTGTATGGCAACAAATCCCTTCCGCTTAAATTAAAAGAGTGGGCGGGCGATGGCACCATCAATAAAAAAAACAAGCCCAACATTTTATATGTAGATATGGCGGGCGCCTGGATAACCGATTACTGCGTGGAATTGAATAAAAGCGCTATTTACACTAAATAGCTTATATTGTTGTAGGATGATAAAACGTGTACTGATAAGCTTTTTGTTATTGATGGCATTAAAGGCTGCCGGGCAAGATACCCATTATTGGGCGGCCAACTTTTCTGCAGGTAGCTTTGTAATGCCGGGCGGCGTGGTAGCCAATAATCGGGATAGTGGTGTGGTATTTTATAATCCGGCCTTGCTGGCCTATTCTCTAAAAAACTCGGCGGCTATTAGCGGTAACTTATACCAATGGCAGCTCATCAACGTAAAAGACGGTACAGGGGTTAATAAAGACCTGCGCTCTGTGTACGCTAATATTATTCCGGTTACGGGTTCGGGCACCTTGCACCTGGATGTAGGCAAAGCATTTACCATTGGTTACGCCTTTTTGCATGACCCGGAGATCAACTACCAGGCTAACCAGCAAGGCAACTCAGACATTGACATCCCCGACTTAAATAACGCCCCCGGCAAAGAGAGTTTTTTGGGCCAATACTCCGTACAAAACAAATCAAGCTATACATCAAGTTTACTAAGTGTTGGTTTTAAGGTTTCTGATAAGATAGCCCTGGGTTTTACAGGCGAGGCTGGGTTGCGCCATTATTTTTTTAGCGGTTATTACAGCGCCAGGGCTTTTAGAAATAACATGCGCGATAACGCCTTAAATTATGTAGCAACACACGAGGGCTATCAAGCCGACTTTTTTCACCTGGGTATGCGTTTTAAAGCAGGAATGTCATACGATGATGGAAGCAATCATCTGGGTCTGGTAATAACCACCCCGCTTATGCGCTTATACGGCAATGGTACTGTATTAAGCGACGTAGAGCTCAACAACCTTCGCCCATCACCTACGGAGCGCCCCATTAACCTGCTTGCCAATGCCCGGCAAACCAGCATGGCGGCAACCTGGAAAATGCCCGTTAGCGTAGCCTTGGGCTATGCCCGCGACTTTAACAACAATAAAGGGCAAATAAACTTTACTACCGAGTATTTTAAGGACGTGCCGTTCTACAATATCCTTACGCCAACCAAAGATTACTTTGCCAGGGGCAGCAATATTGCATCTATTTATACCCCCGACCAGCTTAAGCTAACAGATGCCCGCAGAGCGGTAATAAACTTCGGCGTGGGAGTAAGTTATCTTTTAAAGCCTAACCTAACCGGCTACGCATCCATACGGACAGATATGAGCTATGCCAGCGATGCTTTGAACCAGGGCAACACGGGTTACCCATACAACACTACCAACTGGAACAACATTCGCTGGCAATTGGGCACCAATGTAAAAAAGCGCAAGTTTAACCTGCGCACAGGCTTTATGTTTGCTTACGGCAGCACCAATAACTATAAGCAATCCATCAACTTTGATACCCCAACAGAACAGAATATTTTGCAGGGAGAGCTGCTTAAAACCAAAGCCAGCCATTTTTCTATGGGGCTGTTGTTTGCGTATATCTACAATTTTTAGTTTGGCGTTATACAAAAAACTACAACAAATAATTAAGTTTGTATTGAACCTATAAGCATCAGGCTTTATGAACAAAAAGATATACTTGCTTATCGCAGCACTTGCTGCGGTAATGACCACCAACGCGCAAAATATGACCACCAGTCCGCAGATAAAAACAGCCAATGGCATTGTACAAGGCGTAACCGAAACCAGTGGCATCCGCTCATTCAAGGGTATCCCGTTTGCAAAGCCACCTGTTGGCGATCTGCGCTGGAAAGCCCCGCAGCCTGCTGATAACTGGAGCGGCGTGCTTAAGGCAGATCATTTTGGCCCGCAGGCTATGCAGCAACCATTGTATAGTGATATGATCTTTCGCAGCAACGGCAAAAGCGAAGACTGTCTTTACCTTAACGTTTGGACCCCCGCCAAAGCAGCCGGCGAGAAATTGCCTGTGCTGGTCTATTTTTATGGCGGCGGTTTCCGCACCGGCGATGGTTCTGAAGGGCGGTATGACGGCGAAAGCATGGCCAAAAAAGGCATTGTGGCGCTTACGGTAAATTATCGTTTGGGCGTATTTGGCTTTATGGCTCACCCTGAGCTAACCAAAGAATCTCCGCAACACGCTTCGGGCAATTACGGATTGATGGATCTGCATGCCGCGTTACTTTGGGTTAAAAAGAATATAGCTGCATTTGGCGGCGACCCGGATAAAGTTACCATTGCCGGCGAATCCGCAGGCTCTATGGCGGTATCGGCGCAAATGGCATCGCCATTGTCTAAAGGACTGTTCAGGGGTGCAATTGCAGAAAGTGGCGCATTGCTGGGTAATTTGTCTCCAACACCACTGGCAACTGCAGAGCAGGCGGGTGTAGCCTTTGCCGCAAAAGTTAAGGCAGCAAGCGTGGCGGATCTGCGCAAAATTCCGGCAGACTCTTTATTGAAATGGGGTGCCAGCGGTCGTTTTGGCTGTACGGTAGATGGCTATTTTCTGCCGCAGCAACCACAGGAAATTTTCGCGGCGGGAAAACAGATGCACGTAGCACTTTTAGCCGGATGGAACTCAGCCGAAGGCGATTATAAAAGTATTTTAGGCAGAAACGTTGCGGCTACGCCCGAGAATTACAAAGCGGCCATACAACGTTTATATCCGGATAAAGCTGCTGAAGTGTTGCAGCAATACCCGGCAACTACTAAAGAAGAAATTATCGCATCAGGCAACGCCCTGGCATCCGATCGCTTTATCGCTTTCAGTACCTGGAAACTGATAGATATGCAGGCGCGCACCCAAAGTGCACCGGTATACCGTTATTTATATACCCGCCCGCGCCCTAAATTGGCTACCGAGGCAGAGGCCCCTACCGGCGCTGTGCACTCGGCAGAGATAGAGTATGCTATGGGAAACCTGCACTACAACAAAGTTTATAACTGGACCCCTGAGGACCTTAAAACAGCACAGGTAATGCACGACTTTTTTGCCAATTTTATTAAAACCGGCAACCCTAACGCCAATGGTTTGCCCCAATGGGATACGATACAGGGCAAAGGCACCAAAAAGGTGATGGTACTTGATGCAGACAGCAAAGGTTTACCTGATAATACGGTGGCAAGGTATGCCTTGATGGAGGGGTTGATTAAGTAGGAACTTGTTACGTTCTGGATTACCAGCCGGCAGGGCCACAAGCCGAAGTATAAACCTATTTCCGGGCGAAAGTGGGACAAAAATCCGATATTTTATAAGGTATCTGATAATCAGATTTTTATATGCAATTTACAGCTAAATTTCCTGACGAATAAGTTGTCCCACTTTGTCCCATCCCCCAATAGCAAGGAATTAAAAATCAATTATTTACCCAAAAAAGTGTCCCAGAGTGTCCCATCCTGTCTCACACACGCGCGGGACAAAACATATACAACTTACACTTAAGAAACCGTCAACTCGCCCCGCAGATCCACCTCCATCAGCTCCTTAACCTCCTTAGGGTCGGTAGATTGGCCCAGCAGGTACATCATCTTGGTAACGGCGGCTTCGTAAGTCATATCGTAACCGTTAGCAACGCCTATATCTTTCAATTGCTTGCTGGTTTCGTAGCGGCCCAACTCCACTGTGCCTACTTTACATTGCGATATATCAACTATTACCTTGCCGCTGTCAATAGCCTGTTTAAGCAGGTCTATAAACCATTGGTCGGTAGCGGTGTTGCCGGCACCGAAGGTTTCCATTACGATGCCGCGCACGTCGGCACCTAAAATGGCCTCAACCACCTTTGGTCCAATGCCGGGGTAAAGCTTAAGTACGGCAACGTCATTAGTAAGGTTGTTGTGTACGGTTAAAGGGGCGTCTTTTGGCTGGCGGATATCATTCACGCTAAATCGTAAATGCACACCAGACTCGGCCAGTATCGGGTAATTAGGCGACCGGAAGGCCTCAAACTTAGATGAGTTGTATTTAAACGAGCGGTTACCCCGGAACAGTTTGTAATCAAAATAGATACAAACTTCGGGAACCCGTGCACGGTCGTTCTTTTTGGCGTTGGCTATCTCAATCGCCGTCATCAGGTTTTCCTTGGCATCGGTACGTATGGCACTAATAGGCAGCTGCGAGCCGGTGAAGATGATAGGCTTGGCCAGGTTCTCCAGCATAAAGCTAAGGGCCGAAGCTGTAAAGGCCATAGTATCTGAACCATGCAGTATAACAAAGCCATCAACATCGTCGTAATTGTCTTGAATAAGGCCGGCAAGTTCACCCCATATTTCGGGGTTCATGTTAGATGAGTCTATGATTTCATCAAACGAGTGCACCTTGATCTTACAGTTCAGCTTTTCCAGTTCAGGTACATTATCCATGATCTGCTCAAAGTTGATGGGCTTAAGCACTTTGGTTACAGGATCGGTCATCATACCAATTGTACCCCCGGTATAGATGATAAGTATCTGGCTCATTAATCAGGATAATTTAGTTTATATGCAGGCGTTTGTTAAACACCAAATATTTTCTTTGAATTTGCAGTAGTTATTTCCGCCACGCTTTCTACGTCGGTATGATAGATCTCGGCTAACTTTTGGGCCACGTAGATCAGATAGGAACTTTCGTTAGGTTTGCCTCTGTGCGGAACGGGCGAAAGATACGGAGAATCTGTTTCTAAAACGATATGGCTCAGATCAAATTGAGGTAAAATTTTGTCGAGGCCACCATTTTTATAAGTAACCACGCCGCCTACGCCCAGGTAAAAACCCAGATCAATGGCGTGTTGTGCCTGTTCTGCATTGCCGGTAAAGCAATGGAAAATGCCACGCAGCAGTTCGTCTTTTTCTTCCTCCAACACCTCAAAAACCTCGTTAAAAGCCTCACGGCAATGTATAACTATGGGTAGGCCAACACTTTTAGCCCAGGCTATTTGCTGCTTAAACGCTTTAACCTGATCGGGCAGATTGGTTTTATCCCAGTATAGGTCTATACCGATCTCGCCAATGGCGTAAATAGGGCCAACATCGCTTTTTTTGATGGCATTCAGTTCGGCCTCCCAATCGCCTTTTACCGAGCATGGGTGCATGCCCAGCATGGGGAAGCAAGCGTGAGGATATGCATGCAGCAGCGTATTGATATTACTTACTGATTGTATATCCACATTGGGTAAAAACAGCCGCGTTATACCATTATCAAAGCAGCGCTGCATTAAGGCATCGCGCTTTTCGGCATCCTGTTCATAATATAAATGGGTATGCGTATCGGTTAATATCATGATGCAAAAATAAAAAAAGCCTCCCTGTTTTTACGGGGGAGGCTTGTTATGTTTAAGTAAAAAAGGCTTACGGCTTTTTAGCAACCGCTTTTTTGGCGGCAGGTGCTGCTGCTTTTTTAACCGTTGTTGTTTTTGCTGCTACTTTCTTAGCAACCGTTTTTTTAGCCAAGGTATGCTTAACCGGGCTTACTTTAACCAGCTCAACATCAAACCGCAATGTAGCATACGGCGGAATATCATTACCCGCGCCTCTTTCGCCATATGCTAATTTTGACGGTATAATGAACGTGGCTTTTGAGCCCTCGTTTAACAGTTGCAGACCCTCATCCCAGCCTGGTATAACCTCGCCCCTGCCTAAAGCAAATGATATTGGCTCGTAGGCGCGGCCATCTTGTTTAGTGCCTGATTTAATAGCTTCTGCCTCAATGCTTGTGTCAAAAACCTTCCCGTCAAGGGTACGGCCAAGGTAGTGTACATACACCGTATCACCGGGCAAAGGTTTGCGTTTAATGGTAGCCTGGGTAACTGTGTATTTAAGTCCTGAAGGGGTTGTTTTTAGCAGCAATTTATTATCGGCTATATAAGTTGATGCGATGCCGGCTTCCTGCGTAGCTAATTTAGCAGTAACAGCCCTTTCTTCTTCAAGGGCTTTGTTGCGCTCTGCCATGGCTTCATCCAATGATTGCACTTTTTCAATCTTTAAAAACACCATTAAATTGCTACCCTTAGGGAAGAAGGCAGGGCGTGTCTCTTCCTTTCCGTTAAAGATGCTGTCTGTAGGCACTTTAATAATAACACTATCCTTTACTGCAAGCAGTGGAAATAGATCCATCAGATCGCCGTCAGCAGCGCACCTGGCCTGAAAGGGCCTTCCTACGGCATATGTGCTGGCCAATACAGAATCCTTTTCGGTTTTCTGTACCATATTGAAGGTTATTATTTGGTCAAGCTTTATTTTTTCGCCGGGGTTAGCTGTTACAATACGATAAATAGTACCCTTACTGGTACGCTTAAAACCATCCTGGGCATCGGCGTTAAAAGCAAAAGCAAGCGCAGCTAATACTAAAAAAAACTTCTTCATAATAAAAAAGGCCTTCCATTAACGGAAGGCCGTGGTTTTACTTTTATTTTTTTGGATGAACAATATCAACTAACTCTACATCAAACACCAACGGAGCATTGCCCGGAATTTGCTGATAGCCTCTTTCTCCATAACCTAAGTGAGACGGGATAACTAACGTTGCCTTAGCACCTTTGTTAAGTAACAAAAACCCTTGGTTCCAACCTGGTATAACTTGCTCCTGCCCTGCAGGCATACCAACCGGGATGCGTATAGGCTGAAACTGGCGCATTTCTATGCGTTCAAGCTTTGCTGCAACGGCCTCAGATTTAATGTTGGTATCAAACAATTTGCCGGTGCTCATCAATCTGCCTGCATAATTAACTACAGCTGTATCCCCTGGCGCCATTAGCGGCCCGGTGCCTGCTTTAGTAATTACATAGTATAAGCCCGAGTCGGTTTTGCTTACACCCAGTTTGTTATCAGTAATATATTTTTGGATTTTGGCAGGCTCCTGCTTTTTCACAGACTCAGCCTGACCGCGCATATATGTTGATATGCCGCGTTGAAACACCTCGTCTGTAAGGGTTCCTTTTGGCAGAACTTTAACTATTTTTAGATCATATACAACATACTTGCTGCTTTTAAATTTATCCGGACGTGGCTGGCCGCCTTTGAAAGCGCTGTCTGCCACCGTTTTTATTGTAACACTATCGCCTTCGCCAACCAGTTTGATGCCGTCCATCATATCGCCTTTAAATTGCGGTTTTTCCACTATCAAGTATTGTGGTTGGCTGCCATCATAAGAGTTGAATATTACAGAGTCTGCATCGTTTTTTACTACAACATAAACCGCAACAAAATCGCCTTCTTTAATTTTCGCTGAACTTTTTTCGCTATGTACATCGTATAGAAGTCCGCCCGGTCCTTGTTTAAATCCGCCGTTACAGCTTGCAAAACCTACAGCTGCAAGCGCTAAAAACATTAAGTTTTTTCTCATTTTTATTGAATTAGTAATTTTTTATATTTTGGTAAAATTAATTTGAATTGTTCAACAACCTGTGCAATAGTGTCGGTTGACTGGCCTCCGGCAGCATTGCGATGCCCGCCACCGTTAAAATAAAGTTTACAGATCTCGTTAGCCGGAAAATCACCTTTTGAGCGTAATGATAGTTTTACCTGATCGTCTCGCTCAACAATGAACGCCGCCAGCCGTATACTTGTTATAGAAAGCGCGTAATTTACTATACCCTCCGTGTCGCCTGTGTGTACGTCATAAGCAGCAATATCCTGTTTTTTAAGCACTATTATGGCTGTGTTAAACTCCGGCAGCACTTCCAAACAATTAGTTAGGCAATGGCCAAGCAGGCGTATGCGGTTTTCGGACGCGCTATTGTACACCAATTCATGTATACGCCAGTTAACAGCACCCTTATCAATCAATTCGGCTACCACCCGGTGAACATCAGCCGTTGTATTGGGCAATCTAAACGATGCTGAATCCGTCATTATACCGGTATATAATGCGGTTGCAACATCTTTATTTATATAATCTTTATGGTTTAAAACATTAGCAATAAAATCATAAACCAGTTGCGCTGTTGCGCAGGCGTTAATATTCCAGTGGCGATAGTCATCAAAGTCTGCAGGATCAAGGTGATGATCTATCATTATTTTATAAGCGCCACTTGCACGTACAAGTTCGCCCATATCGTTTATCCTGTCAAGGCTATTAAAGTCAAGGCAAAAAATAAGTGTGGCGTTCTCAATAAGGCTTGCCGACTCTTCCCTGCGGTCTGTAAAAACGATAACTTCTTCGTTGCCGGGAAGCCATGTTAAAAAATCGGGATAATCACTTGGGGAAATAACGTGGACATGATGCCCCAATTGGATCAAATAATTGTACAACCCAAGCGATGACCCAAGGGCATCACCATCTGGTTTATGATGGGTAGTAATAACTATTTTTTGAGGCTGACCCAACAGATCAATCAGCGAGCCCGTATCTAACATTCTCTATTTAAAAAGATGCAAATCTATGTAAATTAAAATGAAAGCATAATTATTTAAATTAAAATGAGAGAGTATTAATGGCGCATTTTTAGTTTTTGCAGGCATCGCCGGCGTCTTTTATAATACACTGTTTGGTCATTTTTACAACCCCACTTAAATATTGGAACGAACTTTGCCATACTTCAATAAAAAATTAAAGAATAATTGGTTATTTGTTAAACTTTTGAGTTTTTCTTGTAATTTCTGTAAATAAGTGATAGTTTTGCATAGTCCCCTATGGCTTAACCTTATTTGCAGTGCAAGATGGCTTAATGCCTAGAAAGAAAAAAAATGAAATTCGCTTATAAAATAATACGTTTTATTATCGCAATAGCTGCGATAGTAATTGTACACGTTTTATTTTTCGTACACCACCCGCCAGAAGTTCAGCTGGCTTTTTTAACACCGGGAGTTACTTTGGTTGGTTATTCTTTAATAAGGGACGAGCTTTACACAAGGCCATCAGCCAAGCTGCTTAGAGAAAGACAATATCATTTATAAGTTCGTCGCCGGCTTCCGTATTTATCTTTTCTATAATTTGCCCCCGCATTAATAATAATTCATTTTTTATTACTGATGATTCTATACGCAGAAATAGCTTTCTGTCGTGTACATAAAGCTCTTTTGTGCGGTTAGCTACTGCTTTGCCTACAATATCCGGCCAATGCGCCACAATTGCTGTTTCGTCAAAACGGCGCTTTATTTTGTAAACCTTGAGCATTTGCTCCAGGGCCTCCTTTAAATACTTGTCGTTTGTTTTACGCATCTACTTCGCCTTGTGCTATTTTAAATAATTTAACAGGAACCTGCATGTCTTCAAATATTTGCTTAACCCTGTTATAGCCCGTATCAGTAATAAATACCTGCCCAAAATCATGGTTAGATACCATCTGCATTAATTTCTCCACGCGCTTATCGTCCAGCTTATCAAAAACATCATCAAGCAGCAATAGGGGCTTAAATCCTTTAGCTTGCTGAAGCAATGTATACTGTGCCAGCTTTAACGCTATTAAAAATGATTTTTGTTGCCCCTGCGATCCGAATTTCTTAATGGGCATGCCATGTATGTAGAACAGCAGATCATCTTTATGAACGCCGCAGGTGGTACGCTCAAGCACTTTATCCTTCTCAGCGCTTTTTCTTAATAATGTTTCAAGGTCGATCTGCAGTAATTGCGACTCATAGATCAATTCTACATTTTCTGCCTCGCCGGTTAAAAACCTGTAATGGCTATTGAAAACCGGGGTAAAGGCCTCCATAAATGCCTTTCGTTTTTCAAATATCTTCTTTCCTGATGAAGTTAGCTGCTCATCAAATATCTCCAGCAGGCTTTGGTCGTATCGCCCGGTATCAGCAGCCGCTTTCAACAGCGCATTACGGTTAATCAACACCTTATTATAGGCAATTAATTCGTCAAGATAGCCGTTGTCTGTTTGCGATATAACATTATCAATAAATTTGCGTCTTTCCTCGCTTCCCTCCACAATAATACTCACATCATTAGGCGACACCATTACCAGCGGCAGCAAACCAATGTGATCTGCCAGGCGCGGGTAGTCTTTTTTGTTCCGTTTAAATTGCTTTTTTTGATTGCGCTTTACGGAGCATGCAATAGCTTCGGTTTGCCCGTTGCGGCTAAATGTTCCTGTTATTATAAAGAAATCGGCATCCTGCTTTATCTGCTGGCTATCAATGGGGTTAAAATAGCTTTTACACAAAGCCAGGTAATGTATGGCATCAAGCAGGTTGGTTTTTCCGGCACCGTTATCTCCTAAAAAAGCATTTACGCCATCGCTCAATAACAATCCGGCTTCGGTGTAATTTTTAAAATTGATAACAGAAAGTTGCTGTAAATGCATAAAGAAAGTTCAAATTTAGTAATTACAAGCGGGCTTTAGCGTAGTATAGCACTTAAAAGCAGGCTGTATACTTAAAATAAAATGCTATTGCTAAAGCTTTTTAAAAAGTGTAGTTTTGCAAACTTTAATTTAGAATAACAATGTCAAAAACCCAACAAAGTGCCCAAAAACCATTGAATGATAAAGGTTTGGGTAACGTAAGTAGTTTTACAAGGGAAAACCAAAAAAGTTTAACATTTATAGTAGCAGCAGTTGTTGTTATGATAGCTGTATATGTGCTTTACCAAAAACTATATTTAGCACCTCGCGAAGTTACCGCATCAACACAAATGCGTGTGGCGCAGGAGTCATGGGCTAAAAAAGATTGGGATAAAGCAATTAAGGGCGATGCCGGTTACCCGGGGTTTGAAAAAATAATAAGCGAATATAGCAACACCAAGGCGGCTAACCTGGCTAACTTTTATTTAGGTGTAGCTTATCTTAATAAAGGCGAATACCATAAAGCGATTGACTACCTAAGCGATTACAGAGGGGATGACAGCATGATAGCCGCAGAGGCTTTAGGCAGCACCGGCGACGCGTACGTGGAATTAAAAGATTACGAGAACGCTACATCGTACTTTAAAAAAGCGGTAGATAAAGCCGGTAACGACTTTTTATCGCCGCTATATTTGAAAAAACTGGGTCTTGTTTACGAAGCAACCAACAAAAACGCGGATGCTGCGGATGCTTATAAAAGTATAAAGAAGGATTACCCAACCAGCACCGAAGCGCAAAGCATTGATGCTTATATAGCGCGTGTAGAAGCGAAGTTGTAATTGATTTCGAATTTCGGATGTTCAATTTCGAATTTGTTTAATTGTTAAATACTAAACTATAGTTCAATGATAGATTTACGATTCCGGATACTGTTAAATCCGAAATCGTAAATCCGAAATCCGAAATCAAAATGGCTACCCAGCTAAAAAATTTATCAGATTTTTCAGGAACAACCATCCCATCGGCAGCACCTTTTAGTTTTGCTATTATTGCTGCGGAGTGGAATACCGAGGTTACTTTAGCGTTGTACAATGGCGCCTACCAGGCTTTGGTTGATAACGGTGCCTTGCCGGAAAATATACAGGCACACTGGGTACCCGGTAGTTTTGAATTAACAGCAGCGGCTGACATGGTTTTGAAGGCCACCGCAGTAGATGCCGTTATATGTTTGGGCTGCGTTATACAAGGCGAAACACGACACTTTGATTTTATTTGCGATGCTGTTGCCAATGGGTTGAGCAACGTTGCCATTAAATACTCAAAACCTGTTATATTTGGAGTGCTTACCCCCGATAATCAGCAGCAAGCCGTTGACCGCGCGGGTGGTAAACACGGCAATAAAGGGATAGAGGCCGCGGTAACTGCCATAAAAATGACAGCGCTTGCTAAAACCTTAGGCATATAATTTGCGTATAATTAGAAAATTCCCCAACGAATGAAAAAAATTGCGTTTATATTGCTTGTTGTGGTTGCGCTTGGCACCATAGCTTCCTGCTCTAACAGGCTGTGCCCGGCTTACAGTACCTACCCACGCGGCCGCAGATAATCTTACATATTTCTTTTCATGGTGCAATTGCGTAAGGTTTGACTTTGCAATTACCGAGAACAATTTGCCCGTTTTTATATTTGTAACATTATGAATTGGACACAATTGGAATCGCCGGAACAGCTGAATCAAATTAAGCAACAGCAAGGCTACGCGCTTATTTTTAAGCACAGCACCCGCTGCTCCATCAGTATGATGGCAAAAAGACGCTTTGAGTTAGACTGGGAGGATCTGCCTGCCGATATGCCCCTTTACTTTCTTGATCTTATCCGCTACCGCGATATTTCTAACCAGGTAGCCCAAATATTCCAGGTTCATCACGAATCGCCTCAATTGTTACTGATAAAAGACGGCGAATGCATCCTCGACCAGTCGCACGGAGGCATATCAGTTGAGGAAGCAATTGGCGAAATTGGGGATTAATATTCCCAACGGCAGCGCGCGTTAAAATTGTTGAATCAGTTTACCAGCCAAAATCAATTGTTTTTTTTACATCCGGATGCAGGCTTACCGCAACCGGACAGGTAGTAGCAGCGTGTTCTAAAATTTTAACTTCTTTTTCCGAATAAGTTTTCGGGAATTTTAGCGCAACCACAACTTCGGCAACACGACGCGGGTTAGGAGCCATTATTTTGGTTACTTCGGCAGTGGTGTTGTTTATGTCAATACCATGCGTATCAGCTGCTATCCCCATAGTGGTTAATATACAGCTGGCCAACGCTTCGGCTAAAAGATCTGTTGGCGAAAAAGCCTCACCCTTTCCTTTATTATCAACCGGTGCGTCTGTTAAAATAGTAGTGCCGGATTGTATGTGTGTCGCCTCGGTTCTCAATCCGCCAAGGTAGGTAGTATTTATAGTTGCCATAATAAATGTAAATATGGAGCAAATTTAATTTTATAGCGATGGGTTTCAAAATTTGCGCGATGTAAACATATGAATAAAGCATAGGGCTGTGCTATACCCTCCCCTGGCAGGGTGTAGGGGGGTGAGTCCGCGGTGCTAACCCCTTCCCGCCACCTCACAGACAGCCGCACCCTTCCCCAAGGAAGGGGTTTGTTTCAAACCCATCGCTATAAAAAATCTTTCCTTTAAGTATTACCTTCAATACTAATAGTTCCCTACAATTGTTAACATATCCCCACAAAAACTTTTGCCTGCTGCTAAAATAATTTATACATTACGAAAACTTTAGCACCCCCACATGCTTTTAACAGGCAACTATCAGCATTTTTCTTTTGATCTGTGGCTCACGCTTATACGCTCAAATCCGGCATTTAAAGAACAACGGGCAACGTATTTTCATCAACATTTTAATTACCGTAACCTGCCGCTTGATGGTGTTAAGCACACTTTCAGGCAGGTGGATATTATGTGTAATCTGATCAATGAAAAAACCGGAAAGAATATTGACGCGGATGAGATGTACCTGATGGTACTTAGCATAATGAATGATGGGGATGCCAGAGTATGGCAAATTGATATAGAAAAGGTTTACACAGATATGGAAGCGTTGGTTTTTGAATACCTGCCGCAGGCTTTTTGCGACCGCACTTTGGCCACTCTTGCCCATATTAAACAAAATACCCAGGCCACCACGGGCATACTCAGCAATACCGGTTTTATTAAAGGTGTAACATTACGCAAGGTTTTAAATCAAATTGGTATAGATAGGTATATTGATTTCCAGCTTTACTCTGATGAAGTTGGGATGTCAAAACCAAATCCGCAATTGTTTAAAATGATGCTTGACCAACTGAGCGCTCATCATACGCAAATAGACGTGACCCGTGTTATACACATAGGCGATAACGCCATTGCAGACGTAGGCGGAGCTAAGGCCGTAGGCTTGCAAAGCTGCCTTATCAACTCAAACAACATTTACCTCCCTGATATAATTAACAATGCACATCACCTACTCGCTACATAATATAAGCACTACGGCCGATTTTGGCTTTAGTGCTGCAGATTACAGCCGGTTTAAGTTTGGCGATGGTGAAGTTGCCCGCCACTTTGGCGCGGCACTGGCTGCCGGCTTTATAAAAGAACATTTGACGGGCTTTTTAGGGCACGAGCAAATAGTTGTTATTTCCAGCCCGTATTCGTTCATTCCAACCGCAACCTTTACACTAAAAAATCATTTTGTATCTACCATAAACCGTTGGCTTGCGCGCCACAATATGCCTGTGGTGCAGGAGTGTAAAGTGCACAGAACTATTACCTATAAAGAAGATTACGGCGAGCTGGATGCCGAGCAGCGTTTGCAACTCATAGGTAACGATTCTTTTCACATTGATAAAATGTTTTTAACGGGTAAAACGTTAGTGTTTTTAGATGATATTAGAATTACCGGCGGGCACGAGCGCATGATCAAAAAAATGATTGAGGAGTATCAACTGGATAATCCGGTTTATATGCTTTATTTTGCCGAGCTTGTAAATCACAACATACACCCCAGCGTTGAAAATTATTTGAATTATTTTAGCGTTCAAACTATTTTTGATCTGGATGATATTATAACCAGCGGCAATTTTTGTATCAATACCCGCATAGTTAAATACATACTAAACTATGAGCACGAAAGCTTTTGCGTGTTTTTGCAGAACAAAAGCGAGGCATTTATAAACGAACTATACGATATGGCGCTGGGCAACAGCTACCATACAATGGAAAGCTACCAGCCCAATTTAAATTATATTAAAAACCAATTAGTTACCAATATTAAAAAGTTAGCATAACACTATGGCTATAAATTTGCAAAAAGGGCAGCGCGAATCTATTTCGGCCCCAAAGTTTACCATCGGTTTAGGATGGGATACCAACAGTTCATCAACCGGTGCTGCATTTGACCTTGACGCATCCATTTTTATTATGGGTGATAACAAAAAGCTTTTAAGCGACGAACACTTTGTTTTTTACAATAATCTAAAATCGCCTGATGGTGCTGTTGAGCATACCGGCGACAATTTGACCGGAGACGGTGATGGTGATGATGAGCAGATCAAGATCGATCTTTCTAAAATATCGCCGCAGGCATCAGAGATTTGTATTGTAGTTACTATACACGAAGCAGCTAACCGCAGGCAGAATTTCGGCCAGGTGCGCAATTCGTTTATCCGTATATTTGATACAGGAAGCAATGCGGAGTTGCTTAAGTACGAGCTGGAAGAAGATTTTTCTATTGAAACGGCGGTTGAATTTGGCCGGATCTACAAGCGTAATAACGAGTGGAAGTTTGAAGCTGTTGGAGCCGGCATGAAAGGCGGCCTGCAGGATTATTTAAACAAATACAACTAAACCTAAACAGCAATGGCAATCAATTTAGAAAAAGGGCAGCGCATTAGCCTTGAAAAAAGCAACGGCAGCAAGCTGCAAAATATATGTGTAGGCATTAACTGGGGCGCTATAGAAAAAAAAGGACTGTTTGGTTTCGGCGGTAAAAAAGAAGCTGTGGACCTGGATGCAAGCTGCGCACTATTTAATGAAGGCAAGGGGCTGCAAGAGGTAGTTTACTTCGGCAACTTAAAATCAAAGAATGGATCAGTAAAACACAGTGGCGATGACCTTACAGGTGACATGGGCGGCGACGACGGTTTAGATAACGAAGTTATAACTGTTGACCTTGGCGCATTGGAGCCAACCACAACCTATGTGGCTTTTGTATTAAACAGCTTCCGCGGACAGGATTTTGGCAGCATACCATTTGCATCATTGCGTGTTTACGAAGGAACACCGAAACGCGTTAACGAAGTGTTTGCTACCTATAACATTGCCGGCGGCAACTTTGCAGGGCATGTATCTATGGTGTTAGGGGTATTTTACAAACGTAATGGCGAATGGAAGTTTAACGCCATAGGCGAGCCTACAAAAGACAAAAAATTACAAGAAACCGTTCAAACGGTTACACAACAATATTTATAGTAGAAGCAATGGAACCTACACCAAACAGTACCGAGCAGGTTGTTGCACCAATAACAGCCGTAAAGCTGATAGACAAAGAGGGTAATGTTGACCTTACGCAGGCCACGCCCGAGGATATAAGCAAATACTCGGCTTTAAGCAAAGACCTAAGTCCCGCTGATGCTAACTCCATATTAAACTATGGCGTTGAGGTACAAAACTCTATGGAACGGTACAGTAACCAGTTCCTGTCATCGGTACGTACCTACAACTCTGGCGAGGTTGGCGGCTTGATCAACGAGCTATTGGTTGAGCTGAACTATATTGACGTTGATGAACTGGAACAAAACTCATTCAAAACGTTTTTATCAAAGATCCCTTTCATCAAAAACCTGGTTACAGACGTAAAAAAAATGTTCCAGAAGTATGATCTGGTTGTTAACAACGTAGATAAGATCACCAACAAGGTAAAAGCGGGGCGCTTAAACGCGATAAAAGACAATAGCTCGCTGCAAACCATGTTTGACAGTAATGTGCAGTACATCCACCAGATGGAAGAACTGATCATATCCGGTCAAATGAAATACAAAGAGCTGATGGAGAAGCTGGACGAAATGGAAGCCAACCCTACAGCGTACCAGGATTATGAAATTGCCGATCTGCGCGAGTTTTGCAGCCGTTTGGATAAGCGCCTGGCTGATATGAAGATAGTAAGGTTTATTATGCTGCAATCATTAGCGCAAATACGCGTAGTGCAGAACAATAATACATCTATTGCAGAAAAAGCGCAATCAATTGTATCAACAACCATCCCGGTTTGGAAAAATCAGCTTACTATTGCAGTAGCTTTACAAAGGCAAAAAGCCAATGTAGAGATGCAGCGCAAAATATCTGATACTACTAACACCATCCTGCAAAAAAATGCCGACCTGTTAAAGCAGAACAGTATTGATGTTGCTAAGGAGAATGAAAAAACAGTGGTGTCAATAGATACGTTAAAACGTACTACGCAATCGCTAATTGAAACGCTGAACGAGGTAAAACAAATACACGAGCAAGGCACACAAAACCGCAAGTTATTAAATACCGAATTACAAACCCTGGAAACCGAATTAAGAAAGAACGTAACCAACGTAAGCTGATGATGCTGCATGGATGACAACCCGATATTACGCGAGTCGACAAGATTATTAAATAAACTACACCTTTTATCCGCCTTTTTTGAAGACGAAATAGTTTATAAGATCTACTTGCGTACACAGGTTATTCATCGTTTGTACGAAACTAACGCGGAGCTGGACATTAACAAGCTGGAGCTGTTCCATGTGCAGTTTACTTCGGCGGTAATTGATCTGCTTAAAAAAATAAAGAAGATCAATGAGCGCAATACGTCTTTGCTGTTTGAAGAGATACAGCTTAACAAAGATCTGATCCAAAGTGTAAAGGACAGCGATTTTAATTTTGCGGATTTTAATAACGACAAGCAACGGCAGGCCCTGCGCATCAATACGTCATTACGCAAACTGTATGAGCTGCTATCTGCTGATGGACAAGAGTATCCCTTTGCTAAAAACATAAACGCCTTTAGCGCTCGTTACGCGCAGGATTATTTTTTTGATATCAGCACGGAAATGCTGGGCGACCTTACCGCTTACCAGCCAGCCGAAGTTTACACCAACGCCAGCGCCGTTATTGAGCGTAAGTTAATGGGGAAGGCCTGCAAGCACGATTTCCGTACGGAGTTTTACTGCGGGCTAAAAACCGGCAACCTGGCGCTTGAGGTTTATAAGTTTATTGACGAGGACACTTATTACCTGTTCTACCCTTCGCGCCATTTGTTTTTGCTTTGCGATGCTGCCGTTTTAAATACGATTGACCAGGCCACGGAAGTAACCCGCAACGAGCGCATAATACAGGAACTATTAGACAAAAACGACCAACTGCAAAGCAGCGCGAGTTTAGCTCGCATCAATATCCCGCAAGAGGTAAGCTCCCTGTTAGCAGAGAATTATAAAAAAATTACCGATATTAACTTCCTGCAAAATATTGCCGGCTTTGACGCGCAGGCAAATATTTTAAAAACCATGCTGAATACCGATATCATTTAGCATATTGTAACAGATATTTGTATTGTTGGTCTAACACAAAAATATAGCTTAATACATGGACATTTTACATTCGCTTTTAGGCGAAGACATAAAAGCAGGATTGCTTATTATATTAAACCTGATAGTTATTGAAAGCCTTTTATCTGTTGATAACGCCGCGGTACTGGCAACAATGGTGCTTGACCTGCCTAAAGAGCAGCGCAATAAAGCATTACGGTATGGTATTATCGGGGCCTATGTTTTCCGCGGTATTTGCTTACTGCTGGCGTCGTGGCTGGTTAAGGTGTGGTGGTTAAAACCATTAGGCGGTTTGTACCTTATTTATCTGGCATTTAGTTACTTCAAAAATAAATCTGCAGAAAAAGGTGAGGAAGAAGCTGTTAACAAAGACGAAAGCTGGTTGTACAAATCAACAGTCGGACTGATCGGGCCGTTTTGGGCCACGGTGGCGCTGGTTGAGTTAATGGATCTGGCCTTTTCTATTGACAACGTTTTTGCGGCCGTAGCATTTACAGACCACGTGTTTTTGATCTACACCGGTGTTTTCATTGGCATACTGGCCATGCGTTTTGTGGCACAGGCTTTTGTAAAGCTGATGGAGAAGTTTACCTTTCTAGAAGCCATTGCTTTTATAGTGATCGGCGTGTTAGGCATTAAGCTAACATCATCAATTATTACTGACCCTTCATCATTTTTCTACTCAAATACACCGTTAACCCATGCTATTGCTGGTGAACAAATGGATATGTATGTGTCTATCTTCACCGTAGTTATATTTATACTGCCTGTATTATCTTCTATACTTTTTAACTATCCCAGAAAAAACATTACCAAACCCGAAGTTGCTGAAGCAGCAGAGGATGTTTTGGATAAGAGTTAGGCACAACAATAACAAACTTCAATGTCGTTTCGATAGAGCACGTGCGGAAAGGCTGAGAAGAGCGCGAAAGAGAAATCCTTTCGAAGCGACCGGCGGCTAATCAATTTGAAAAGATTTCTCTTTCGCGCAGCCGCACAGTCCCACCCCGCTCAATCGAAATGACAACGAGGTTTAATTTTCACCTCATAGGATCGTATCCCTAAAACTCTCAACTTTTCCCCATAACTTTATACCATAACATTGCTTATGGAAAAAGTTACCGCCCAATGGCTGCAAAGCATTGATGCCCTTAAAGATGTGCCGCTTGAACAATTACAATGGTTTCTGGATAGAAGCGAGCAAATAACGCTGCAATTAGGCGACAGTGTTTTTGTACCCAATAACCCGATAAAAGGCACTTATATTGTTGTTGACGGAAGCTTTCGCCTATGCATGCCCCAAGGCAAAGAAATGCGCGAGGTTGCTGTGTTCGAAGCTCAGGATATTACCGGGCATTTACCTTTTTCGCGCGGGAAGATAACCATTGGCAATGCCGAAGTTGTAGAAACGCTAACTGTTTTGTTCTTCCCGATAGAACAGGAACAATCAATGATCCGCAGTCAGTTTGAGCTGACGCAGGCCCTGGTGCACGTTATGGCCAACCGCATCCGCGATTTTACGGCCTTGCAGCAGCAAAACGAAAAGATGATGGCGTTGGGTAAGCTATCTGCCGGACTGGCGCACGAGCTGAATAACCCGGCATCGGCAGTAGTACGTGGTTCTGTCTCGCTTTTAAAACACCTAAAGCTGGTCCCTGATGCCTTTAAACGGGTAATGGCCCTTAAGCTGAGTGTTGATGATGTTACATACGTTAGCGATAAACTGTTCTCGGTAGTATGCAAAGATGAAAAGCCCACCCTAAGCATGATGGAACGTTCAGAGAGAGAAGATGACGTACTGGATTGGCTGGACGAATACGAGGTAGAAAACAGTCAGGAGATAGCGGAAAGCCTGGTTGATTTTGGTTTTTCTGTTGATGACCTGGATGATTTCAAGAAGCACATTCCACAGGAAGCGCTTTCATCCGTTTTTGGCTGGATCAACAACAACCTGGTTACCGAAAAAATGGTGATAGATATTGAAGAAGCATCCCGCCGTATTGCCGAGCTGGTGGGCGCGGTAAAAACCTTTACCCATATGGATCAGGGGCATGGTAAGCAATATGCAGATATCCATAACGGCATTCGTAATACGCTAACCATGCTTCAGCATAAAATAAAACACGGTAATGTTAAGGTAGAAGAGTTATTTGATACTACGCTGCCCCCCGTTAATGCCATGATTGGCGAACTAAACCAGGTTTGGACCAACCTGATTGATAACGCGTTGGATGCTATGGATGGACGCGATAACGCGGTGTTGCAAATTAAAACCGGCCGCGCTAAGGAATGTGTGCAGGTTTGCATTATTGACAATGGCCCGGGAATCCCTGAGGAAATTAAAAGCCGCATCTTTGATCCGTTTTTTACCACTAAGGAAGCCGGAAAAGGCACAGGCCTGGGTTTAGATGTAGTAACCAACATTGTAAAGCAGCACAATGGCAAAATTAAGATCGAATCAGAACCGGGGCGCACGGTTTTTATTGTTGAGTTTCCGTTTAATGGTTAACAAGCCTATTTGTATCTTTATATCACAATGAGTTTACCTATCATATTTTGTATTGACGATGACGCCCAGGTTTTAAGGGCCATTACCCGCGACCTGAAAAGCCGCTACCGCGAGGGTTATAGAATTTTAAGTACCACCAACATACAGGAAGCTTTAGATAGCTTGCTCGATCTGAGTAACAAAGGCGAGAGCATCGCTCTTTTTATATCAGACCAGCGCATGCCCGATATGCCGGGTGTTGATTTTTTGGCAAAGGCGCTCAAGTACTTCCCCGAAGCAAAACGGGTGCTACTTACTGCTTACGCCGATAAGGATGCCGCTATACAGGCTATCAATGCCGTTAAGCTGGATTACTACCTGATTAAACCCTGGGATCCGCCCGAGGAAAAACTGTTCCCGGTTATTGATGATCTGTTGGATAACTGGCAATGCGACTATCATCCCGTTTTTAAAGGCATTAAGGTAATTGGTTACCAATACTCGCAGCGATCGCATGAGCTGAAAGACTTTTTGGCCGGCAACCTGGTACCTTACCAATGGCTTGACGTGCAAACAGAAAAAGAGGCGGAGAAGATGATGCAGCACAACAACCTGTCGGCTTCTGATCTGCCCGTTGTTTTTTTAGAGGACGGCAAATTTTTGACCAACCCCGGCATTGTGGAGATTGCCGACAGGATTGGCCTTAACCCACAGATACAACGCCAGGATATATATGATGTGGTGATAATAGGCGCTGGTCCCGCTGGTTTGGCGGCAGGCGTTTATGGCGCTTCCGAAGGTTTAAAAACTTTGCTGATAGAGCGGCGCGCACCCGGAGGGCAGGCGGGCACAAGTTCGCGGATTGAGAATTATCTGGGTTTCCCTACGGGTTTAAGCGGAGCGGAGTTAACCCGCCGGGCCATGACACAGGCCGCGCGTTTGGGCACCGAGTTCCTTTCGCCGCAAACGGTTAAGGCTATACAGCAAAAGGATGGTTACAAACGCATTGTAATGGAAGATGCCGAAGATATAGTAACCCGCAGTGTAATAGTTACCACCGGGGTTGATTACCGCAAGCTGGAAACCCCAGGCATGAGCCAGTTTACCGGTGCAGGCATTTACTACGGTGCCGCTATGACGGAAGCTACGGCCTGCCGTGATAAAGAAGTTTATGTAGTTGGCGGCGGTAACTCTGCCGGGCAGGCAGCCATGTACCTGTCTAAGTTTGCTAAAAATGTATATATCCTTATCCGTAAGGATAGTTTGAGTTATACCATGTCGGCTTATTTGATTGACCAGATAGCAGGTGAGTCCAACATCCATGTAATGCCTAAAACAGAGATCACTTCGGCTTATGGCTCAGAAAGATTGGAGCATTTGGATATACAGGACCTGTCAACAAACGAGATCACCCGCAAGACAGCCGATGCCCTTTATATTTTTATTGGCGCCAAACCTTTTACCGATTGGTTGGGACTTGATATTATTAAGGATGACCGCGGCTTTGTTGAAACCGGGCGAGACCTGAAGTTGAACAGCGATTTTGACAGGATCTGGAAACAAAAACGAGACCCGTATCTGTTAGAAACCAGCTGCCCCGGCGTATTTGCCGCAGGCGACGTTAGGGCCGGAGCCATGAACCGTGTTGCTTCAGCCGTGGGCGAAGGCTCAATGGCTATTAGTTTTGTACACAAATATTTAGCGGAGGTAAAATAATGGCAAATACATGCACGCACATAGAGGCACTTACTGAACTTAAGGTAGCGGATGAACTGGTTTGCGAGATCTGTATCAAAAACCATGGCCGCTGGGTGCACCTGCGCACTTGCCAAACGTGTGGCGTAACCCTGTGCTGCGATGATTCGCCCATGAAGCATATGACTGCGCACTACCACGAAACCGGCCACCCGGTTATCTCCTCGGCGCAACCCGGCGAGCGCTGGTTATGGTGCCATCCGGATGAGGTTTTTGCAGAGTATTGATTGTGAAGCGTGAATGATGAAATGTTGCAGATATAAATAGCAACAGATGCAACACTTTGCAACAGCGTTTTTTTCAACTAGCTTATCGTTAATAAGTTATCACAATTGCATGGTTAAACACGCAACACTTTGCAACACACTTATTCGTATGGGAGTTTAGCTATGAATTGCCTGTAAGGCAATGATAGTCAGCATTTTAAAAATTATAAAAACACTGTTAAGCTGCAACTCCTTTAGGAGTTAAAGGTCGGTAGAATAGAAAAGCGTGCCGCAGGTACGTAAACTTAGATGCCATACCTGCGGCACGCAACATTATCTTCCTTTTATTTTACCTACCGGCTATTATTTCTTCAATAACCTTACCTCATAGATATTGGCAGTGGTTGATCCTTCTGCAGCGGCAAATTTAACGGTCAACCCGCCGTTCATCGCCTTGCTTAAAACTTCAGCAGGGATAGGGTAATCAACGGTGAAGAAGTCATTCCCGTTGGTGCCATCTAACGCAACTTTGCCAATAAACTGGTCGTTAACCAATATATTGAATTGCTTATTACGCTCATTACCTAAATAAGTAAGGCGAATGGTTGCTCCTTCTTTATTCTTATCAACCAGTTTATAGCTGAACCAACCTTTGGCATTGCGGAATTGACGGCCGCGGGTTACACCGGTAGCAGAGTTCTCACTTTCAATAAAATGATCTGATTCCGGTTGTTGCTCTCCACTATATATTACATCAACAGTGGCGGCGGCCAATTTAGCGGCAGCCTCTTCTTCGGCGGCAAGTTTTTGTTTTATTACCTCAAAACTTTGTGGTGTTTCCTTTTCAAAGTAAATAACATAACGGTTCTCGTGTACCTTATAAAAAGGAACAAGTTTTAGCGACTGGAATTTTTCAGGATAAACCAAACCCTTCATGCTATAGGTGAGTGGTTGATTGCCAACCGGCTTAATAAAGCTGGCATCGTTGGTTGTAGCAGTACTTACAAACATCGGCATGTTTTGCAAAGGTAATATCTTACCGGCGGGCGCATGGCCCATCCTGCTGTCGTCTGCAAACAGCACAGGGATGTCTTTATTACCTATTTCGGCAGCCATAACAATAGGGCCGTGTATTACTGCTTCGTAATTAGAATTATCCGGCATGCGCTCGGTTTTGGTTTGCATTGGCAGGTCAACAGTTACCTTGTCACCTTTTTTCCACGCCCGTTTAATGGCTACATAACCGTTAGCCTGTTTTGTTACCGCAAAGGCTTTGCCGTTTATGGTAACTTTCAATCCGTTATCTTTTATCCATGATGGATATCTGACCTGAATAGTAAACTGTCCGCTTTTTGTTTCTGTTACGGTAAATGATGTTTTTTCTGTTTCGGGGAAGGTGTTATTCTGCGTTAAAACAACGCCTTTTGCTTTCCAGTTTACTGTTGATGGGATAAACAGGTTTACAAAAAGGTTATTAGCATCATGCGCATAGATCATTTCGGCATACTTGGCGTGGTTTTCCATGCCCGAGCCTACGCAGCACCACATACTGGTTTCGGGCTGCGAATAAATGCGGTAATGGCCCGGGCGCATTGGCGTAAAATAAACAAAGCCACCCTTTGTTGGATGCTGCGATGACAAGATATGATTGTAAAGCGCACGCTCATAAAAATCCATGTACCCCGAAGTTGCATCTGTTAAAAACAGAGCCTCGGTAAGTTTTAGCATGTTGTAGGTATTACAAGTTTCGGGACCTTGCGTTTCTGTGATCATTGACGAAAAATCATTAGCAGGGTTAAAAAGCTCGCGTCTGCTATTACCGCCGATGGCAACGGTACGCTTATTAACTACGGTGTTCCAAAAAAATCTCGCAGCCTCATCATATTGGTTATCACCACTTACGTCGGCAATACGTTTAAAGCCGATAACTTTTGGTATTTGCGTGTTAGCGTGTAGGTTGTCTAACTTATCTTCGTCTTTTTCCAACGGCTCCAATATAGCTTTGTGCGAAAAGCTATAGGCCGCGGTTAAATATTTTTTGTCGCCGGTTAATGCGTAAAGGTCGGCCAGTTCTTCATTCGGTCCGCCATGCTCTGTTCTAAGTATGGTTTGCAGTTGCTCCGGCGTTAAAGTTGTGCTCAGCTTTACAAACCAATCGCCAAATTTAATGAACATGTTTTTAGCTGTTTGGCTTCCTGTTAAAACATAAGCATCGCGCAGCCCAGCAAAAGTTTTGTGGATATTATAGAAAGGCACCCATTTTTTGCCTATGGCACCAACATTTCCTTTAAAAACCTCGGCCCATAGCTCTTTGCTGCCGGGTACGCCGCCAACATAGCCATCGCCATTAGCATCCTGGCATCTCTTTAGCTCATCCAGCATATAATTTAAACGCTTTAACGCCTCCGGGCTTCCGTTTGAAGCATACATCAGCGCCAATGCGGTAAGATAATGCCCGCCCACGTGGCCATCAAGCCCGGTGTTTTCCCAATTGGTGTAGCTTTTTGCCTTGGCAGGTAATCCGGCTTCACGCAAAAACGGTGCAAGCAGCCTGTCGGGGTCCATGGCTAGCATGTATTTAAGATCGACACTTTCAGCAGATTTAAACGGACTGGGCAATAAATGCACATCCTTTATCGGGAATAGCTTAAGCCCCGGCGCATCCGGTTTTGAGGGTATCTGGGCCTTAACCGTCAGGCTGCAGCTTATTAAAGCGATGGCAAAAAATGCTTTCATAAAATCTATTTTAAAAGAGAAAATTGGTATGCGAATTTAAAAATTCAATATTACAATTATAACTGTATTAAGAACAATTAATTTTAATATCCAGTACATCGTTTCATAAAAACGCCCCGATACTTATAACAGTATAGGGGCGCATAATTATTTAACGGGGGTATTGCTTGTTACTTACCAACCGTTGTTTTTATTTTAATAATACTTACAGAATACGGACTGAACGAATGCGAGAATGATTTGCCCAAACCCTTTAAGCTGGTTGTTACCGGTACAATGTGTTTAGGGTCGGTAATAGAGTTAGTAGATTCCGGTTTATCACCTTTAAGCTCTATCAGCGTACCTGTAGATGCAACTGCTCCGGCTCCTTTCAGGTCCAGTGTAACATTCTCGGCGTGGTCGGCCACATTTACCACTTTTAAATAGATGGTTCCGGTTTTGCTGTCTTTAGTGGCAACATAGTATAAAGAAGGGCGCTCGGGTTTTTGCTGCCTTCCGCGGCGTTGCTGTGGTGCCAGGGTTTTGTTAATAGCTGCTGTATCAATGTGCAGCATGGGCAGGTTGCTAACGCTAACAGGTACAACCTTGTTACCAATATTATTATTGAACATGGTTTGAACATAGTACGATGGTGAGCCATAGCTTGTCAAGGCGTCATGCCCTATCAGATCTGATGCCCATTGCATGCCTGCCGGTTCGCCCGTAGCCTGGTTGCGTGGGTTAACGTTAACAAATAATGGCGCGAAACAAGACATTAGCACAATATCGCTATTGCGCTCCATGCCTGTCATAAACGCGGCATCGCCCAGGGCAGAGATCAAGTTAGTAGTTGGCGATCCTTCGCGCGTGGCCCACTCGCCTACAAATATCTTCGGCCCTTTTGTACGGTCGTAGTTATCATATTTAAAGGCATCTTCCTGCATTTGCCACGAGTTTTGGTAGTAGTGCTCGTCCTCCATATCAACCGGCGGGCCGCTGGTTACTCTTTGCGTTGGATAAACTTTAGTGGCTATAGTTGATATTACTTTTAACTGCGGATATTTTTTGTTGATAGCAGCCCTGAACTGGTTAAATCTGCCATCGTATGAGCCCGATTTGTCAAACCAATCCTCGTTACCCACCTCTACATAGTGTAGCTTAAATGGTGCCGGGTGGCCATCTTTAGCGCGGCGCGCACCCCATACAGTAGTTTTGGCATCGCCTATTATGTATTCAATTTCTTCTAAAGCATCTTCAATATAAGGCTCCAGCAAGGGGCCTGCATCAACATGGTCGCCATTTAACGAGTAGCCTGCGTAAACACCCAGTAAAGGTTCCATATGCGCATCCTCGCACCATCCTAAAAACTCATATAAGCCCAGGCCGTCTGTAGCGCGGTAACCCCAGCTGCCCGGGTGACCAGGTCTTTGCTCCAACGGGCCCAAAGTAGTTTTCCATGGAAAACGGTCGGCCAGGTAAGGTCCTTCAAGATAGTTACCCCCCGGGAAACGTAAAAATGCAGGTTTCATATCTACCAACAGCTGCATCAGGTCTGTGCGGCTGCCGTTTGGCCTGTTGCCATAAGTAGGCGGAAATAATGATACCAGGTTAAAATAGTATAAACCTGTTCTGTTGGTTGATATTACAAAGTGGGCATCCTTAGTTGGGGTAATACCGGCTTGTGTGGTTAGCTTTAAAGCATATTTTTTCCAGTAAGGCGTTTTCTCCAGGTTTATTGTTCCCGATGCATAAACGGTTTTTCCGTCATTGCTCTCCAGGCTAACCGTAATTGGTCCTGCGGTATTATTTTCAATAACCGGTATAGGTACAGCGTTAGCCTGCGGCGGGCGGTTACCGCCCCGCGCGGGCGGCGGTGCCTGGCCCGCTCCTTTTATATAAAAAGACGCGCTGTAAGTTGTGGCTGGCTTAACAGGAATACCCCAAAAACCAGAATTAGCAATGCCTGCGCGTGTGCCTGGTTGTTCAACCGTTAATTTCAGGCAGGTGGTCAACGCGTCGTTAATTGCGTGGCCGCGTTCGGCATTGGGTACATTTTGCGGGTTAGCGCCAACCAGTTGAATGGCGGCTTTAGCATCACCCTCGCTAACAAGGCTCCAGGCATCAGGCTTGGCAGGGTTGTTTTTAAATATTCGGTTGCGTATCAGCTCGGCATATAAGCCGCCATCGTAGGCATAGTTTATCTCCTCCGTCATTAAACCATACAGCATTGGGCTAACCGTTGTGCCGGGTTTAGTTAAATCTAGCGTTAATTTTGTGTTTTGGGCATTTACGGTGCTGCAAAAACAAGCAAGCCCTACCGCGGCATAAAAAAAGTGAAGTTTCATAATTAGATTTTTTAAATGTACTTTTTACATTTAATTTTCTCGAAATTATATAGGATATTCGAAACATCAAAACCTAACCAAGTATTAATTTAGTGACGGAGCCTTAAATACAAATGTTGTTTGTTATTTAGGCCTTTGTTACACTTTAAAACGGTTAAAAAAACAATTTAAAATCTGCAAAAAATGGAACGATTTTGCTTTGCCCTTGATCTGGTAGACGACGAAAAATTAATAGCCGAATACGAACACTGGCACAAGGCCGAAAACGGTTGGCCCGAAATACGGAAAAGTATTTTAGACGCGCATATTACAGCGATGGAAATATACCGCACAGGTAACCGTTTGTTTATGATAATGGAAGTAACCGACGAATACTCGGTAGAACAAAAAGCGAAGATGGATGCGGCTAACCCTAAAGTGCAGGAGTGGGAGCAACTGATGTGGAAATTTCAGCAGGCTTTGCCCTGGGCTAAACCCGGCGAAAAGTGGCTGGCCACTAAGCTGATATTCCAATTATAAGTTAACTACGCTGAACCAGTTTAAAATAGAGATCTAAATAAAACCAATATGAATACCTTTTTTAAGTGCCTCACTTTAGGTGTGGGATTGGCTGTTGCCGGCATCCAGACATCAGTTGCCCAAAAGGCCCCCGAGCCGTTACCCGTAGTATTTGCTGATGTGCCCGATCTGGCCATGATCCGCGTTGGCGATACTTATTATATGAGCAGTACCACTATGCACATGAACCCCGGTTTGCCTATTATGAAATCAAAGGACCTGGTGAACTGGCAATTGGTAGGCTATGTTTACCAAACTTTAGGCGATAATGATGATCTTAACCTAGTAGGTAAAAAGAACGCCTACGGCAAGGGATCATGGGCAAGCAGCTTGCGCTACCATAACGGCACCTATTATGTAACCACATTCTCAAGCACTACGGGCAAAACCTATATTTTCACATCAAAAAATATTGAAAAAGGCCCATGGGTAGAGCACTCCTTTAAACCATCATTGCACGACCACTCATTGTTTTTTGACGATGACGGCAAAATATATATGGCTTACAATGCAGGCCGCATAACACTGGTGGAACTAAACGAGGACCTATCGGGTATTAAACCTAACACCCAGCAGATAATTATACCAAACGCCAGCCTTCCTGCCGGTACAAACATCAATCTGCAGGCCGAAGGCTCACAACTTTTAAAACATGACGGTAAGTATTACCTGTTCAATATTACCTGGCCACGTGGCGGTATGCGCACCGAAGTAATGCACCGTGCGGATAAAATTACCGGACCATGGGAAGGTAAGTTGGCTTTTCAGGACCTGGGCGTAGCGCAGGGCAGTTTGGTAGACAATGCTAAAGGCGAGTGGTTTTCTTACCTGTTCCGCGATTACGGATCAGTTGGCCGTGCGCCGTACATTCTGCCTGTAAAGTGGGTGGATGGCTGGCCTGTGATTGGCGATAATGGAAAATTCCCGGCAGATCTTAATCTTCCGGCAAGCAAAGGCTTAATACCGGGTTTAGTTAACAGCGATGAGTTTACCCGCAAAAAAAGCGATCCTGCCCTGCCATTGGTTTGGCAGTGGAACCATAACCCTGTGAATGATAAATGGTCTGTTACAGACCGCCCTGGATATTTAAGGCTAACTACAGGCCGCATAGACAGCAATGTTTTACAAGCACGCAACACCTTAACGCAACGCACATTCGGGCCTACATCATCCGGAGCAACTTCAATTGATGTAACCAACATGAAGGATGGCGATTACGCCGGGTTACTGCTGCTGCAAAAAAAATATGAATGGGTTGGCGTAAAGGCTACCGCTACAGGCAAAGCCATAGTAGTAGGCGACGGACAGGGTGCCAAAGAAGTTGAAGCGGCTAATATTCCTATCAACCAAAAAGTGGTTTACTTTAAGGCCGACTGCGATTTTACCAACCGCGCCGATAAAGCCTATTTATATTATAGCCTTGACGGTAAAGCCTGGACAGCAATTGGCAATGAGCTTAAAATGTCGTACACGCTGCCACACTTTATGGGTTACCGCTTTGGTTTGTTTAACTATGCTACTAAAACCACAGGCGGTTATGTTGATTTTGATTACTTTAGAATTAGTGATAAGATTACCGCGAAAAAGTAAAATTTTAATCGCCTGAAAAACACATAAAGCCACAATTGCGCCATCTGTTAGCGTGATTGTGGCTTTTTCTTTTTGGCACCAGCGGGTTACAAAAGTGGGCAAAAAGCATAATGATGCTTACCCAATATTCATATTAAAATAAAAGATTGAAACCTTTTTTATTTCAATTGTTTATCGTAATATAGTATGTACCAATTAAATAACCCCGCTTATGAGAAAAGTTGCAGATATCCTCCGTCGCAAAGGGCAGAATGTATTCAGCATTGATGCCGGCACCTCTGTTTTAGAAGCTTTAAAATTAATGGCCGGAAAAAACATCGGCTCGGTTGTTATTACAGAAAATGGTGTGTACGCCGGTATTTTAACCGAGCGCGATTATGCACGAAAGGTTATCCTGATGGGGCGCTCATCTGAAGCAACAATTGTACGCGATATTATGAGCACCGGCATACCCCAGGTTGCACAGGCCGATTCTATAGACCAATGTATGCACCTGATGAGCGAGGGAAATGTAAGGTACCTGCCGGTTTTTGATGGCGATAAACAGATAGGCATTATATCAATAAATGATGTGGTTGCAGAAACTATTTTACTGCACGAGCAAACCATTGAGCACCTGCAGAGCTATATCCATTCTTAGCGATAACCGGATTGCGCTTAATTTTAGCTAACTTGGCACTTTTACATATAAAGAGTGACGTTTCAGGAATTTAATTTTAACGAACAATTAGCAGATGGCATCAGCAGCATGGGTTATACCCAGGCTACCCCAATCCAGGCCATGGCTATCCCCGCCATATTAGATGGTAAAGATCTGATAGCCTGCGCTCAAACCGGCACAGGCAAAACCGCATCGTTTTTGCTGCCGGTAATGGAGCTTATAGGACGCGTTGACGCGGATGAAACCCTTGCCCTGGTGCTTACCCCAACACGCGAGCTGGCCCAACAGATAGACCAGCAGGCCGAAGGCTTAGCTTATTTTACAGGCGTAACCTCAATAGCCGTATTTGGTGGCGGCGATGGCAGTGTTTATGAGCAGCAGCGACGCGGCATACAGAACAATGTTAACATCATTATTGCAACTCCGGGCAGATTAATAGCGCACCTTACATCCGGCGTGCTTAAGCTGAATAAAATAAAGTATTTAATATTAGACGAAGCCGACCGCATGTTGGACATGGGCTTTAGCGATGATATAATGCGTATCATAAGCTATCTGCCTAAACAACGGCAAACCCTGCTTTTCTCAGCGACTATGCCGGGCCGTATCCGCACTTTGGCAAAGAAAATACTGACCGATCCCGAACAGATCAACATTGCTATATCTCAGCCTGCTGTTGGCATAGACCAACAGATTTACCGCCCGCACGACCAGCAGAAGGTGCCTTTGTTAAGGCATATTTTAAAAGAAGGCAATTACGTTAGCACAATAGTATTTGCATCGCGCAAAGAAATAGTGCGATCATTAGCAAAGGAACTTAAGGCGGCGGGGATAAAAGTGGAAGCCTTTCACTCAGATCTGGAACAGCGCGAACGCGAGGAAATACTACTACAATTTAAAAACAGGCAGCTACCTGTTATTATCGGTACCGACGCGCTTTCGCGGGGGATTGATGTAGAGGGGATAGACCTGGTGGTGAATTTTGATGTGCCAGGCGACGCCGAGGATTATATCCACCGCATTGGCCGTACAGCACGTGCCGAAACCACAGGTACCGCTATAACTTTTGTAAATCACCGCGACGAACGCAGGCTGAAAAGTATTGAGGAATTGATGGACCGCAAAATTACGCAGCACCCTATCCCTGAGCATATTTTAAGCATTGCCGAAGTTAAAACCGCGCACGAAGCCAAACCTAACAGGGGCAATAATAATCGCAGGAAGCCTTTTAAAGGGAATAGGAAGCCGGGGGGAAATAAAGGGTAATTGCTTTTAACTAGTTAATAGACTCGCGCCCTTTTTGTCGCTTGGTTAGGCCATTACCGCGCTTATCTTGCCCCGCTAGGGCCGCGGATGGCCTTTTTCTTTTTCTTGATAAAAAGAAACAAAAATCAAGTCAGCAGAGAGGCTTCTTTGCCGCACAAGGCCTTTACCTGCAAATCAGGTAAAACCACGGGCTGTAAAATTTTGCCCTGCTATCGCTCGCACAGACCCCCGCTTCAGCAAAAGGTTACTATGCCCCTACCACCGCACGGGCCTGCAGTTTTGCCTGATTTCACCCGAAGCTTATCTGCTGACTGATTATGTTCAGATAAAGAAATAACGATACACAATGAAAAATAAAGAAGCGTTGGCCTGTCAGGGTGCGCAGCCGGGAGTCTGGCCTGTGTAATGGCAGCGATCAGCCTGACTTGATCTTTTGGTTACTTTTGGATCAAGCCAAACGGCGTAGCCTTCTTGAGTGCCTTAAAAACAACAACTCACGAAAAACGTAACAGGCTCCGCGCCAATTGAGCAGGGCGAGCCCGGGCGAAATGACAAGTTTGCTATGTCCCCCAACCCTCGTACCAATCTAAACTTAGGTCATTCCAATCAGGATTTTCAGAATTTACGAGGTCAATCTTGTTTTGCCTTGAACCGGCTTTGAGTTGCTTTTCGCGCGCTATTGCATCTTGTATCCATTGGTATTCTTCATAATAAACCAACTTATGGCACGCGTATTTCTTAGAAAAGCCTTTGTAAATCCCTTGTTTATGTTCCCAAACCCGCCTTTGGACATCATTAGTTACACCAATATAGATCACGGTATTACCTTTATTGGTAAGCATGTAAACGTAATAGAGATGAGTTTTAGGCATTATCAAAAATCGATTTTCTGTCATTGCGAGGTACGAAGCAATCGCACGGAGAAAGGTTCGCTATGCATAGTTCGCGATTGCTTCGTACCTCGCAATGACAATAAGATAGAACATATTACCCAAACAACTCGCTGCTCAAATACCTGTCGCCACGGTCGCAGCAGATGAAGACTATAACACCTTCCTCTAGTTCTTCAGCAAGTTTTATCGCTGCCGATAATGCGCCGCCGCTGCTCATGCCTGCAAAAATGCCCTCTTCACGGGCCATTTTGCGGGTCATTTGTATGGCATCTTCTTCTGCAATATCCATTACCCTGTCAACGCGACTTGGATCAAATATTTTAGGCAAATATGCTTCGGGCCAGCGGCGTATGCCGGGTATAGACGAACCTTCGGTTGGCTGGCAGCCTACAATTTGTATGTTGGGGTTAACTTCCTTTAAAAACTTAGAGCATCCCATTATGGTACCGGTAGTACCCATGGCGCTTACAAAATGCGTAATGCCCTGGTTGGTATCGCGCCATATTTCGGGCGCGGTGGTGCGGTAATGCGCCATGTAATTATCGGCATTGGCAAACTGGTTCAATAAAAAATACTCGCCGGTTGCCCCCTTTTCTTCCGCATAGTCACGGCAGGCTTCTATGCCCTCTAATAAAACCACCTTAGCGCCAAAGGCCTCCATGGTGAGGGTGCGTTCGCGGGTTGAGTTGGATGGTAGCACTAATTCTATCTCAATACCAAAAAGGCCTGCTATCATGGCTAAAGCAATGCCGGTGTTACCGCTGGTTGCTTCAATCAGTTTTGTGCCTGGTTTTATATCACCGCGCTCCAACGCGTTCTTTATCATGCTGTAAGCGGCGCGGTCTTTAACGCTTCCACCGGGGTTATTGCCCTCCAGCTTACCAAAGATTTTTACTTTAGGATTGGGGTTAAGCCGGGTGATCTCCACCAGCGGCGTATTACCTATCAGGTCAAGCATTCCTGCCATACTATTCTGTTTTTTCGGTGTTTTTTGAAACCTTTATCATTGGGGTATGATAAACGGTAGAGTGCGGCTCAACGCTGGCGGTTATCCAAACGTTGCCGCCTATAACACTATCGTGCCCAATAACGGTGTTGCCGCCCAATATGGTAGCGCCCGAGTAGATCACGACATTATCCTCAACCGTTGGGTGGCGCTTGGTATGGGCCATGTTTTTTGCTACGCTAAGCGCGCCAAGGGTTACGCCCTGGTAAAGCTTTACATTTTTGCCTATCTGGCTGGTTTCGCCAATTACAATGCCGGTGCCGTGGTCAATATGGAAGTATTCGTCAATTTCTGCTGCCGGATGTATATCAATACCTGTTTTTGAGTGCGCGTGTTCTGTCAAAATTCGCGGTAGCAACGGCACATCCAGTTTAACCAGGCAATTAGCCAGCCGGTAAAATGAAATGGCATAGAACCCCGGGTAGGTACGCACTACCTCAAATTCGCTGCGGGCGGCCGGGTCGCCATTAAAAATGGCTTGTATATCGGTATTTAAAATATTGTAAAGCGCGGGTAATCCATCAAAAAATGCGTTGGCCACCTTTTTATTGTCGCAATCGCTGCACTCGCGGGTGGCATCCATTATATGGCAAAGCTCATCGTTCAGTCGCGCAAATTCTTCGTGTAGCTGGGGTAGCGTAAAAAAAACCTTTTTTGATTGCTCGGGATATAACAAACGAATAACCTGCAAACCCCAGGCGGTTATCTCTTTGTTAGAGGGCAACGCCGCGGCCTGCTGCTGTTTATCTAAAATTTGCCTGTAAAAATCGTCGTTCATTCGTGGTTATACCATTGCCGCACAAGTTTAAATAAAAAATTGTTGTTTGCAGGTAAAAAAAACGCTCGGGTCCGGCTAACAAAACAAAGAGCAAAAATATTTCCCTTAACACTTGACAATAAGAAATACAAATCGTTACTTTGAATTACAAAGTGCTTTTCAATGGAGAACAACGAAATTCAGAACGATCTGGCCTCTATCCGCAACCTGATGGAGCGGTCGTCAAAATTTATTTCGCTTAGCGGCCTCTCGGGTGTGCTGGCGGGGGTATACGCGCTTGCAGGCGCTGCATTAGCTTACAACCTATTGTACAGCAACAACTCGCGCATATATACTATACCAGACGGAGCCGGTTTTGCCTTGTTTAACGATGCTTTGGTTGTTCAGCTATTGTTAATAGCCGCTGCGGTTTTAGTTCTTTCTATTGGTACAGGCGTATACTTAAGCTATAAAAAAGCTAAACGCAAGGGCCAGCCATTGTTAGGACGGGTAAGCCGGGAATTGATTTTTAACATGAGTGTACCTTTATTGGCAGGTGGCGGCCTGATGTTGATACTGCTTTACCGCGGTTACTTTGGCATTATAGCCCCGGCATCGCTTATTTTTTACGGACTGGCTTTAATTGGTGCCAGTAATTTTACCTTTACCGATGTTAAGTTTTTGGGATTGTGTGAGGTGATTTTGGGCCTTTTAGCGGCTTGCTTACCCGGATACGGTTTAGTATTTTGGGCGTTTGGTTTTGGGGTGCTGCATATAGTGTATGGCAGCGTAATGTATTTTAAATACGACAGGTGAAAGTACCATTTGATAAATTAGATAAGGCTTTTGAGAACCGCGTACGCTTGCAGATAATGAGTGTGTTGGTGGCTAACCAGCGCTATGATTTTAACTCGTTAAAAGAGCTGCTGGATGTTACAGACGGCAACCTGGCATCGCACCTTAAGGCTTTAGAGAAAGAGGAATACATACTGGTGAATAAATCTTTTTTGGGCCGTAAGCCCAATACCAATTATGAAGCTACAGCAGCAGGTAAACAGGCCTTTAAAAGCCACTTAGACGCTTTAGAAAAGCTGATTTTAGCTCAGCAAAACATAAAATAATTTTTTTACCCATTTACTTTGAAATTAAAAGTACTTTTAAAATGATAGAAGCTATAAAATATGCACTTAAAATATGGTTTACAACCGCATTAACCGCCCCTGTATTTCTAATTAGTATCGATTATTTGAGTCCACAAACATCTTTTTTCCATTTGGACGAAGCCGTGTCTTTTTATTTCATTTTGACGTTAGCGGGCCTTCTATTTTCCAGCTTTACATCGGTGCTATTTTGTATAAGTGTTTACATTCTGTTAAAATCGGACCTTGATGTAGGGCTTTATAAAGCCATAGTACAGATTACCGCCTTTCTGCTAGTGTTTTTTACTTTCCTGACCTTGTTCGGATTGCATGAATCTGGCATTGACTTTATAACTACACAATTCTTCTGGGAAGTGTCAGGTCCATATTTAGGGTGCGCTTTACTGTGCATCCAGTTCTACAACCTACCCAACTTAATATGTAACCAAGAAAACTTAACAACATGACAGAACCACAAAAACCCTTTACGCGACTCAAGGAGTCAATGCGGACGAAAATGCTATATCTCAAGTTGATATATACATTACTAAAAATAGAACTTAGCAAACACTAACCTTATCACATATGAATACATATTTCACCAGCCAGTACTGGATAAATCATTTTAAGGCAAACGCGTTAGAACAGCGTGTTAATTGGGAAGTAAGACCGGCATTAACCATTGCCGAGTTGGATACCATCAAAGCCTCATTGCAGGCATGGCAATTGGGCGAAACATCTGAAGGTAAACACCTTATAGCTGCCGCTACGAAGTACGCCCATAAAATTGGCGATGTGGCTTACATAGATGCAGTTAAGCTTTTTATTAAGGAGGAGCAAAAGCACGGCAATAACTTAGGCTGTTATCTGGATACTATAGGCGTTCCACGTATAAAAAAAGATTGGGGTGATTCGCTTTTCAGAAAAGTGCGGTATTATAATACCAGTATGGAACTATGGACGCTGGCTGTTATTGTTGTTGAAAGTACAGCGCAGATATTTTACCAGGCACTAAAGGATGCTACGGAATGCACATTGCTGAAACAGATATGCACCGATATATTGATTGACGAGGCATATCACATCACCTTCCAAACCGAAAGGCTTGCCATCATCTTTGATGATAAGAATGCGTTCTCTAAATGGTGGCGCATAACGGCGTATAAATACTTTTTTATTGCCACATCAGGTTTGGTATGGTTTGCGCATCGCAAGCTGTTTAAAGCTGGTGGTAATACATTTGCTACTTACCGGAGAAAGATGGAACTTAAGTACACTAAAACATTAAAAATTATAACAGAACGTGGTGAGCCCATGTGGGTTTAGTGTGTAGTTCTCTGTGTTCCTTCGCTCTCAGTTTGCGGTCTCATTGCATCAAAGCAGAAGACAAAATATGGCAGGGGGCTCACGGGGGCTCACATTGGCTCACACAAAACCTGAGCCACCCCCACAAACATCCCCTCCAAAACGAAAGTGGTTTTTTTATGTTTACATTCCGTTAAATCATAACTTTACCACTATTGATTATGAATACCGAACAACTTTACCAGATATACCTGCAACACCCGGTTATTACTACCGATACCCGTAAAATAACCCCGGGCAGCTTATTTTTCGCCTTAAAAGGCGAAAACTTTGATGCTAATACCTTCGCAGCCCAGGCAATTGAAGCCGGCGCGGCATACGCCATTATTGATAACGCTGAATATAAAGCAGGCGAAAAATATATTTTAATAGATGATGTACTGGCTGCCTTGCAGGATCTGGCACGTCATCACCGCAGGCAGTTAAGTATTCCGGTGGTTGGCCTTACCGGCACCAATGGTAAAACCACCACCAAGGAGTTGATCAATGCTGTATTGTCTGAGCAGTTTAACACGCTGGCCACCCAGGGCAACCTGAATAACCATATTGGGGTGCCATTAACCCTACTTAATATTAATACATCGCACCAGGCGGCGGTTATAGAGATGGGTGCCAACCATGTTGGCGAAATAGCCCTATTAAGCAGCATATCGCAACCCACACACGGGCTTATCACCAATGTAGGTAAAGCGCATCTGGAAGGTTTTGGCAGTTTGGAGGGAGTGAAAAAAGCCAAAGGGGAGCTGTACGATTTTTTAAGCGCCAATAACCAACAGGCATTCATCAACAGCAATAACCCCATATTGATGACAATGCAGGCGGCCCGCAGGTTTCAGACGCCGCCGGTTTTTTACGGCGATGCCATTGACGACCTGGTAAGCGGCGAGATAACAGGTAACGCGCCTTACCTGTCGCTTAAATGGACCAATAACACATCAGGCGAAAGCTATGAGGTAAAAACCCAACTTACCGGTGCATATAATCTGGATAATATATTGGCGGCGATCTGTATAGGTGTACATTTTAATCTATCGCCCGAACAGATAAACAAGGGCATAAGCAACTATCAGCCTAAAAATAACCGCTCGCAGGTGGTGCAAACCGCCAGCAACACCCTTATTTGCGATTATTACAACGCCAACCCAACCAGTATGGCCGCGGCCATTGGCAATATGGGCGAACTTGCTGCCGACAATAAAGTTCTCGTTTTAGGAGATATGTTTGAGCTGGGCACGGAGGCCAAAGCAGAACACAAAGCCATATTAGAAAAAGCATTGGCTACCCCTGTTAACAGGCGCGTAATAATTGGCAAAGAGTTTTATAAGCTGAAGGATGATGCACTCCCCGTTGAGTTTTATGAAACCCGGGATGATGCTGCGGAAGGTTTGAAACAGCGGCCAATAACCAACAGTACCATCCTTATAAAAGGATCAAGAGGTATGGCGTTAGAGAAGCTGGTAGAGCTGTTTTAATTACCTTATACCATAAAATAATCTTATCCCCTGGATATAACGCTGGTTACCGGTGAATGAGATACCATAATCTACCCGGAAAATGAGGCGTTGAATGCCTACATAAAACTCAGAGTAGTTGGGGTTATTTCTCATGGTAAGGTAATTTGCCCCAACAATTTCTTCCAGTTTTAGCCTGCGCACAAAAGGTATCCGCCTTAAAATTGATCCCGAAAAATTATGCTGATAGTGCGCCTCAACAAATGAACTGTTGGCGCTAAACCTGTAAAAAGGTAAAAAATGGAAGCTGCCCACATCGGTTGGGTCAAAAGTAGTGCCTTGGTTACCAATAAAGTGATAAAAATCAGGGAAGTACAGCGTCTTTTTATTTAAGAAAGTACCCGCAGCCAGTTTGAAAGACGAATAGCCGGTTAAGCCAAGCCTTATCCTGTCCTGAGTTACAGTAACCGACGTAAAATCGTAATTAACATCAGAACCCAATACGCCACTGATACCCTTGCGGTAATTTACCGTCAATACGGGATAGGCCGATTGTAAAAAAATGCGGCCCGTTGGGCGGGTTATAAACGGTTGTGCAAAGGTAAACCTTACCGAAGCGTTCAATGTAAGCGCCTGATGCTGCGGAAACAGTATGGAGCGGTCATCAGCAGGCGCATTTTCAGGTGCCAGCGGATTGTTTGAGGTAAACTCCCGGTTTTTGTTATCAAATATGTGGTTGTAAGAGTTGTTGAAAAGCTGGGTACGATCTGAATATCCCAGGTTTACATTAAACCTTATACCGTTACTCACTTCACGCTGCCACCCAAAATTGCCGAATACAGAACGATAATACTTGACAAAGTTTCGCTCGCTCAGTAAAGTACTCAATGTGTTAAAATAAAGCGACCGCGTACCCGCATTGTTAAGATCTAATACATCGCTTCCGGCATCAAAAAAGAACATCCCGGCGTTAAACAGATCGTACGTATAGGATGACCGCACATTAGCGCTAAGCAATTTATTGGCCGTGCCGTAGCGTATGCTTGGCGAAACGCTATATGACCGGTAATCATCAAAAAGTTTAGAGTACCTCACCCTGGCATTAACTCCCCAACCCTCAACCGTATTGTAAAAAAAGGTCTGCAAAAAAGGATATAAATATAATGTGTCCTTTGCCGCGCGGTTAATTATGGTATGGCCGGTTACCAGATAAGGTAATGGCGAAAGATGATTATTACTTCGCTGCAGCGAGTCTTGGTAGGCTTGGGTGCTTTGAATGGCTACAATACTATCCCGTTTTCTGGCATCCACACTTTCATCCCGGGTAAGCGGAACCGGGCGCTGATTGGTCCAGTACAACGGCGTTTTAACATTAGCGGCGGTATCTATGCGCAAAATTTCCCCGGTGAAATAACCGTCCGGTATTTTAAGATCAAATTTGTAGTTGTTATATAAGCCGATGTAATACCCCTCAAATTTAAATCCGAATACATTGCCGCTGTAATCATACTCTATTGATGAAGGCATCCACGTGCTGTCGCGAATAGGCACATATTGCTGACTAATGCGCATGGTATCAACCAGATTAAGGAAGTTGGCTTCGTCGGTCAGTACCAGATCAACGCTGTAAAGCCGCCAGTCGCCTTCAACAATATAAATGTGCCCACGAAAAACGGGGTCGTGAGCATGCTTGGGTATCAGCTCAATTTTATCAATATTTTTACCGTTGCTAACTGCGGTACCCACCAGTTTATAACGGTAGTACGAAAAAGCATTTGATGCAATAGGTGAAACAAAGCCCCTGCTGCTTAAGCCCTGTACGGCGAAGATATTATCGTAAAAATTGGCTGACAGGTCGGAAGCTTTTGAGTAGCTGAATGACGGTGTTATACCGGCCATGCGCTGCGCTATAGTTTCTTCCTTTATTTTGTTGGGCCTTGCGGATGTGAATGTGGAAAGCATTTCTGACTGATACAAAACCCCCTTGCCGTTGCTGTCTAATGATAACACATTAGCCACCCCGCCCCGCATTAATGCGTTAGGTGCGTCTATTAATTTTTGCACCCCTTTAATATAAACTGAACATGAATAGGAATTTACCTCGTTTAGATAATACTGACGTTTATCTATCACCTTTTGCATAATATTCATTGCAGAGGTATCGCGGCCGTTGCGTGCCTGACGGTCAATTGCCCGGGGCTGATAGATTTCCTTTTCCAGTTTGATATTCAGGCGCTGGTCCTGCCCGGCAATAGTAACGGTTTGTGTTTGCTCTTTAAATCCTACAAAACGGTACACTATTTTGTAGGTACCGGCTTCCAACTTAAGCGTATAATTTCCCTCGTCGTTAGTGGTGGTGCCGTAAGTAGAGTTGCGGATGTAGATAGATACGAAAGAAACCGGCTTGTTTTGCTCATTAACAATCCGGCCCGATAAAACAAATTGCTGTGCTTCAGCTTTAATTATAAAAGCTGTTAAAAAAAGGTAAAGTAAGAGTAAACGTATCTTCATATAAACCATCCTATTAAAGGTTTTTTATAAACAAATGTTTGCTTTCACTGCTAATATTATTTGAAGCCACCACTTAACCATGTTTAACAGCATGAATGCTTAGTTTTGTAATCTTAATTTTTTGATATGTATAACACCCTAAAACCGGTATTACAGCAGGAGCTTGCTGATATTGAAAAGGCCGGATTATATAAAAAAGAAAGGATCATCACATCACCGCAGGGTGCAGAAATAACGGTTCAGGGCGGAAAGGAGGTGATTAACTTTTGCGCCAACAACTACCTGGGCCTATCTGGTAACCAACAGGTTATAGAAGCCGCCAAAGCTGCGATGGATACGCATGGATACGGACTATCCTCCGTGCGTTTTATTTGTGGTACGCAGGATATCCATAAAACACTGGAAAAAAAGATAGCGGAGTTTTTAGGCACCGAAGATACCATACTTTACGCCGCGGCATTTGATGCCAACGGAGGGGTGTTTGAACCGCTGTTTAATGAGCAGGATGCCATTATATCTGACGAGTTGAACCATGCATCAATTATTGATGGTGTGCGCCTGTGCAAAGCGCAGCGACAACGCTACAAGCACGATGATATGGCTGACCTGGAAGAAAAACTAAAAGCTACACAAGACTGCAGGCATAGAATTATTGTTACAGACGGCGCCTTTAGCATGGATGGCACCATTGCCCAACTGGATAAAATTTGCGCCCTATCAGAACAATACAACGCCTTGGTGATGATTGACGAGAGCCATTGCAGCGGCTTTATGGGCAAAACCGGCAGGGGCACGCACGAGCATCATAATGTAATTGATAAGATAGATATTATTACGGGCACATTAGGCAAAGCGCTGGGTGGCGCGTCGGGCGGGTTTACATCGGGTAAAAAGGAAATTATTGATCTGCTGCGCCAGCGGTCGCGGCCCTACCTGTTTAGCAACACGTTGGCCCCGGCCATTGCGGGCGCATCTATAGCGGTGCTTGACATGCTAAGTAAAACTACGCAGCTGCGCGATAAGCTGGAGCAAAACACGCAATACTTTCGCAAAGCGATGACGGAAGCAGGCTTTGATATTAAGCCGGGCGTTCATCCTATAGTGCCTGTAATGCTGTATGATGCCAAACTGGCGCAGCAATTTGCCGCCAAAATGCTGGATGAGGGTATATATGTGATAGGTTTTTACTACCCGGTAGTGCCGCAAGGTAAGGCCAGAATAAGGGTACAGTTATCTGCCGCGCATGAGTCGGAGCACTTGGATAAGGCTATTGCAGCGTTTACTAAAGTAGGTAAGGAGCTGGGCGTACTTAAATAATGGCTTTAGTTTGTTAAATTTGCGCTTGCAATCCTATTATAATGCAGGAAACTATAGATAAATATACCGCCGAGATAAAGGCATTCGCGGCTACTAAGGCGGATGAGTTGGAAGCCTTCCGGATAAAATTTTTAGGTACTAAGGGCATCATTAAAGATCTGTTCGACCAATTTAAAACAGTTGGTCCGGAAGAGAAACGCACCTTTGGTAAGGTACTTAACCAGTTTAAGCAATTAGCCGAGGAGCGTTACAATGAACTTAAAGAGGCGACTACGTCCAACATCGAAAACTCGACCTCGGAAATAGATAAAACCTTACCCGGCGATGGCTTTGAATTAGGCTCGCGCCACCCCTTAACACTTGTACGTAACGAGATTATAGATGTGTTTAAGCGCCTGGGCTTTGTTGTTGCGGAAGGCCCGGAGATTGAAGACGACTGGCACAACTTCTCGGCCCTTAACTTCCCTGAGGAACATCCGGCCCGCGATATGCAGGATACTTTCTTCATCAAAAAGACCAGCGGTACCGATGATATCGCGCTGCGTACACACACATCATCAGTACAGGTGCGCATGATGGAGAACGGCAAACCACCTTTCCGCGCTATTATGCCGGGCCGTGTTTATCGTAACGAGGCTATATCTGCCCGCGCGCATTGCTTCTTTCACCAGGTGGAGGGTTTGTATGTTGATGAAAATGTATCCTTTGCCGACCTGAAGCAAACGCTTTATCACTTTGTACAGGAGTTGTATGGTGAGGGCACTAAAGTACGTTTTCGTCCATCCTATTTTCCGTTTACCGAACCCTCTGCAGAGATGGATGTATCATGCACCATTTGTAAAGGCAGCGGCTGCAACATGTGTAAATACAGCGGCTGGGTGGAGATATTAGGTTGCGGAATGGTTGATCCCAATGTGCTGGAAAACTGTGGAATAGATAGTAAAAAATACACCGGCTTCGCTTTTGGTATGGGTATTGAGCGTATAACTAACCTAAAGTACGTTATAAAGGACTTGCGCCTGTTCTCTGAGAACGATGTACGTTTCCTTAAACAATTTCAATCTGAAATTATATAATGAAAAGATTGGGCATAGCGCTGTTATTGTTGTTCGCTGTTTCTGCATGCGGTAAGCAGGGTAATGTTGTGCCTTACGTGGCTGTTAATTTTCAGTTGCAGTTGAATGACCCTAAATATAGCCCGCTGCGTGCTGTGGGCAGTGCTGTTGTGGTTGACGGGCGCGGTGTTGTTGGTGTTATTGTTGCCAATACGGTTAATGGCTATGTGGCTTATGACAGGTGCAGCGCTTACGAACCCGAAAAACGCTGCGCGGTAACTATAGATGATAACAAACTACTGGTTACCGACCCATGCAGCGGCTCAAAATGGCTATTGCAGGACGGTACGCCTAATAAAGCACCCGCAGTACGTTCACTTAGGGCATATAATGTGTATATTGACGCGTCACGCAATTACTTAACCGTGTCTAACTGATCTGGATGGAAGCCGAAAAAATAAAAGACAGCATTAAGCGGGCCGCGCAGGAGCTTTTTCGGAAATTTGGGTACCATAAAACCAGCGTTAACGAAATTGCCAAACGTGCGCGCATAGCCAAAGCCACCATCTACAAATATTTTGAAAGCAAGGAAGAATTACTGCATACCCTGCTGATGGACTACATACGCGTTAGCGTTGACGACCTGATAAGCAAAAGCAGTCCGGATGAAGATGAAGAAAAGCACCTGAGCGGCCTCATCATGAAAACATGCCGGCTGAGTTATACCGTTTGTAATGAGTTTATCGGCTGGGATTTCATTCGTGAATCAACAAACTCGCAGGAGTTTTTAAAGAATTTGAGTAACGAGCTGGAGGATATGCTGATGTCTTCCTTCGCCCGGATATCCCACATACGCAGAGATGGCAATTATATGCAGCGCCTGCGTTTCCTCATCACCTGCAGCAAAAGCATTGTGTTTAGTTTCGCATTCACCTCTGTAAGCGACAGCGACGTGCGCAAAAACTTTGTATCCTTCCAAAAGGATGTACTGCCATATCTGGTTAAGGCGGCTATCACTATTTAGCCAGTGGCGCTTAAAAAGATTTAGTCGGTTATATTAATCTTAACTTTCGTTCCGGGTGGAAGCTTACCAATATCAAATCCTTTGATATATCAGCCAACCCCTCAACCACCGCATCATTTTTTATACCGGGCCGCGTAATTATGCTGAAGGGGATATTTAATTTTAGGAAGTTAACAGAGACAATTTAGTAAGGTTAAGGTGTTGCAAAAGCTGTTGCAAAAAAAGAGTAAAATTTCGAATATGTAATTGGTTTAAAATCAGCATATTAAGAAGTATTTACAGCTAAATTTACTGACGAATATGTCTGTTGCAAATCGTTGCATGTTTAAACATGCAATAGTTGCAAACAGCTAACAACCAAATACTTGCAAAAAATGCTGTTGCAAAGCGTTGCAAGTGTTGCTATATTGTTCTGCAACACCTGTACAGGTCAAACTGTGCACTGCCCACTCCCCACTAAATCAAAGACCAATGACAGCGCAGCGAAATGACCAAAGACCAAGCTTAATGCGCTTCCAGCCAATTCTTCCCCGTGCCTATCTCTACCAAAATAGGCACTTCGGTTTTAATGGCGCTGCGCATCATCTCTACGATGATGGGTTTAACTATCTCCACCTCGTGGTTGGGCACGTCAAACACCAACTCGTCATGCACCTGCATGGTCATGCGGGCATCCAGCTTGCGGGCCTTAAACTCCCGATGGATATTGATCATGGCGATCTTTATCATGTCCGCAGCCGAGCCTTGTATCGGCGCGTTTATGGCATTTCGTTCAGCAAAACCACGTACGGTTTGGTTGGCCGAGTTAATATCTCTCAGGTAACGGCGACGGCCCATTAACGTAGTGACATAACCGTTCTCGCGGGCAAAGTTCATGGTATCAGCCATGTACTGCTTAATACCCGGGAACTGCGCGAAGTAGTTCTCAATGATCTCCGCAGCCTCTTTGCGTGGTATACCCAGATTCTGCGATAACCCAAATGCCGACTGCCCGTAAATAATACCAAAGTTTACCGCCTTGGCATTGCGGCGCTGGGTGCTGTCTACCTCTGCTACCGGTACACCATAAACGTTAGCGGCAGTTGCGGTGTGGATATCAATGCCCTGCACAAAGGCCTCCATCATGTTAGCATCCTTGCTTATTTCGGCAATAATGCGCAGCTCTATCTGCGAATAATCCGCAGATACTATGGTGTGGTTATCATCCCTCGGAATAAAGGCCTTACGAACCTCGCGTCCACGCTCGGTACGGATGGGGATGTTTTGAAGGTTCGGGTTGGTTGAGCTTAAGCGCCCTGTTGCAGCCACAGCCTGGTTATAGCTGGTATGCACCCTGCCGGTTTTTTGATTCACCATGGTTGGTAGCGCATCAACGTAGGTTGATTTTAGCTTTTGCAGCTGGCGGTAATCCAATATATCGCGTACAATATCGCTCTTGGCGGCTAATGATAGCAGCACATCCTCGCCGGTTTGGTACTGCCCGGTTTTTGTTTTTTTCGCTTTAGGATCAAGCATCAGTTTTTCAAACAACACCTCGCCCAATTGCTTTGGCGATGCGATGTTGAAACGCACCCCGGCTTTCTCGTAAACCGTTTTCTCTAACTTGGCAATATCGGTTTCCAGTTCTTTAGAGAATTCTTTGAGTGTATCGTGGTCAATACGCACACCTTCGTGCTCCATATCAGCCAAAACATAGATCAGCGGATTCTCAATTTTATGCAGCAGCTCAACCGCTCCGGCTGCTTTTATCTTGGGTTCAAAAACTTCTTTTAGTTGCAGGGTGATGTCGGCATCCTCGGCGGCGTATTCTTTTATTTTTTCTATCTCCACATCGCGCATGCTGCCTTGGTTCTTCCCTTTTGGTCCGATAAGTTCTGTAATTGACACCGGTTTATAACCCAGGTAATTCTCGCTCAACACATCCATGTTATGGCGGGTGTCAGGGTCAATGATGTAGTGCGCCATCATGGTATCAAACAGGTCGCCATGCAACTGCACGCCGTACCATTTCATCATCAGGATATCAAACTTAATGTTCTGGCCAATCTTGCCAATGGCAGGGTCCTCCATCACTTCCTTAAACTCGTGTACTATAGCCGTTATTTCTTTCTCATCCAACGGAACAGGGACATACCAGCCTTCGCCTGCTTTAACAGAAAAGGATAGGCCCACCAATTCACAGTTATTGGCATCGGTACCGGTTGTCTCAGTATCAAAGCAGAAACTTTTTTGTTGTTTTAGCAGAGCGATGAGTTCCGCACGTTTTTCTTTGGTATCAGCCAGGTGATATTCGTGCGGGGTATTACCAATGTTCTTGCCGGCCGGTTCAAACTCAGGCTCCTTGATATCCTGCACGTCTACCGTTAAAGTTGTTCGCCCCTCAGCTACAGGTGCGCCAAACATGTCTATCTGCGTACCTGCAGATACGGCCTTTATTTCGGTAATACTAAAATCATCCCCAAAAACACGGCGACCTAAAGTTCTGAACTCCAGTTCGGCAAAAAGGGGCTCCAGCAGCTCTTTGCTTGGGGCGCAAATTTCTAACCCCTCCTCATCCAACTCAACCGGAACATTCAATAATATAGTAGCCAGCTTTTTTGACAGCAGACCTTGTTCTTTAAATGCCTCAATGTTTTCTTTCAGCTTACCCTTTAACTCGTGGCTGTTGGCAAAAATTCCCTCCATCGAATCATATTGTTTGATAAGCGTTTTGGCTGTTTTTTCGCCAACGCCGGGTATGCCGGGTATGCCATCTACAGCATCACCCCAAAGGCCAAGAATGTCTATAACCTGGTCGACACGTGCAATTTCCCATTTGGCCAAAATTTCCTTAACGCCCAAAATCTCCATTTCGTTACCCTGGCGGCCGGGTTTGTAGATGAAAATATTGTCAGACACTAATTGCCCGAAATCCTTATCGGGTGTCATACAATAAACATGGTAGCCCTTCTGCTCGGCTTTTTTGGCAAGGGTGCCTATAATATCGTCGGCCTCGTATCCGTCTGATGTAATAACAGGAATATTAAAACCTAATATCAGCTTAAATATATAAGGCAGCGCTTTTGAAAGATCCTCGGGCATAGCCTCGCGGTGTGCTTTGTAAGCGGCAAACTCTGTGTGTCTTTCAGTAGGGGCTTCGGTATCAAAAACCACCGCCATATGGGTAGGGTTTTCCTTTTTGAGCACATCTAGCAGGGTATTGGTAAACCCAAGTACTGCCGAGGTATTAAACCCGCCCGACGTAAACCGCGGCGTTTTACTCAAAGCAAAATGCGCCCGGTAAATAAGCGCCATACCATCTAAAAGGAATAGTTTTTTCATTTGTCAGAATCGCTGATTTATTTGATTGGTTTGATGAAATTGATACCATCATCCAACCCAATCGGTGATTTCAAAAATACAATTAATGCTGAGAATATAGGTCAGCCTAAGCTTAATGATAGAAACTCAATCAATGTATTATTTTGTGTGGCGGTACAACGAGTTAATGTCAAACACATAAAAGGAGCTTGTTAAATCCTGATTTTGCTTATAAGCTATCGCTAATTTTCCATTTACTGTCGAAGTGAATTTTTTAGCCCCATAAGTCATATCACACCACATTATTGTCTTAGAACGACTATAATCCAATATTTTTAAATAATTTTCCTCGCAGAAATAAATAAAGTTGTTTTCGCCAGCCCTGTAACTGAAGTCAGCACTCGCATTAACTCTATTATCTATGTAGGATATTTGACTCATGTTGCCTTTCGGATCCATAATAAATTGATCGTACAACTGACCAAAATATATTTTATCATCTTTTCTACTTGGCGTGATAAACACGCTTCTGGTTACTGAGCTTGGTCTTATGATAGACATCTTTTGAGTGCCACCATCAAATATACCATAGTTGCAAGAACCGGTATATGTTTGAGTAAAAATCAATTTAGTTTGATCAAAATTCATATAAACACCATCCAGATATTCTGCATCGCTTATGGGATAAGGGTATTCACTAACAGCATAATTATTAGTACAATCAATCAAGCGCCATGTAATTCCGCTCGAGTATTTGGAATGAATAAGCAGAACCCCATGCCCGGATCGGGTGAAACCAATTCCATAGGGGATGTTATATGGGAGTGATTGAGAATCATTAACACTAGGGTTTATAGTTAAGGCTTTTACTACCTGCCCGCTGGTTAGATTTAATGTATAAATATCAGAACGGTTTACAGTTATATCGCGATGATCAATTGAGGGGTCAGACCCCATAATATAAACCTTACCGTCATATGGATTATAGGAAAGTTTAACAGGTGATATTGCGTTTGATAAATCATAGGTTTGCAGGACAGAGTCCTTTTCAATAGAATACCTTATAAGCTTACTAGGATTGTATGCTGCAATGATCATTTCCTTTTCCTGATTAACTAAAATATAATCTGTGATAAATCCAGTTATGGTGCGCTTAAATTTATAAAATGGGACATTGACGTTGCTTACTAAACGACCGCCTTCTGCATCCGTTGCTGTTATGGTGAATGGAAAGCTATCGCCCAACTTTGCACAACCGTACGAAAAATAAACATCCTCATTACTATTTGCGAGGGTATATTTTATATCTGTAACGCAAAGGCCGAAATTGCTTTGGATTGTTATTGTACTTATCGGCTTATTAAAACTCAGATGAACCGAATCCAGTATATTCATTTCTCCGTTCCCAATAATACCCTCAAACGATGACAGCTTCAGCAATACGCTCTGACTAATAACCAACGATTTTTTAATATTACCCGAAATAAAGTATACTGTGTCTGTTCTGTTAGATGAATTATCATTAGTGGCGTAACTAATAGTTATTCTTTCATTACCTTTTCCAACGGTCTTTTCGCTTGAGATCCATTTAGAACCAATTTGTACCATCCAGTCAACATTTGATAGCACTTGCACATAAAAACCAGAGCCATTTGGGTTAGCCTTAAACGTTGTTTCAGAAATATTCAAATAGGGCTCCCCGGCTTCTAATACAATTTTTTTTTCTATCGTTTTATTTTCAACTATATCTATACTTTCAATCTTAGTGAGGTATGAACTTTTTGAAACAGTTAACGAATATTTTTTTACTGGTTTGTCGTTAAATGAATAAGATCCATTATAGGTTGAAACAGTAGAATAGGAATCAAGCGAAACTTGCGCACCTTCAATTGGCTGGCCGTAACTATTGGTAATAACACCTGTTAGGTTTCCGGTTTTTTGCGCCACAGGGGCACTTTGTTCTTTTTTACATCCTATTAAGAGCGATAAAACAACTATGCTCAGGAAAAAAACTTTCAGCTTCATCTCAATGTGATAGGATAAGCAAGATAATAATTAATCAACAAAGTGAATAATATAAAAAAATCCTATTTAAACCCACAGCCCGGCACATGGTCATTCACCATACCAACAGCCTGCATATAGGCGTAACATATTATACTGCCAAAAAAGGTAAAACCGCGCTTTTTCATATCCTTACTTATTGCGTCGGATATGGATGTGGTAACTGGGGTTGTGCCTGATGTATTGTTGATGGGTTTGCCATCAGGCATAAAGCTGTACAGATAATTATTAAACGACCCAAAATCTTGCTGCACCTGTAAAAATAAGTTGGCGCTTTTAATGGCCGCCTTAATTTTTTGGCGGTTACGGATAATGCCTGCATCCTGCATCAACCGCTCTACATCATCATTTGTAAAGGCGGCTACTTTCTGCACATCAAAATTGGCAAAGGCTTTACGATAGTTTTCGCGGCGACGAAGAATAGTTATCCAGCTTAAACCGGCCTGCGCCGATTCTAAGATCAGAAACTCAAACAATATCTTGTCATCATGTACTTCCCGTCCCCACTCTTCATCGTGGTATTTCATATATAGTGCGTCTGTGCCGCACCATGCACATCTTTTTAGGTTTCGGTCTTCCATGTCAGCAAATAAAGTTTAAATATAGCAAACGGATTTAAAATGCCAATTTTTTTAGCAATCGCGCAGGGGATCGCTTTAACTTTCTAAAATTATTTGGCTAAAGCCACTTGTCTGTTTTAGGTTATCCGCCCCCTAAAGGGGACGGCAATGAAATTAAAACATAGGCTTGTCATTGCCGTTGGCTTTAGCCAACGGGGAAGTTGAAAAAGACAGGTGGCTTTAGCACAAAACTGCGAAGGCCAAAAGTTTTAAAAGCGATTTCCCTGAGCAACTGTGTTTGCGCCAGTCAAAAATAATCGTATTTATTTATGGATATAGATTGAATCAATTATTTATTACATTTACAATAGATTTTATTGATATGACGATAGTTCAATTAGAATACATAGTTGCGGTTGATACTTACCGCAGTTTTGTAATAGCCGCAGAGAAGTGTTTTGTAACCCAACCTACACTGAGTATGCAGGTGCAAAAGCTGGAGGACACGCTTGGCGTAAAACTCTTTGACCGCAGTAAGCAGCCGGTAACGCCTACTGAAATTGGCGTTGACATCATTCAACAAGCCAGGGTACTATTAGCTGAAAGTGAGAAGATAAAAGAGATCATATCAGACAGACAGCGCGACCTGTCTGGCGAGTTGAAGGTGGGTATCATCCCAACAATATCGCCGTATATATTGCCTAAAGTGATAAAGGGCTTTATTGAGCGATATCCGCAGGTAAAGCTGATCGTTTGGGAGCAAACCACAGAGCAGATCATTCAGCAGTTAAAATTAGGCACGTTGGATTGCGGCATACTTTCTACCCCGCTTAGGGAAAGTGCGTTAAAAGAGATCCCGGTTTTTTACGAGAATTTTGTGGCCTACGCTTCAAAAAACAGCAAGCTATCAAAAAAGAAAAACATAACGCCTGATGATATTGACATGGAGGAGATCTGGGTGTTAAACGAAGGACATTGCATGCGCGAACAGGTGCTTAACATCTGCCAGCGGCGCAGATCAACCCAGGGTTTTCAGCATTTTGAGTACAATACAGGCAGTGTGGAAACACTAAAGCGCATGGTTGAGCAAAATAATGGTGCCACCATTTTACCTGAGCTGGCGCTGGCCGACATGAGCGAAAAACAAATGGAAAGGGTACACTACTTTAAATCGCCTGAACCCGCCCGCGAGGTGAGCATTGTTATTCAGAAAAACTTCTTGAAGCGCCGGATGATAGAAGCGTTAAGGAACGAGATACTGGAGCTGGTGCCTAAACGGATGAGGACAAAGAAGAAAAAGGAAGTGATGGAGATATAACGGCCTCTTGGTTGTCATTCTGAGCGACAGCGAAGAATCCTGTAAACCATGTTATACCAAGCGCTCGGTTAGCAAGGCGTATAAGATATTTCGCTGTCGCTCAATATGACAAACATTTTTCGAAAAATATTACATGTCCATATCCATTATCATGTTGCGCGGTCTTCCCAATTTCAGCATAGAAGGATTAATACGCAAATAAACCTGTAGTGCCATAGGCGCTGAACCATAAATATTTTTAACAGCAGAGGGGGATACGTTCAGCGTGCCCTGTACTCCGGCAGTAATATTGGTTTGCTTAAAAGTGCCTAACATGTAGTTGGTGCCTAAAGTTATAGCATTGATATTTAAGTTGGGGTTGGCAGGTAAAACGTTATCAAGCCCCAGCGCTTCGGCATTTTTTTGTACAAACTCATACCTGCCATACAACGCTGTTTTGGTCCATTGCATCGTACTTTCAAGCAGTACCGACGGCTCTGCAGGGCCATGCCCGGCATGTTTGTTCTGGCCATAAACCAATGTAGTTGCCACATAGCTGCTTGCGCTAAGCATTTTGGTGTGGATGGCCGATGCTGTAAAGCGATTCACGTTACCATTATGGGCTTCTTCCGGATTATGGAGCCAGCCGTTTGACACCTGGAACGCCCATTGCGATGTTGGGTTGTAGGATAAACGCACCGAATAGGAGTCGAACCGGGCCTTATCAAAACCATAACGAAACTCATCCGGTTCTCGCCCGGTAAACACCGAGCCTTCCAGCTTGAAATTCTTATGCCTTAACCCCAATGTAGCCACGCCAAAAGCAATATGTGTAGCATCCTGATAATGATGACCCAATACGGCATCGGGACTGTTCCAACCAGACATGCGGTGCATAAACACAGGCGGCCCTAGGGCAGGCTCCGCAGGATAGCCTACCGACAACGACAGATCAGTGCTTTTGGCTACCCTGTGTGTATATGCAATGCTTAAGTTAGCAAACAGATCATGCGGGTGCTGGCGGTCAACCAGTATGTTTCCTTTGTAGCTTTCGCCGGTTTGATACAGCAGCGGATAGCCGCCATTGCCAACGGTAAAGGGGTCAAATGATAGCATGGTATTAACAGAGAACAACCCGTTGCGCCCAACCCGCCTTTGGCTCATTAACATAATCATGTTAGGGGCATCAAATTTGGCACCGCCGCGCGAGCCGGAATTAAAAACATCCTGTTTGTTGTAGCGTAAAAAAAAGTCGCCATGTATCATGGTCATCCATTTTTTGCCATGTATCATGTATGCGTATATCGGTGTTTCATCAGGCACCCATGATGTTCCGGAGCCATCCCGGTTCATGGGCAGATCCAACGAGAACTTGCTCGTCATTGGCGGGCCGTCATCAGTATGTTGCGTTTTTGTATTATCGGTAGTATGGTTTTGATGCTGCGCGAAAAGCGAATCAGCACAGGCCAATACCAACGCGGCAGCAATTATTATTTGTTTCATCTGAATAAAAAATTGATCGTAATAAAAATTTTTGCAAAGCGATAGCAATGCAAAGTTTAATGCAGCAAACGTTCAATAATTATCAGATACGCAGATTGCGGTTCTTTAAAAAAGGCTCCGTCTTTGATGGAGGCGGTGGAGCGGGAGGTGGTGTTTTATCAAAAAGTTTTTCAAGTAAAGCCTGGTGCGCCGCGGGCATAAAATCGCTTAACGAAAATCCAAGCAGTTCAAAACTTGAAATGCCAGGTGCCTTAGATGATACTTCAGCCTGATGGGCGTCTTTTACCTTTACAGTAACTTTCTTGTCGGTACAGCCTTTCATTTTTTCGCCGTCAGGGCTGCAAACAGGGGCGGGACCATTTATTTTGATAGCGGCTACTGTTCCGCCGCAAAAGTGCAGGTTCATGGCGAAGCCTGTACCGGTTGCCCCGTACAGCAGGATCATGAATAATACTGCAAACTTTTTCATCGCAACAAATGTAGGTGATAAACTATTAATATCAATACCATAAAAATAAAAAACCGGGCATTTATGCCCGGTTCCTTAAAAAACTATATGGTATATTAAATCTTAATTGCCTTGTTTAGCGTCCGCTTTCATTTTATCGTTAGCTAAGATAACTATCTCAACTCTACGGTTTTGAGCGCGGCCATCAACGCTAGTGTTTGCGGCTATCGGCTCAGACTCGCCTTTACCGGTTGTGCTTAAACGAGAACTACTTACGCTATTCATAGCCAAATATGATTTAACAGACTCGGCCCTTCGTACAGAAAGATCCATGTTATGGCTGTCAGAACCGGTATCATCAGTATGACCAATGATCATGATATTTGTTTCCGGATTGCTTTTTAGCGAGGTGGCTAAATTTTGCAAGTTGGTTTGCGCTGCTGATTTTACATCTGCCTTATCGGTATCAAACAAAATACCCGAGTCGAATTTAACCAATATACCTTCGCCATCTCTTATTACGGTTGCGCCGGGTACTGTATTTTTTATTTCGGCAGCTTGTTTATCCATACGGCGACCAATCAGAGCGCCGGCTGTACCGCCAACCGCACCACCTATAATAGCGCCTAAAGCAGTATTACCTGCGCTTTTACCAATTATAGCGCCAATTGCGCCACCTGCACCCACACCTATGGCTGCGCCTTTTTGCGTTTTGTTCATTGAGCTGCAACCTGCACCCATAAAGGCTGCGGCAGACATTGCTAATCCTATTGTAGCTACTTTTAATCTATATGTTTTCATAATATTATTGATATGTGATATAACATATTCAAAGCGAGTGCCAAAATGATATTATAATATTAATGGCATGTAATGCTACTTAAACAATAAAATTTTAATAATTGAGAAATTTTATAAGACAAGCAACTGTGCTCAATACGGCACAAACAGCCAAAATGACTGTTTTTTAGTACAATATCAATCAAAAAAACGCTATACAGTAAGTTTGTCTGAAAATTTATGCAGCGATATCTTCCACCATCTTGCGGAACATAGCGGCAGTTACCGGCTTTACAATAAAATCAGATATTTGCTCGTAGCCTTTTGCCTTATTAAAATCTGCCTGATCAATTGATGAACTTACAATATAAACTACTATGCGTTTATTAATAAGGGGGCTAAGTTTAATAAACTCATCCATAAATTGCCAGCCATCCAGCACGGGCATATTAATGTCAAGCAAAATAAGATCAGGAAGATGCGTGGTTTGATGAAGATATTCATTAAAAAAATCCAATGCCAGCTTCCCGTTTGGGAAAAAGAGGGTCTTTTCTGCTAATTGCGAATTGTCAATGATCTTTTTTACCGTGAACGTGTATATATCATCATCGTCAATTACGCAGGCAATGTCTATTTTTTTCATTAATTGTGAGGGGGCTTATTAATTACGCTCCAATATAGCATTTAGCAGCAGAGATTTCAGCGCCGTGCGAGAGGGTAATTACTAACGGTAATTTAAAATGCTGTTTATCAGTTAGTTCTGGCTGATAAAATGTGAATGCAGTTCAATCTTATCAAAAAAGTTACAAAGCGGTCTCCTCACCAATAGCCGGCAACTTAATATTTACGCCTGCTTTTATAAATTTTTCAATCGCGTCATCCTTATCTATGCTAATAACAGGGAATGTATCGTAATGAACCCCGATAACGTTATTACAATTGATGAACCGGGTAGCTTTAATGGCATCATCAACACCCATGGTGTAATTGTCGCCAATGGGTAAAAACGCCCAGTCAAGATTTTCATCTTCCAACAGTTTCATATCGTAAGTAAGGGCGGTATCACCTGCAAAATATATTTTTTTGCCTTCAGCGTATAAAACAAAACCAGCAGGATTACCTCCGGATGAACCATCAGGCAAGGTGCTGGAGTGCACTGCGTTAACCATCTTAACACGGCCAAAATCAAAATTAAAGCCACCGCCAATATTCATACCGTGCACATTTTCAATTCCCTGCTTGTTAAGCCAGTCGGCAATTTCTGCAATGCATATAACCTTAGCCCCGCTGCTTTTTTGTATGGCTATCAGATCGGCAACATGGTCGCCGTGTCCATGGGAAACCAAAATATAATCCGGCTGCAAGGCATTAATATCTATTTGTTTTGCTGCCGGATTAGGGGTAATAAAAGGATCAAACAATAGCTTTTTTCCTTCAGTTTCAATCATTATGGTTGACTGCCCGTAGTATGTGGTTTTCATGGTGTTTGTCTGAACTAAGATTTTTATGATTAAAGAATTTTAAGATTATAGCCTGGCGATAAACATTGTAAATATCAAGTCAATCAAACAAACCTAAAATCAAGGTGCTATTTGCCAAACATACCGCCAAGCCCGCCAAACATATCTTTGGTAGCGGCAGCCATTTCGCTTTGGCTAACATTGTCGGCCTGTTGCAGGGCTTTGTTAATGGCTACTACCAAAAGCTCCTCGAGTTCTTCGCGGTCGGCATCTTTTAAAAAAGCCTCGTCAATTACAACGCTTTGCACAAGCTTGTTGGCATTTGCGGTCACTGTTATTTTACCACCTTCGGCAGTGCCGGTAACGGTAATAGCATCTAATCTCTTTTTTATCTCGCCAGCCTTTTGCTGGGCCTCCATTATTTTATCGAACATATGCCCCCTAACCCCCTAAAGGGGATTTTTTATATAAAGTTATTCAATTTATTTGTTCACGCATCAACTCCCCTTTAGGGGGTCGGGGGGCTAAGGCTAATCCTCACTCGTATCCCCGTTACCGGTATAGGCCCCTTTTCTAACCACAGGCATGCCGGTAATTTTAAACAGATCGTCTAACTGTAACAAACTACCGTTAGACAGGTTTGACAACAACACTATCGTAATATCATTTTTCATATCGCGCAGGTAAATATGTTTAAACCCGTGCCACCAGCCCGTATGGTACACCACTTTTTGGCCCGGCGACTCAAATATACGCCATCCATACCCATAATTAAAGTGCCCTCTGATCCACTTATTATGCGGGGCGTAGGCCGAGTCGAGCGTTTGCTTTTTTAATAACAGACCCGCGCGTAATGCCCGGTCAAACAGAAAGAGGTCGCTAACCGTGCTGTATACCCCCTTGTCGCCCACCGGGCCATCTAAAAAGTTTTGCACTACCGAGTATCTCCAGCTGCCCCTGTCGTGCCCTACCACATCAACCGGAATTTTATCGTAATTGGCTTTTGAATAAACATTGGTATGGGCCATACGGGCCGGTTTAAATACGTTCTCTTTCATAAACTGCGCATAAGGCATGCCGCTCACTTTTTCAATTATGGCACCTAACACCATAAAGTTGGAGTTGTTGTAATGAAAGGAAACATCGGGCTTGTTATAACGCGCGGGTTTATACTGCGCTATCATATCCATAGCCTGCATATTGGTGAGGCCCTTCTTCTGATCGCGCTTTTCTTTACGGAAAATATCATCCACAAAATAAACATAGTTCATCATGCCCGAGCGGTGCGTAAGTAATAAACGTATGGTAACGCCCTCGTACGGAAAGTTTGGAAAAAACTTTCTCACATCATCCTCAAGCTTAAGCTTGCCACGCTCCATCAGCATTAAAATGGCCGTACCCGTCATGGTTTTTGATATGGACGCCAGCTCAAACACAGAGTTTATTTTCAAGCTATCTCTGTGCAGGTAGTCAGCCCAGCCAATAGCATTCTCATAAATTATTTTTCCTTTTTTTGCAACCAGCACATTGCCATTAAAGCCCCGGGTTTTATGCAGTTTTTGCATATATTCATCAATACGTTTATCGGCCTTTTGGGCGTTATAACTTAGCAGGGCGGTAGTGTCAAAATTTATACTATTTGATGCCGCGGTAGCGGTTTTTTCTGAGCCGGAAGAACAGGAGGCAATTAAAGCCAACAGTGGAATAAAAACAGTAGTGCGTAGATTCACGTATTGTATAGGTATATGATGATGAAAAATTAAGCCCGCAATTTGAAAATTAAATAATGACGATAAAACTAAAGTTTTAAACAATTTATAGCTTTAGTTAACCGGCTCTTAACCTTAAGTAATGCAAACCGTTTTTAAACCACTATTAACAGCTTTTCTTGTTTTTTGTTCAACAATAATTTTCGCCCAGGGTAAAGAAGCTGCTTTATTGAGCGAAGGGCTTGAACTGCAAAAGGCAGGCAAACATGCAGAGGCGGCATCAAAATTTAAAGAGGTGCTTCAAACAGAACCGGATAATGCAGCGGCAAACTATCAGCTGGCGTTTAGCCTGGTTGCAGTAAAAAATGGCAACGAAGCAATACCCTACGCCGAAAAAGTCACCAATACAAACTCCAACTATACGGCCGCAGCTTACAGCCTTTTGGGGGGGATTTACGATGCATCAGCGCAAGCTGCAAAAGCCATTACTGTTTATAGCGAAGGCTTAAAAAAATTTCCGACCGACCAAAACATGTGGTTCAATATAGGGCTGGCCTTCTTTAGGGATAAACAATATGCTGAAGCGGAGAAGGCTGCCATTGAGGCCATAAAGCTGGCTGTAGAACATGCCAACAGTCAGCGCCTGTATGCGCTGGTAGCTTTTCATCAGAATAAAAGAATGAACGCTCTATTAGGGCTTTGCAGCTTTTTATTAACGGACCCTAACTCGCCGAGGGCGGAGGAAGCCTACACCAATATACAAAGCATTTTAAAGGGAGGTGTATTAAAAGGAGCCGATACCAAAGAGCTATCGACCGCCGAAGCCAAAGAAGCAGCCATATTCAATGCGGGCATAACAACGGTTATTAACTCCACCGCAGCGCAAAAACTTTCAGGCGTGCCATTGCTGGAATATCAGCTTAAAAACATTTTTGTATTTGCCTGGCAGGCGACGGCTAAAAAGGCTGATAAAAGTTTTTTTGATAAATTTTTTGTGAGCTACTTTTATAAGCTGGCGCAAAGCAACAATGCCGAAGCGCTGTCGCAGTTGATCAATAAAAACGCTGACGGCGCGGCGTATGAAAAATGGCGGCAAAACAACGCATCAAAGGTAAGTGCTTTTGATGAGTGGGTAAACGGCACGCCGAGGTGACTAACTAATAAAAAAGCGCGCCTCAAACGGTGCTTCGTACCTTTTTTAAATACCTTTAAGCCCCAATTATACTTATTATGAAAAAATTATTTCTGGCCGTGTGTCTGCTGGCCACAACCAGCGCAATGGCCGCTATCGACTCGTTACACGCTGCTGTTTATAAGTTAAGCAACTCTAAAGTGCAAAAGGTGGGTGTGTTAGAGAAACGCCTGGTAGCATCTGGCCCTACATTGGATATTAAGCAGTTTGATGTTTATGTAAACACGCTGCCCGCGGGAAAGAAATACACCTCAACAAATGCCGACAGTAAGTTTGAGCAACTAATAGTCGTAAAAAGCGGAACCATCAAATTAACTGTGGGCGATAGCAGCAAAACCGTTGGCCCGGGCAGCTTGGCTTTGGTTTTAGCCGGCGACAAAATGACTTTTGAAAACAATACCATGGGGCCTGTTAGCTGGTACGCCATGAGTTATAAAACCAAACTGGAAGATATAAAACGTGGGCATGATGCCGGGCCATCCTTTATAAAAGACTGGAACGCGCTTAAAGTAACAAAAACAGGCAAAGGCGAAACACGCAATGTTTATGACAGGCCAACCACCATGTTTGAGCGTTTTGATGTACATGCCACGGTATTAAACAACGGCTTTAACAGCCATGATCCGCATACGCACCGCGCGGAGGAACTGATACTGATGATAGACGGCGAATGCCAGTTTCAGATAGGCCAGGAAAAATTTATGGCGCAAAACGGGGATGCTGTTTTAATGGGTTCAAAAGTGCTGCACGCTGCGCAAAATATCGGCAGCAAACCATGCGGTTACTACGCCATACAATGGCATTTGCTAAAAAAGGATTAAAAACGAGGGGGGGGCTCACAGGGGCTCACGCCGGCTCACAGGGGTTCACGTGGCTCTGAGCCCCCCCTCCATTGCAATAGCTGATGGTGCAGGGAATAATTTACAGGCCTACGCCTCCTTTTTATTTTGTTATTCTTCCAACACCAAACTGATCGGCTATGCTTGTGGCGTTGTTATTGGCCATAAACACCTCAATCATTTTCTCGCTGCCAACCGCGTTGTTGTTCTCGTCGGTCAAATACGTTAAAACTTTGCGGGTTTTTGTATCCAATACTTCGCCACTTGATGGGTAGGCATATTTGCCATCCTTGCTGAAAGTGATCCATCCGGGCATATCACGCAACGGAATGGTGGTTAATTGCTGGTAAGGAGGCTTGTTTGCAAAAACATGCATGCGCATATTAAAGCCATCGCAAACCCAAATTTCTTTTTCATCAGGTGTTAAGCCTATGCCATGGCTTGGGCAGCCGTGTCTTCTCACCGTGCCTTTTTCCCAACCCTGAACAACAACTTTTGCTGTACGCTGCCCGGTTTTCAGATCGCCTACTTCAAAGCCCAACAGATCATTACAGTTAACATAAATGGTTGTTTCGGCACCGTTAATAGTGAATGGGCGCACAGGGGCAGAGAATGGCCCTATCTGCGATATGATCTGGTTGGTTTTTGTATCAGCTACTTTAACAATGGTATTGGCTATGTCTGACATATATACCCGGTCGCCCGAAAGGCCGTAAACTGTATTGTGTGATTTATTGAAACCATCCAACTGTTTAATCACATCGCCGGTTTTGGCATCTACAACCGTCCAGGTATGCCCTTCAAAAGCAGGCAGGTAAATGGTTTTTCCATCAGGCGATACGGCTAACCTGTCGCATCCGCCGGGTATTAGTTTCTCCCAAACCAATTTGCCCGTGCCTATATCTATGCGTTGTAAAGACTCCCACGTGGTTATGTATACACTATTGAGCGGTACGCTTGCTGCAATACCTTTAACGTTTGATGGCAGGCCATTGGGGTGCATGCCTTGCGTAGAAATGCGCTTAACAAACTTATGGCCATTGGTAATATCAAAAACCAGCAAACCGTGGCCCCCATAACCCAGGTAATCGCGTATGCCGGGTACCGCTACAAAAAGATACCGCCCGTTAAGTGCAGCCGGTGCTTTTTTTGCCTTTATCTCTTTCACCGGCTCATTCCAACCTGTGCTTAAATGAATAATGCACACTAAAACAACGGCAATAATAAGATTGATCCTGGTTTTCATGACGAGGTTGATTTAAAGAAATAGCGTTTTTAGTTTAATAACTGAATACCAAACCTAACAAGAAGCCGCCGCAACTGCAAATATTGAAGATATTAAGATAACTAACTTATTAAGCAGCTAATTGATACTCTACTTTTTGAACAAGGGAGTTTAAGTCGAAGGGTTTATGCAGTACATCATTAGGAGCGCCGGGGAGCTTAAGCGCTTCGTCAAGGTCTTCTGCACCGGAGCACAAAATAACCGGAAGATCTTTGGTAGAGCTATTTAATTTAAGCAGTTTGCATATGTCGCGGCCATCCAGATCGGGTAATGCAAGGTCTAATATAACCAAGTCAGGGTGATCTATTTTAATAGTATTAAATACCTGATTACCTGTATATAAAGGTATAACTTCATACCCCTTACTGTTTAATATATAGGTCATTACCTCTACCATGAACTCGTTGTCATCCACTATTAATATCCGCTTTGTCATGATATATCTTATTTATAATAAGTATAGACAAATGCTGTGCCATGGTTTTTAAACTGATAGGCAAATTGTTATCTTTACAGTCGAGGTAAAATTGGATAAAGTAAAAATATTAGAACGCTACCTGCCGCCGCAAGCTGCTCCGCTTATAGGCCGATGGATAGATTACTTTAAGTGCGAATTTAAAATATCGCGTAATCGTAACAGCAAGTTTGGCGATTACCGCCCGCCGCATGACGGAAAGGGGCATCGTATATCGGTAAATTATGATCTTAATCCCTACGCGTTTTTAGTAACTACTGTGCATGAGTTTGCGCATCTGCATACCTGGAATGAGCATAAGCATAATGCAAAGCCGCACGGCACCGAGTGGAAAGGTAATTTTAAACGCATGATGCAGCCTTTTTTTGAAAAGGAAGTTTTTCCACCTGATGTAAAGCAGGCTATTGTAAGCTATCTTAATAATCCTGCGGCTTCAAGTTGTTCTGATCTGAGCCTTTATCGCTCCCTGCGTAAATACGATCCACCCAAAGAGGCAATGCATACCGTAGAAAAAATACCCGTACACGCACTTTTTAAATTAAAAGACGGCCGCATCTTCCGTAAGGAAGAAAAGCTACGGAAAAGGTACAAGTGTACAGAGATAAGCACCAAACGCCTTTACCTGTTCAGCCCGGTAGCCGAAGTTGAATTGATACAGGATTAATTTTTATAAAATGACGCGCCTTGTTCTGATCATTATTTTTTTCATGATATCGCTTTTGTCGGTATTCAAGGCGCCTATGTATTATTTGTGGCTGTTGGCTATTGGGGTAACAGAGTATCCGCTGGTTTTCGCAGCTATTGTGGCCGCCTTGTTAATAATGGGGTTTTGGATACACAAGTATCAATTAGCAGGTACAATAATTGGCGTTGTTGCGCTGGTATTGTTTTTATCGCCAATAGTACGCGCGTATGTTTTAGCCGGTAGTTTGCAAAAACAAATAGACGCCAGTCTGCATGTAAACTCCCTGGGCAAAACAGATAAGCCTTTTAGCGTAGTTAAAATGCTTTCTTCTGTACCCAAAGTTGCCTATACAAGTATAACCTATGTCAATTATCCCGACATTCAATTAAACCTTGATTTTTACCAGGCGCAGGTTGGCGGAAAGCGCCCTTGCGTTGTTGTTATTCATGGTGGCTCCTGGAGCAGCGGAGATAGTAAACAGGTACCCGAACTGAATAGTTACCTGGCCCAATCAGGCTACAATGTGGCTGCTATTAATTACCGCATGGCACCGCAATACCAAAGCCCCTTCCCGGTTGAGGATGTTAGAAACGCGATGAACTACCTGAAAGCTCACGCCAATAACCTGCACATTGACACCAATAACTTTGTTTTGCTCGGGCGATCAGCCGGGGCACAGATAGCTTTAGTAGCGGCGTACACATTAAAAGATAGCGGTATTAAGGGGGTGATTGATTTTTATGGCCCAGCCGATATGGTGTGGGGTTATTCTGTTCCGGCCAGTCCGCTGGTTATGGATTCGCGTGGTGTAATGGAGCGTTATCTTGGAGGCACCTACAATAATGCTCAGAAAAGCTATTTCGACAGTTCGCCGCTTGAGTTTGTAAACAGAACCTCTACACCTACACTAATTATTCATGGAGAGAACGACGTTTTGGTAGCTTATGAACATAGCCGCCGCCTTGATCTGAAGTTAGAGCAATACGGTGTAAAACACTACTGGTTAAAGTTGCCCTGGGCCACCCACGGGTTTGATTTTAATTTGACCGGGCCCGGCGGGCAGTTATCTACTTATGCTGTAACGCGGTTTTTAGATAGTGTTAGCCCCCCGACCCCCTAAAAGGGGGAGGACAGAAAGTTTTAAATAATTATTATAACGTTTTTTAATATCCGCTGTTAAAGCATTATGATTCTTTATTTCGTTATTACCATTCCAATACTTGCACTTTTAGCCTGGATCATTTTCCACCAGAACAACAAAAAGCGCAGTGCTCCGCTACAACCATTGGATAGATCACTTATTTCGTTATTGAATGCCAATGTTGATTACTACCGGGATCTTGATGCGAAAGCTAAAAAACGTTTTCAAAGCCACGTAGCCCGCTTTTTGCAATATGTAAACATTGAAGGTGTAGGAGTGGAAATTACAGATCTTGACCGTGTGTTGGTGGCATCAAGCGCTGTTATTCCGGTTTTTGCCTTTGGCGATTGGGAATATCCTAATTTGACCAACGTTATTCTATACCCTGATACGTTTGATAGCGAATACCAGTTTGAAGGCGGCAAGCGTAATATAATGGGAATGGTTGGCACGGGTTATATGAACGGACAGATGTTGTTATCGCGAAGCGCGCTGCATAAAGGTTTCTCATCTGCATCGGGCGCGCAGAACACAGCTATACATGAGTTTGTGCATTTGGTGGATAAAACGGATGGTGCTACAGATGGCGTACCGGAGCATTTAATGCCTCATGCTTATGCAGATCCGTGGCTTAAACTGATGCACCAGGAAATGCATCGGATAAAAGAGGGAAAATCAGACATTGACCCATACGCGTTAACTAACGAAGCGGAGTTTTTTGCGGTAGCCGCCGAATATTTTTTTGGAAAGCCCGGACGATTTGAGCAAAGGCATCCTGAGTTATATCTGCAGTTAAGCCAGATATTCAGACAAACGCCCGCAAAGAAACGCAGCTGGTTTAGCAAATAGCGGCTATCTTATCGCGTTAAGCTCTGATTTATAAACAGTATACACCGAGCTGATAAGCTTGTTCAGCTCATCATAAAACTCTGTAAACTCTCTTGTTTGTACGTGAGCGTTAAGGCTGGAATCGTCTTTGCAGCTTAAAACAAGCCATTTCCACAACGCGCCTTTTGCATCGGCAATGTGATAGGTTTCACAGTAATTCCTCAGGAATTCTTCGGCAGTATCTTGGTCCATTTCTCTATAAGGCGATCAGTTAATACATCAAATATATAAAAACAGGAAGCCTTGGAAGAAAATTTACATACGTTCTGACTTATAAGTCAGTATCGGAGCCAATTGTCAGCATTGTAATTATAGAAACGTGTTTATATATTAAGGAACCCGACGGCAGGGAAACATTTTGCTTGAGCTTACGTTTGTTACGGAAGAGATTTAGTTTAGTTTTGAAGAAATTTATTGGATGCGTCGCCTTAATCCCAAATATGTTCGTATTGCCGCTGTAGTTGCCGCTTCGTTACTTGTTTTTTTATTTATTGCAGGACTTATTGTTTTTAGTAAGCGCGAGGCGTTGTTGCAAAGCGCGCTAGTTAAGGCCAAGGCCAAGCTAAAGCGCGATTACCAGCTTGATCTGAATGTAACCAATGCCCGTTTTACCGGGTTAGCCACCGTAAGCTGCGACGAAATTACGATAGTGCCCCAGCATCGCGATAGCTTATTGCGCATGGATAATTTTGAGGTGAGTGTAAAGATACTACCGATAATTTTTGGCAAAATAAAGCTGGCAGGCGTTAAGCTGCAAAATGGTTACGTTCATCTTACAGATAAAAATGGCGTAAAAAACTTTGATTTTCTTTTTAGAAAGAAAAGAGATAACCCATCCAACAAAACTAAATCAGACCTATCCTTACTGGCCAATAACGTGGTAAATGAGGTGCTTTATAAAATACCGGATAACCTGGATATGAAGAACTTCATGGTGTCGTACACCAGGGACAGCACCAGCCTTAAATTGCTTACGCAACAAGCCCTTATTGACGATGGTGATCTAACCTCGACCATAAAAGTAAACGATGGCGCGGCTACATGGCACTTCGCTGGTACTATGCACCCTTCTGATAAGGAAATAGACGTTAAACTATATGCTGATGGGGGAAAAGTGGAAATCCCATTTATTGAGCAGCGATATAAAGCGCGGGTTAATTTTGAGAGTGTAAACTTTAAGCTTAACGACGTTGACCACAGCGATGGCGAAACGCAGATTGTGAGTTCATGGGGTGTAAGCAACTTGCTCATTCATCAGGCAGGCCTGTCCTCAAGCGATATTGTTGTGCAAAACGGCGCTTTGGATGCCGATATATTAGTTGGCCGCAATTTTATATCGCTGGATAGTTCTTCGGTTATCCATCTTAAAAAATTAACAGCCCACCCTTATCTTAAATATACGCTCTCGCCCAAAAAACTTTACGACCTTAAATTGACTACCGGTTGGCAGAACGCGCAGGATATTTTTGACTCTTTCCCCTCCGGAACATTTGAGTCTTTTGAAGGGATAAAGTTAGCGGGAAAACTTAATTACAGTCTGAATTTCAGTTTAGATAAAGAAAACCCGGATGGAGTGGTGTTCGAGTCGAGATTGGATAAGGATGCTGATTTTAAGATCTTACGTTACGGTAAAACAGACCTGGGCAAGTTGAACAGGCCATTTTTGTATACGCCTTACGTAAAAGGGAAAGCAGTGCGTACCATGATGGTGGGCCCTGAGAACCCCGGATATACACCCCTGCCGGAGATCTCGCCTTACCTGCGCAACGCGGTAATGACCGCCGAGGACCCTACATTTTACCAGCACCACGGCTTTGTAGAGGAGGCTATACGCAAATCAATAGCCACTGATATTAAAGAGAAAGCGTTTAAACGTGGCGGCAGCACGATATCAATGCAGCTGGTTAAAAACTCTTTTTTAAGCATGGAAAAAACGCTTGCCCGCAAAATGGAGGAGATATTGATTGTTTGGATGATTGAGAACAATAATTTAATGAGCAAGAGCCGGATGCTGGAGATCTATTTTAACATTATTGAATGGGGCAACAATATATATGGCATACGCGAGGCCGCTAACTACTATTTTGGAAAAAGCCCCTCAGAGCTTTCAGTAGGCGAAAGTATTTATCTGGCCAGTATAGTGCCAAGCCCGCGCAAGGGTTTGTATTCATTTTTGCCGGATGGCACGCTACGCCCAAGCAGAATATTTTACTTTAATTCGTTGGGGCGATTAATGGCCGGTCAACGTTATATAGACCGCGATACTACCGGGGCGTATGGTTTTTATGACGTACGGCTGCGCGAAGGATTACGTAGTGAAATTGCGCCGGTAGATTCTGCCGAAGCGGAACAGATATTGAATGCTTTGCCGGAAGATGATAATCCTGTAATTAATGTACCCGCCCCTGCTCCGGAGGTAGAAAAGAAGCCTGGTTTACTGCAACGAATATTTGGCGGGGGCAAAAAAGATACTGTTGCCGAAAACCTTAAAGACCGGCTAAAGCGGGAAGAGGAGTTTCGCCTTAACCATATTGACAGTGCCGGCAAAACCAATAAGCAGATACGGCAGGAAAAACGCGAAATAAAGCGACAGGAAAAAGAGCGGCGAAAAGCTTTGGAAAAGCAAGGATTGCTTTAGCAGTTATTTAAGCAGGTGATAGGTGATGAAACTCACTACATAAGCCAGCACAGTCATATACGCAAACTGAATGGCGGGCCAGCGCCAGCTTTTTGTTTCGCGGTATACTATTGCCACCGTACTTGCGCACTGCATGGCAAAAGCGTAAAACATCATTAGTGAGAATGCTACCGCCAGGGTAAAAACCGGCTGTTGCGTTTTAGGGTTTTTGGCATCGCGCATTTTTTGCAGTACCGATGCGGTATTTCCATCACCACCGCTAACGCTGTATATAGTGGCCATGGTACCCACAAAAACCTCGCGCGCGGCAAACGAAGTGATCAATGCTATGCCTATTTTCCAATCATAACCCAGCGGGCGGATAGCAGGCTCAATAAAATGGCCAAGGGCGCCGGCGTAAGAGTTTTCCAATTTTTCTGTGGCTATTGCGGTTTGCAATTGCTCTGGGGTCAAACTAAGCGTGTACTCCGCGCGGGCGTACTTTTGGTCTAGTTTTTCAAAACGGTCGCCGGGGCCGTAGGAAGCTAATACCCACAGAATTATTGAAATGGCTATAATTACCTTGCCGGCCTCAAACACGAAAGATTTTGACCTGTCATACATCGAAAAAGCCACATTGCTCCACCGCGGCATACGGTATACCGGCAGCTCCATAATAAAGTAACCCCTTTCGCGCGATTTTAATATCAGTTTAAACACCCAGGCCACAATTATTGCCGATAGGAGACTAAATACATACATGGCGGTTAAGGCAAGCCCCTGCAGGCTAAAAATGCCCCATACCTTGTCATCCGGTACAACCAATGCTATTAACAGGGTGTAAACGGGCAAACGCGCCGAGCAAGCCACCAGTGGAGTAACCATGATGGTTATCATACGATCTTTCCAGTTCTCTATGGTGCGCGTACTCATAATAGATGGTACGGCACAGGCAAAACCCCCAATTAAAGGCACTACTGATTTTCCATTCAGCCCTACTTTGCGCATCAGCCTATCCATCATAAACGTAACGCGCGACATATAGCCCGTATCTTCCAGAATAGATATAAAGGCAAACAGTATAGCTATCTGCGGTATAAACACTAATACCCCGCTTAAACCGGCCACAACCCCATCAACCAGCAGGCTGGTTAGCGGCCCCGCAGGCAGGGTGTTGTTCAAGCTATCCTGGGCCCACATAAAAAAGCTTTCAATCAGGTCCATCGGATACGAGGCCCACGAGAAAATAGCCTGGAACATGAATAGCAGTATGGCAAAGAATATAATAAAGCCGAATATTTTGTGGGTAAGCACCCGGTCTATTTTATTGCTGAAGGTTTCGTCATGAGCGGTGGCAGGGATTTTAACGGTATCGTACATCAACTCATTAATGTACGCGTAACGCGCAATGGTCTCCGTACCCTGGGCTTTTTGCGAATGGAAACCATGCTCGTGCTCCAGTTGCTCTATCCTCTCAGACTCCTCCGGCGTAAGAAATCTTAAATGCTCGTGCTGATGCGCCAGTTGTAGTGCAAGGTAAGGATTGTCTATCTTCAGTTCGCTGCTTATGCTATCAATTAGCCGGGGGGCAATGCTTCTTACGTCAATACTGCTTTGCTGTAACGCTACTTTATTTGAAAATGAGATTGCCTGTTTCAGCTTATCAATACCCTCTGACTTGCGCGCCGATATTGGAACAATAGGTACGCCCAATTGTACAGCAAGCGCGTTTATTTGAATTTCGATGCCGGCCTTTGCAGCCATATCCATCATGTTAAGGGCTATTATAGTAGGGATCTTCAGATCAGCTACCTGGGTATATAACAGCAGGTTTCGCTTAAGGCTGCTGGCATCCAGTATAATCACAACCAGATCGGGTACCAACGGGTTTGACCTATCGGCTAACACAGAAAATACAATGGATTCGTCCTTGCTTTTTGGATAGAGGCTGTAAGTACCCGGGAGGTCTACAATTTCGGCTGTACGACCATCAGGTAATTGGGTATAGCCAACTTTCTTATCAACAGTAACCCCGGGGAAGTTGCCGATTTTTTGATTTAAGCCGGTTAATACGTTAAACAGGGTAGATTTGCCCGTGTTAGGGTTTCCAACAAGTGCAACACGTATATCGGCTTTCAATTAGTTTTTATGTAGTATAATAGTTGAAGCTTCAAACTTACGTAAACTAAGCTGATATCCGGATACACGGATAGCTATCGGATCGCCAAGCGGTGCAATGCGGTCAACCCTTATCTCTTCACCGGGCAGGCAACCCATTTCCATCAACTTTACAGACATTTCTAAATCGGTAAACTCTTTTACTATACCTTTTTGTCCTACTTCAAGTTGCGATAGCTTCATAATTCAATTAATAGTCTTCAAAAGTAAATCTTATTTAAAACAAATCCAAATAAGAATAGCGTTGATGTTTAAAAAATTACATTACGGCTTATATTGTCATATAAATATCAAGATGCATAAAAAAACATAGTGGCAGACATCCAAAAGGTAAAAACTTACGTTAGTGTTTATGTGGGTCCAAAACCCACATTGTGATAAGGTTTAGGTTGAAGTCCCCAAGCAGCGAGTGTAAGGGGACTTTGTTTTTAAACCCTTTTGCGGTGTTTGTCCCACGTATGTGTGAGACAAAGTGGGACAATCTGAGACAGAATATTTTGTAATTGATTATTCATCAACACCTTACGGTTTTGCCCTGGGACAAAGTGAGACTACTTATTCGTCAGGAAAATTAGCTGTAAAATTTACTTAAGTTGCTGATTGACAGAAGTGTTGTGAAAATTTACTTTTTTGTCTCACGTTTCAAAGCAATCCGGAATGCTTGTAAACGCAGATCTATTTTGCTTTTAGAGCATGGTCAAAAAAGTCAAATACATCAGGCAAAACCAAATGCACCATTCCGCCATGGTCAGCGTTCACTTCTTTATAGTCTACTTTAAAGCCTTTCTCCTTCATCCAGGCATACATTTTACGGCTCGCTTCAAATGAGGGTGTGGCACCGGTGCCTTCGGTAATAAAAATATATTTATCCTTAATTCGCTCCCACGGATAAGTAGCTTCCTCAACAAATGGACCGGACATGGGTGCAATGGCTTTCCAATATTGGTTATACTTAGCCCCTATGTACCATGTGCCGCCGCTTCCCATTGAATGGCCGGTTAAAAACATTGCATTCTTATCAATGGGGTATTCGTTTTTCACTATTTCCAGCACGTTTATCACGTCTTTTTCGCTTAACTCCAATGTTTTTTCAAGTTCGGGCGTTACAGCGGTTCTTAACTTTACCGCCGCTTCGGCGTTACCAAACACGGCCGGAAGCTTTAAGCTTGTGCCATAAGCGCCCAATTTAGTGTAGCCCAATACCGATACCAACGCAAATCCGTGTTGCTCAGCAAGTTTAACCATTAATTTATCATCGGCATCTACGTAGGAGTTTTCGTCATTAAACGCGCCATGCAGAAACATTACCAGCGGGAGCTGCGATTTACCATCCCAGGCTGATGGTATGTATAAGCGGTAAGGCATATCCATGCCCGCATCAGCAAATGCATATTTACTTTTTTGATCGCCTTTAGCACGCCAATTGGTCGCTTTGGTATCGCCAACTGATTTGGCTAACTGCGCGGAGGCTTTTTGTTGCTCAATGGGATCAATAGTCGTTCCGAACAATATCACCCTTTTCGAGGGCACTTGTTGACCAGATGCGCAGTTTACTGACAGGCAGGCTGCAAGCGCAAATAAAATTATATGCTTAAATTTCATAACGAGGCTTATTGATGATCAAATATAATATTTGCGCTCGTTTAGGCAGCCTTAATATTCCTCTTTCAGATCAGCAGCAGCGGCCTCATCTAAAAACCACTGTACCTCACCAATTATAGCATCTATCAATTGCGCCGGATAGGTTTCAATATCTTCATCAGCTTCTAAGGCATTATAAACAGCAGGTGCTTTGCTTTCGCCATAAACTAAAAATGCTATATTTTTGGCCTCGTTTATTAATGGCGCATTAAAGGTAATGCGGTAAATATCTTTTTCGGGCAAATAATTAGCCTTAACAGACGGGGTAACATCATTAAGCGCTTCTGTATGCGGGAATAGCGATGCAGTGTGTGTGTCATCGCCCAGGCCTAAAAGCACCAGGTCAAAGCTCATTTCTTCATCGTTAAAAAACTCCGCTATCTGCTCAGCGTATTTTTGAGCGGCTTCGTTAGGGGTAAGGGAGGTATCAACCGCAAAAATATTATCACCTTCGATCATCAACGGCGCGAACAAAGCTTTTTTTGCCATCAGGTAATTGCTGTCAGCATCGTCCTGCGGAACGTTGCGTTCATCACCAAAAAAGAAATAGGTTTTGGTCCAGTCTACCCTGTCGGCAAAGCTGGTTGAGGCTAACAGCTCATACACTTTTTTTGGAGAGCTGCCACCGGAAAGCGCTACCGAAAAACGGCCGCCCGCGGCAATTGATTCATTTGCTACCTGTACAAAGTGTTCTGCAAGGGCATATACTACTTCGTCGGGTGTTTGGAAGATGTTGAGTTTCATGTTAGTTGATTAGAGATTAGTTAATCAGAGATTAGTGCCTGTCAACAATACAAGCAAATTGGTAACTAATCTCTAATCACCAATCAACTAATCTCTAACAATTAATGCTTACCCTTTTTGCCGTTAACCGGCAGGGTAAACCAATGGAAACCATCACGGGCAATTAATGCCTCTGCAACTTCAGGTCCCCATGAATCTGCTGAATAGTTAGGGAAGCTCAGGCTCTTTTTACCCTCCCAGGTTTTTAATATCGGCATAATCAGATCCCATGCCGCCTCAACCTGGTCGCCACGCATAAACAGGGTCTGGTCGCCTGCCATGGTATCTAACAATAGCGTCTCATAAGCCTCCGGGGCTTCGTTGGTATAGGTGCCTTTATAATCAAACACCATATCAACCGTGTTCAGCACCATATCAATGCCCGGGCGTTTAGCCTGTACTTGTAAGCGGATGCTCATTTCGGGCTGTATGCTTATTATCAGCCTGTTTTGCTGCCAGCTGTCAGTAGCCTCCGGCGGGAACACCAGGTGCGGCACATCTTTAAATTGTATGGTAATGGTTGATGCCGACTGGTGCATACGTTTACCCGTACGCACGTAGAACGGTACACCGTGCCAGCGCCAGTTATCAACAAAGAATTTTATTGCTGCAAATGTTTCGGTGTTTGAGTTAGGGTCAACTTTGGTTTCCTGGCGATAGCCCGGTACTTCTTCGCCCTGTATCCATCCCGGTCCGTACTGACCGCGCACGGCAGAGGTACGCACATCTTCCGGAGAGAATGGACGCATGGCCCTTAGCACATCAACTTTACGGTTACGTAATTCTTCCGCGTTAAAGCTATTAGGTGCTTCCATTGCCACAAAGCAAAGCAATTGTAACAAGTGATTCTGGATCATATCGCGCAACGCGCCGGATCCTTCGTAATACGGACCGCGATCCTGTACGCCCAGCTGTTCTGTAACCGAGATCTGAACGTGTTCAATAAAATTACGGTTCCATATGGGCTCTAAAATAGAGTTGGCGAAACGGAAGGCCATAATATTTTGAACAGTCTCTTTACCCAAATAGTGATCTATAAGGTAGATCTGGCAATCATCATACAAGCTTGATATCAGCTTGTTCAATTCCTGCGCCGACTCCAGGTCATGGCCGAATGGTTTTTCAATTACCACACGAACACGCTTTTTGTCTTCGGCCAGTTTGGCTTTAGCTATGTTGGTTGCTATTATCGGGAAAAACTCTGGTGCTACAGCCAGGTAATAAATAACGTTAGCTTTTGTTTTCCACTCGGCGTTGTGCGCGTCTATACGTTTACCAAATTCTTTGTAGGTCTCCGCGTCTTTAGCGTCAGACACCTGGTAGTAAACATTCTTTATAAATTCGTCCCATTTTTCTTTAACGGCTTTGCCGCTGCGCGAAAACTGGTTAATATCTTCTAATAATTTTGCTCTAAATTCCTCATCGCTCATTTTTGTACGACCTGTACCGATGATAGAGAATTTTTTAGGCATCCAGCCATCTAAAAATAAATTATAAAGTGCTGGTGCCAGTTTACGGGCGTTCAGATCGCCGGTACCACCAAAAATGATGAATATGGTAGGATCTGAAGTTGCTTTTGATGACATGTTGTTGTGCGTTAAGTCTTTTCAGTATCGGATATTAATTTTTAGGCACCCATTGGGTGTGGAACTTGCCTTCTTTGCCAATCAGCTCGTAAGTATGCGCGCCAAAATAGTCGCGTTGCGCCTGTATAAGGTTTGATGGCATGCGGCCGCTGCGGAAAGCATCAAAATAACTTAATGATGTAGCGTAGCATGGCGCGGCAATACCGGCAGCGGTAACAGCCGATACAACAGTGCGCGCACCGCCAACAGCGCCTTTAACTTCGTTGGCCACACCCTTATCTAACAGCAAGTGCTCTAAACCCGGGTTAGCTGTAAATGCTTCGTAAATATTTTGCAGGAACAATGAACGGATGATACAGCCGCCTCTCCATATTTTAGCTATCTCTGCCAGGTTTAAACCGTACTTAAACTCGGCAGACGCGTTGGTTAACATGTGTATACCTTGCGCATAGCTGATGATCATGTTGAAATAGAACGCGTTCTCTAAAGCAGCTAAAAACTCATCTTTATTAACGCTTAATTGCGCTTCAACGCCACCGTAAATACCTTCGGCCTCTACACGCAGTTCTTTATATTTGGATAGGTCGCGCATGGCAACTGATGAATCAACCGTAGGGATAGGTGCCTGCAGGTCCATTGCTACCTGTGATGTCCATTTACCTGTGCCTTTGGCGCGGGCCTCGTCTTTTATATCATCTAATAATAAATGGTCTGCACCTGGTTCTTTATATCTGAACACATCGCGGGTAACTTCAACCAGGAAAGATTTTAACCGGCCTTCGTTCCACTTTGTAAAGATCTTTTCTATCTCGGTATTATCCAGACCCAAACCTTTTTTTAGTATCTCATAGGTTTCTGCCAATAGTTGCATTACCCCATATTCAATACCGTTATGCACCATTTTAACAAAGTTACCGGCAGAGCCTGTACCACAATAGGTAACGCAAGGCTCGCCATCAACTTTGGCGGCTATTGATTCAAAAATAGGTTTTACAACATTGTAGGCTTCTTTGTCGCCGCCCGGCATCATGCTTGGGCCACGGCGCGCGCCTTCTTCGCCGCCAGATACACCCATACCAAAAAAGTGGATGCCTTTGCTGTTCAAATAATCAAAACGGCGGTTAGTATCTGTATAATAGGTATTACCACCATCAATAATAAGGTCTCCCTTTTCAACCAATGGCAATAGTTCTTCTATAACGTCATCAACAATTTTTCCGGCAGGCACCAGCATCATAATAGCACGGGGCTTGTTCAGGCTGGCTACAAACTCCTTTACATCGCTAAAGCCCTTCAGGTTACCGTTAGTGCTTTCTTTTTCTAATAGATCGCCTTTGCTCGCGTCTTTATCAAAACCGGCTCCCTTCACGCCATGATCTCCCATGTTCAGCAGCAGGTTGCGACCCATTACCCCTAAACCGATCATCCCGAAATCAAATTTTTCTGGTGTGCTCATTTTTTATTTGTTGTGGTTTTCTTCTTTTAGTTGTTCCAGTATTTTTTTTGTCGATTCCAGGTCTGTATGCTGAAAAGAGCGTATGCCTAACCTTGTGGCAGCCTCAACAAACATTATCCGGTCGTCAAAATATACACACTGATCAGGCGATGCCTGGGCTATACCCATGGCCAGCTGCCATATACCCGGATCGGGCTTACGCATTTTTACCTCGCATGAGGATACGAATGCATCAAAAAACTCGTGGAGTTTAAATTTCTTTACGCGATAGTCGTTCAGTTCCTTGCCCTCGTTGTTAACCGAAATAACACGGAAACCGCAATCGCGTTTCCATTCTTTGAGCCACTTTAACGTTGGCAGCTCAACAGATTGTTCGTAAATAAAAGCCTTAAAATCCTCTTTTGTAAAATCGCGGGGACGGGTAAATATTACCCTGTCCAGGTACTCATCTAACGTGATGCTGCCAATTTCATATACATTGAAGATGAAGTTGTGCAGTTCGTTTATCTCTGTGTAATCCAGCCCAAATTTCTCTGAAGCCAGCTTACGCGATTGATGCCCCCAGCCATTGCTGAGCAAAATGCCCCCGATATCAAAAAGGAGGATCTTAAGGTTGTTTTTTGTCATTAGCGTGGCTAATTAAGCTTTGGCAGCCTGTGCTTCAATAGCTTTTAACAATTTGTCAAACGGAGCGTTAAATTTCTCAACACCTTCGTCTTCTAATTGCTGTGTTAAAGCATGGATATCAATACCCGCAGCAGCTAATTTTTCTAATATTAAAGTTGCCTGGTCTAAACCATCCTCTAAAGTATTAGCAGCTACACCATGATCACGGAAAGCTTCGATAGTTTCCAAAGGAACAGTATCAACAGTATCCGGACCGATCAAAGCCTCAACATATTTAGTGTCTTTAAACGCAGGGTTTTTGCTGCTTGTGCTGGCCCAAAGTAAGCGTTGTGGCTGCGCGCCTTTAGCCGCTAATTTTTCCCAACGTTCGCCGCTGAATACGCGTTTGTAAATTTCGTAAGCTTTTTTAGCTGATGCGATAGCAACTTCGCCTTTGTATTCGCCTAAGCCTTTTTCGTCAAGCATTGGGTCAACCAATACGTCAATACGGCTCAGGAAGAAGCTGGCTACTGATGATATGTGCGCAATTTCATGACCGGCAGCCAAATGATCTTCCAAACCTGCTATGTAAGCCAAAGCAACTTCTTCGTAACGTGGCAAACCGAATAATAAAGTAACGTTGATGTTGATGCCTTGCGCGATAGATTTGCGGATGGCATCTAAGCCCGGTTGTGTACCCGGAATTTTGATCATTACGTTCTCGCGGTCAACTTGTTTCCAAAGCAATTTAGCCTGCTCAAAAGTTTCTTCGCCTTTTAATGCTAAAAACGGAGATACTTCTAAAGATACGTAACCGTCAACTTTTTTGCTTTCAACGTATAGGTCCTTAAACAAGTCGCAAGCGGTCTGGATGTCTTTTATAGCTAAACCGAAGAAAACTTCTTCAGTAGTTCTTTTTCCGTCAGATAATTCTGCAATGTCACCATCATACATATCGCTGCTGCTGATGGCTTTTTCAAAAATGGCAGGGTTTGAAGTTACACCTCTAACACCGTCAACATCAATTAATGATTGTAAGCGGCCGTCGCTGATAAAGCCACGGTCAATAAAGTCGAGCCAAATGCTTTGGCCGAAACTGTGTATTTTTTTTACGTTATTTTCCATTATTTACTATGTGTTTATTTAATCAATTGGTTCTAAAATCCTCAATAAGCGTACCGTTAACAACCTCTTTTAAATAGATTTTAAAAGATGACCTTCAAATTGTTATGCCACTAATATCTCGGCGGGCTGGTTCTGAAAAAGTCCGCTTTCAATAACACCGGCTATGCATTTAATCTTAAATTCCATGTCCTTGTCAATATGCTCAAACCGTACATCCAGTATCAGGTTGCCGTTCTCTGATATAATAGGTCCGTCTTTACCTGTAGCCGGGCGCAGCGCAATTTCTGTAGCGCCAAGTTTTTTCAAACCTGCCTCTGCTACCATCAATGCCTGCGGAAAAACCTCAACCGGAACCGGGAACTTTGAACCTATTACATCAACCAGCTTACTGTCATCCACAATAATGTAGTTGCGTGCACTGGCAGTCATTATCAGTTTTTCTTTAAACATGGCACCACCGCGGCCTTTAATAAGGTGCTTGTTAGGGTCAACCTCATCGGCGCCGTCAAAGTACCAGTCGGGTTTGTACTCATAAAGGCTGGTAGTGGGTATGCCTAATTTGCTGCAGGTTAAAGCAATCTCAATTGAAGTTGGTATAGCTAAAACATTCAGCTTTTCTGCCTTAATTTTCTCACCAATGGCCAATAGCGCCAGGTACGAGGTTGAGCCCGAACCCACGCCAATAATGTCGCCTTCTTTTACTTTGGCGGCAATCTGGTCAGCTACCTTCTGCTTGCTCTCGCGGTTGCTTATGGTGGCGTTCCAGGCCAGGTTGTTTAATATGTCGCTGTTCCAGTTCATTAGGTTGTGTGTTGTAAGTTGTAGGTTGTAAGTTAAAGCATACAACTTATAACTTACAACCTACAACAATAACCCGCTATAACAAAGCTTTCGCTTTTTTAACCGCGTTATCTACAGTAAAGCCGAAGTATTTGTAAAGCTCATCTGCCGGAGCTGATTCGCCGAATGTTTCCATGCAAAGCGTGTCACCTTCGTCTGTAGTGTATTTATGCCAGCCCATTGGCGAAGCCATTTCAATAGCTAAACGTTTTTTCAATGTTTTAGGGAACACGCTTTCTTTGTAAGCAGCATCTTGTTTCTCAAACAACTCCCATGATGGCATGCTCACTACGCGTGAAGCGATACCTTCTTCTGCCAATTTAGCCTGGGTATCCATTGCCAAAGCAACTTCTGATCCTGTAGCAATCAATATTAATTGAGCGTTTTCCGCATCAGAAAGCACGTAAGCGCCTTTTTCAAGGTTGCTTGCTTTAGCATATTTATCCTGATCTAACACAGGTAATGCCTGGCGGGTAAAGATCAATACAGTTGGGCCACCTTTTTTCTCGATAGCTACACGCCATGCATGCGCGCTCTCGTTAGCATCAGCCGGGCGGATAACAGTAATGTTTGGTATAGAGCGCAAAGAAGCTAATTGCTCAATTGGCTGGTGGGTAGTACCGTCCTCGCCTAAACCTATACTATCGTGGGTGTAAACAAATATCGGGCTTATCTTCATAATGGACGCCAAACGGATAGGCGGGCGCATGTACTCAGAGAACATCAGGAAGGTAGCTCCGAAAGGCTTGATACCTTTTGTTAAAGCCAAACCGTTTAATGCAGAACCCATAGCATGCTCGCGGATACCAAAGTGGAAGTTGCGGCCTGTACGGTCCTCAGATGTAAAGGAAGTTGATTCTTTTAAAGTAGTTTCTGTTGATGGAGCTAAGTCGGCTGCACCACCAATAAGGTTAGGGAAGCTGCCTGCAATAGCGTTCAATACTTTACCAGATGCCTGGCGGGTAGCTAATTTAGTACCTGCGGCAAATACCGGTAATTTTTCTAACCAGCCTGCAGGTAATTCGTCATTAGCAGAAGCGGTGTATTCTGCTGCCAATTCAGGGAATTTAGCAGCGTAGTCAGCAAATAGTTTGTTCCAGTTGTCCTCGTAAGCAATACCACGTGAACCAATTTTGCTGTAGTATTCAGCAACCTCAGCAGGAACGTTGAATGATTTTTCAGGATCAAAACCAAAGAATTCTTTTACCAGCTTGATCTCATCAGCTCCCAGCGGAGAACCGTGTGAACCTGCAGTGCCTGATTTGTTAGGGCTGCCGTAAGCGATCAATGAGCGAACGCGGATCAATGATGGTTTTTGCTTCTCTGCTTTAGCATTGGTTAATGCCAATTGCAATGCGTGTATATCGTTTGCATCCTCAACAGACTGTACATGCCAGCCGTATGAACGGAAACGCGCGTCAACATCCTCGTTAAAGGTGATGTCTGTGCTGCCTTCTATTGAGATCTTGTTATCATCATAAACATAAATAATGTTGCCTAACTCCAGGTGGCCGGCTAATGAAGCAGCCTCTGCAGTAACACCTTCCATTAAGTCGCCGTCTGAGCAGATGGCGTACACGTGGTAATCAAAAAGGTTAAAGCCTGGTTTGTTGTAACGGGCAGCCAAATGTTTTTGACCGATTGCGAAACCAACGCCATTAGCAAACCCCTGGCCCAACGGACCGGTTGTAACATCAACACCGGGAGCCAAACCATACTCTGGGTGACCCGCGGTTTTGCTGTGCAACTGGCGGAAGTTTTTAATATCATCTAAAGAAAGATCATAACCTAACAAATGCAAAAAGCTGTACTGTAAAATACATGCGTGACCTGCAGAAAGTATAAACCTGTCGCGGTTAGCCCAATCAGGGTTTTTAGGATTAAAGTTGATAAACTCTTTCCATAATACGTGGCCTACCGGCGCAAGTGCCATAGCGGTACCAGGGTGGCCCGAGTTGGCTTTCTGAACAGCATCAGCCGATAATATCCTAACGGTATCTATCGCTAATTTTTCAATGTTTTGATTTGAACTCATTTCTTGTTTTTTATTGTTATTGTCAGGTGATTTACTTTTTTGATGAACGGGATTTTGCTTCATTTCCCCAAAGTCTGGCCCCGCCTTTTATGCCATCTTTGTTGGATACAATGGTCATATTATCATCCAGCTTTATAGTAAGCAAACGCGAATTACCGCCGCCTATGTATAAATGATCATAATTGAAAACGGTTTTTAAGGTTTTGAAAACACGTTTCATCCTTAGGTTCCATTTCTTTTTGCCAATTTTATCAAGTTCCTTATCGCCCATGTAGGCGTCATAATCTTTTGTTTTTGTTATAGGGTGATGCGCTATTTCCAGGTGAGGTAAAAGCACGCCATCCAATATCAAAGCGGTACCAAAACCGGTGCCCAGGGTTACCACCATCTCCAGGCCTTGGCCGGCTGCAATGCCAAGCCCCTGCATATCGGCATCATTAACAACGCGGGCGGGTTTGCCTAATTCTGCTTCCAATCGTTTGCCCAGGTCGTAATTTCTCCAGGCCTTATCGTCAAGGTTGGGCGCTGTGCCAACAATGTTATTGCGCACGTAACCCGGAAAACCTACTGATACGCGATCAAAAGAAAGCTCTTTAACAAGCTCTTTAATTGCTTCTAAAATATTGTCGGGATTGGCCGGTAACGGCGTATCTGCTTTTATATAGTCACTCAGCATTTCGCCGTTTTTGTCCAAAACGGTGGCTTTAACATGGGAGCCGCCTATGTCAATGGCCAATATTTTAAGCTGAGATGAGGTGGTTTTCATAACTATACGGAAGGCAAAAGTAACATGTATTTTGTTAATATGTAACAAACTTAATGTCAATAAATCATTGCCTGCGGCAAATAATTTTACTAAATCGTTTTTCTGATATCGTAAAGGCACTTTTCTGATAAAAAAACAAGCAACTTTTTTTTTAAAAAGGCCAAAAATAATTATGAATCTGGTCTAAAAAGTGCCTTTGCAATCGATAACATGGGCATAAAACCCTATTTTAGGTCATAGAAAAACAATAGCGTACATTGTACACCCACTGTCTTTATTTTTATCAGAAATAATTGGGTTCTAATTGCCGGTAAAAATTTGCTTTTGCAAGTGCACGGTAAACACTGTTCCCACATTTATCTCGCTCTCGGCCTGTATGGTTCCGCCCATGGCTTCAACCTGGTTTTTTGTTATAAACAAGCCAATGCCGCGCGCGTCGCGGTTACCGTGAAAAGTTTTATACATACCAAAGAGTTTATTGCCATGCAGTTTTAGGTCTATGCCGCTGCCGTTGTCGCTAACTGTAATGCTTACGTAATTGCCATCTGCCTGTGCCCCGATATTTATAACCGGTTTTCTGAATGGCGATTTATACTTAAGGGCATTGGTTAAAAGGTTAAGAATTATGCTTTCCAGATAGGCAGGAATTGCCTGGACGAACAAGTCTTTTGCAACTTCATTTTGTATGGTAGCTTGGTTTTCTGACAAAATAGCCTGTATGGCCAACTCCGCTTTTTCTACATAGTCAAAAAGATTTAGCGGCACCATGTTTTTGTTAATGCCGGTGTTCATCAGCACTATTTCATTAAGGTGCGCAATAGTATCAGTAAGGTTGCCGGATGCTTTTTGAAGCAAGGGATAAAACTCATTTTGCGTGCTTGCGGGCGTCTCTTCTTTCATTAGTTCAAGCACCATGCTGATGTTGCCCGAATGAGAGCGAAGGTTATGCGATACGATATGAGCAAAATTAAGCAGGCGGTTATTTTGTTCGCGGGTTACGTCAAGCAGGGAGGTTATCTCGCGCTCGGCATCTTTAAGTAAAGTAATATCAAAAAAGATAAAGAGGTAACCGCTAACCGCGCCAGCTATATTTTTAACAGGTGTTACTGTAGCCTGTACAATAAATTCTGATCCGTTTTTACGGGATAGCGTCCACTCCAGCGTTTCAAATGTATTGGTTTGCAAATTAACGGTCAGGGTGTTAAAACCTGTTATTGGTTGCCCGTACAACCGCGCCAAATACGTAGCCCTGTCTGCTATCTCGGTTTTATTATAGAATAAAAGCGGAGTGGCGGTATTTAACAGCTCTGTTGCTTTGTACCCCAAAAGGTTCTCTGCGCCCACATTAAATACACGGATCAACCCGTCTCTGTCGGTTTCAATAATGCCAACGCGGGTTGATGCGTCCTGGATGCTTTTCATTTTATCAAGCGATTCCTTCAATGCAAACTCCAGCGATTTGAGTTGGGTAATATCATTAATCTGCGAAATAAAATATTGCGGCTCGCCTTGTTCGTTCTTAACCAGCGATACTGACAGCAATGCATGCACCATGCTTCCATTTTTGTGGAGGTACCTTTTACCCATGGTATAACCATCGCGCACGCCAGCAAGCACCTCATGCATTAAAATCAGGTCTGCCTCCAGATCATCCGGATGTGTTAACTGCTGAAAATCACTTGCAAAAAGCTCTTGTTCTGTGTAGCCTAACAGCCGGCATAGGTTTTTATTTATTTTTAGCCATTTGCCCTGCGGGCTCACCAGTGCCATGCCATTAGGGGCAAATTCAAATGTCAGCCTGAATTGCTCCTCCTGCAAGGCCAGTTTTTTAAGCGCGGTATTTTTCCCATTTATATCCTGCAACAGGCCATAAATGCGAATACATTTATCTTTCGTTATAACGGGCGTAGCTACTACCCTAACCCATTTAAGTTCGTTACCGGGTGTTGTTATTTGCAACTCTTCATCAAAGGGGGCAGCGTTTTTTACCAGGGAGGCAATTTTTTCCTCTATCTTTTGCCTGTTTTCGCCATCGGGGTGAAAGTTTATAATATCCTCATATGCGGGTTCGTAATCCCGTGTAACGCCATATATACTCTTGGTAACTGAGCTCCAATCCAGTTTTTTCTCTACCAGGTCCATCTCCCACGATCCAATTTGCGCAACCTTCTTAGTGCTTTGGAGCAGGTCCCGGTAATGTGTTAAAAGCAACTCATTGTTTTTGCGTTCGGTTATGTCCTGTATCGAGCCCATTATCCATTCGGGCTTGCCATCAGCAGTAAAAGTGGCCACGCTACCCTTGTCTAATACCCACACCCAGCGGCCGTCGCGGTGCTTAAAACGCACTTCAATTTCATAAAAACGGGCCTTCCCTTCTAAATGCTCATACATTTTCTGCCGCGCGCGGGGCAGATCTTCGGGATGAATCAAGGTGCGCCAGGTTTCAACCGTAATAGGTTGCAGGTCGGCTATCCTGTAGCCAATCATGTTGGCCCAATGTTCGTTATAAATTAACTCATGGGTTTGCAGGTTATGCTCCCACGTGCCCATGCCGGCACCATCTATAATTTTTTTAAATCGTTGCAGTTGATTTTCAGAACTTTCCTGCGCGTTAACAGATGTTGAGTTCATAAATAGCAGAGGGTACAAGGCAAACCTTGCTGTTTGTTTTAAAAGGTAAAAGCTCAGTTAATGAAGCCTAAATATACGCCAAATATCTCCTTATTAACAACATAACACACGCAAAAAGCCTCCCCTGGGAAAAGGGAGGCTTTGCAGGGCCGGCGCTATAATATAATAGCAACCAGTATCAAAAAAAGATCAGTTAATTTTTAAAATTTTAGGCGAACCACTTTTTATGCAGGGCCAGTTTAATTGCCGACGCTTTGTTAGAAACGTGCAGCTTTTCGTAAATATTTGCTGTATGCTTGCGTACGGTATGCGGACTTATAAACAAACGTTCGCCAATTTGCTGGTAGTTTAAGCCATCAACAATTCTTTGTAATATTTCTATTTCGCGTAACGATAGCAGGCTTTCGGCTTGGTCTGCCCTGTTTTCTTCAACAGGTTTATTAGTATTGCGTAATAGCAACAACGCTTTTTGCGCTATGCGCGGCGACATGGGTACGCCACCTTCAAATACCACTTCTGTTATGGCTCTTAAAATATTAACCGGTTTTTCGTCCTTCAGTAAATACCCGCAGGCTCCGGCCTTTATGGCTTCAAACAATTTATCATCATTATCAAAAACTGTTAGCATAAGGCACAACACATCCGGATAAATTTCTTTGGTAATTGCTACCGCTTCAATGCCATCCAACACCGGCATTTCAATATCCATTAATACTACCTGCGGCTGTTGGTCAGCCGGCAGTTCTTTCATCTTTGTCAGATACTCGTCTCCGTCGGCAGCAAGTAACCCTATTTCCAGTTCTTCGTAGTAAGACAACTGTTCAAATAGCGTTGTGCGCATCAAGCGCTTATCATCAACTATAGCTATGCGAATACCCATTGCAGTAATATTTTTAACCAATAAATTACATAAACCTAAGCTATTTTTTATTAGCTGCAAAAGGCTGCACCATTTGGTGCAGCCTTAACACCGTACTCAACCCCTATAGTATGGTAACAGTGTTTAGCCGGGCCTGAGGGGCCCCTGACTATTGCAACCGGGAATCTCCGGTGCGCCGTTAGGTTTAGAAATTGAAACCTACGCGCAATCCGATAAAGCCTGAACCGCTGTAACCTTCGTAACGTAAGCTCGGATCAAAGCCGCCTAAGTGTGCGCCAATACCTACTGAATAAGTAAACTCTGAGCTGCTTACTGATGATAAGCTACCAGAACCTGTGCTTGGAATGTAAGTACGTGCCATGGTAACACCAGCCTCGCCCAGGCCATATAATGTTTCGCCAAGCATGTGTTTGTAACCTGCTTTAATTGGGATGTTTAATTGCGCTTTGGTGTTAACGCCCGTCATGCTTTTAGGTATAAAAGCTATAACGCCGGTTGTGCCGGTAAAAGCGCTTGTTTCGTTTAATGCGATAGCCACACGGAAGGTTGCACCCGCGCCAACGTTATACGCGTTAGCTGTTGCACCCACAGGCAATGCGCCTTCAAGGCCAAGGCCGATACGAACTTTTTTGTAATCGCTTTGCGCATACATTTTTGTTGTACCCAGCGCGATCAGCATCAGCATCATAATTGTAAATTTTGTTTTCATTGTAATTGGTTTTTTGAGTGAGTTAATAGTTTAAATTAATTAGTGGTTGATGATGCTAAGTTGAGGGTATTGAAAACGGGTATCAATAACACATTTGTGTTATTTTGATGAAGAGCAAAATTTCATCAGGGTTAATAAAAACTCGGCAAACAAAATTTGTTTAATAATATATAAATAGCGCTTATAAATAATATGCTTTTAATAACTACATTAGCTAATTAATACCCTATTTAAACTACTGCAAATGAAGCGTTTTATAACGTTTATATTGTTAGTGCCTCTGTGTGCTTTCCCGCAAAGCAGGCGCATAGACAGCCTTAGAACGGTGCTTGCAAACACCGGTACAGATACAGCTAAGTGCCAGATCTACTATCTATTGGCGATAGAGTTGCTTACCATGGCCCCTGCAGAGGCCGAGAAAGTAATGGCTGTTTCAAAGCGTATAGCTGTAAAGGAAGGGTATAACCCGGGTATGGCCTACGTATTTTCTTTCAATGCCATACAAGCTAATTATAAAGGCGACTATGCCGGATCAAAAAATAATGCCGAAAAGGCATTAGCCATTTCGCTCAAATACAAATTAGGGCCTATTGAAGCAATAGCCAAAAACACACTCGGAATATATTATTGGCAAACCGGTAATTATGCGCAGGCCGTTGAAATGCACCTGGCAGCGCTAAAAGTGCGCGAACGCCTTAATGATAGTGTGGGTATATCAAAATCATTAGGAAACCTGGGGCAGGTGTATCTTGATAACGAAAAATATAAAGAAGCTGAGTATTATGCTTTGCAAGGATTGGCCCTATGCAAAAAATTAAAAGAGAATTATGTTACAATTAATTGCCTGCATATACTTGCTAATATAAATGCCGCGCAAAAAAAGTACCAGCGGGCGCTGGCATTTGACCGCGAAGCCCTTCCACTTTGCTTGGCCGATAACAATAAAAGGGGGCTGTCTCAAATTTATTCTAATATGGCTAATTGTTATGAGGCCATGAATGACCTGGAAAAAGCTCGTCAGTATCAAATGAAGGTGTTGGAGAGTGATAAGTATTTTGAATCAAAAAAATGGATAAGCGATACTTATTTAAATATAGGAAGGTTATTTTGGAGAGAGGCAAAATATGAGCAGGCTACCGATTGGTTAAACCGATCTTTAGAACTAAGCGTAGCCACCGACTCAAAAAAAGGCCAGAGAGACGCCTGGAAAATGTTGGAGAATGTTTTAGAAAAGAGGGGAAAATATAAAGAGGCGCTTGTTGCTTATCAAAATTATCAGGCTATTAATGAGGATATAATTAATGAAGGCAATGACAAGGAAATTGCCCTTATGCAAACCAATTACGAAACGCAAAAGAAGGAGCAGAAAATAACATTGTTAAATAGGGAGAACACCATACAAAAGCTCTCAATAGCCAAGCAAAAAACCACATTAGGAATAGTAGCAGGCTCTGCAGTGGCATTGTTAGGTTTCGCGGGACTGCTATATAATCGTAATCAAAACAAGCAAAAAATAATACTGCAGGACCATAAGCTGGAGCAACGCGCTGAGCTTACCCGGGCCGTTATTGAAGCTGAGGAAAAAGAACGCACCCGTATAGCCAGTGATCTGCATGATGGTGTGGGGCAGCTATTCTCGGCAGTTAAAATGAATTTGAATGGATTGATTGAACGGGTGGATATGCCGCGTGACGAGGATCGTTTTTTGGCTGAGAAAACCCTGGCCCTGGTAGAAGAAAGCTGTAAAGAAGTACGGCACATATCACACCAGATGATGCCGAATATGCTGTTAAAATCGGGTATAGCATCGGATGTGAAGAGCTTTATCGAAAAAATTGACTCTGAAAAATTAAAAGTTAAGGTGGAGGCCAACGGCTTTAAAGATAAACTGGAAAGCAATGTAGAAACGGTGCTTTACCGCGTTATACAGGAGGCTGTAAACAATGTAATTAAACACTCACGCGCCACACTATTAAATATTAAACTGGACCGCGAGGCCACCGGCATAAGCGTGGCAATTACTGATAATGGTGTAGGCTTTGACCCGGCAGTAGCTGAAGCATCGGGCGGAATTGGCTTAAAGAATATAACAGCGCGCGTTGATTATTTAAAAGGTACTGTAGACTACCGCTCGGCCCCAGGCGCAGGCACCAGTATTAAGGTATGGGTGCCTGTATAAATAAATAGCACATATGCATTATTGATGGCCTTTTGCAATTAGCGTCAATTAGGGGCTAAATACCCCAATTAGATAATTGCAAATGAACCGGTTACTTCTGCTATTACTGTCTGTGCCTTTTATTGGCTTTTCCCAACAGCGTGACCCTGTTGATAGCTTAAAGTCTATACTCCCTACCACCCGGGAAGATACTGCGAAAATTAATATTTTAAACGAGATAAGCGGCTTGCTTAAACGGGATAAAGCCAATGAGGGCCTTAATTATGCCGGGCAAGCTATTGCGCTAAGTAAGAAAGTAAATTTTAATAGGGGCCTCGCAACAGCCTACTTCAACCGGGGGATTATGTTACTTAGTACCAACAAAGTAGATTCTGCTCGAAGTGATCTGCAAAACGCAATAGTAATTTACCGGGAGGAGAAACATTTATCGGGCCTGGCAGAGGCTTACAATGAAATGGGTACTTTACTTAGGATACAAGGCAAGCAAAGTGAAGCTATCGTTTATTTTCAGCAGGCCGCTACGATGTTTGAAAAGGTGAATAATTCGTTAGGAAGCTCTGATTGCCTTACGCTGATAGCCAATAATTTTAATCAGCTGCTTGAGTTTGATAAGGCCCTGGCTACCTATAAAAAAGCGTATGCTTTACGTATAAAGATCAACAGGCCCGATAAAGCGGCACAATCGCTTGCGGGTATTGGCCTTACTTATAGAAATATGCAGATCTATAGCAAAGGCGATGATGACACTAACTTTAAACTGGCCATACAATACATGATGAAAGCGCGAAAGGTGTTTATTAATGCCAACCTGACGCGTAATATAGCGCTTATTGACAAAGAAATAGGGGTAACTTACCTGCAGCAACTGGATTATAATACCGCTTTGCAGTATCTGAATTTTGCCGAGGAACGATTTAAGTTGATAGATTATAAACAGGAGCTCGGAGCGCTATACAGGGCAATTGGCCAATGTTATTTAAACCTTAAACGCTTTGCAGAAGCTAAAAAATACATTGACAGAGCCCTTGAAGCGGCAATTGCCGAACAGTATCTGCAACATATAGAAGAGAGTTACGAATCGTTATATAATTATTATAAGTTAACAGGTAACAGCGCCGCTGCCCTTGCTTCGCACGAGAAATGGATGGATGCGAAAGACTCACTTACCGAACGCAAAAACTTTGATAAGGTATTAGAGATGACCCGTAAATATGAGACGGAGAAAAAGGAGCAGCAAATAAATATCCTAAACAAAGAAAACACTATTCAAAAGCTTTCTATTGCTAAGCAAAAAACCACAATGGGAATAGTTGTGGGTATATCAATTACCGTAATTGCATTTGCCGCGCTGTTATATAATCGTAATAAAAACAAACAAAAAATAGTATTGCAGGAACATAGGTTAGAGCAACGCGCAGAACTTACCAAGGCGGTGATTGAAGCTGAGGAAAAAGAACGCGTACGCATTGCCAGTGATCTGCATGATGGTGTGGGACAACTATTCTCGGCCGTTAAAATGAATTTGAACGGGTTGATTGAACGGGTGGATATGCCACGTGATGAGGACCGTTTTTTGGCCGAAAAAACCCTGGCGCTGGTTGAAGAGAGTTGTAAAGAGGTGCGATACATATCGCATCAGATGATGCCTAATATGTTGTTGCGGTCGGGTATAGCTTCTGATGTGAAAAGCTTTATAGAGAAAATAGATTCTGAAAAGCTAAAAGTTAAAGTAGAAGCTAATGGATTTAAGGATAAACTGGAAAGCAATGTGGAAATTGTGCTTTACCGGGTTATACAAGAGGCAGTGAATAACGTTATAAAGCACGCCAACGCTACTCTGCTGGATATTAAACTAAACCGCGAAACATCAGGAATAAGCGCTACAATTATTGATAACGGTATTGGCTTTGACACCACGGCAATTGAAAGCTTTAGCGGCATAGGGCTAAAGAACATTGCTGCACGGGTGGAGTATCTAAAAGGTACAGTAAACTTTCGCTCTGCGCCCGGCGCGGGTACCAGCTTACGGGTATGGGTGCCGGTTGTATAACGTTTATTTATTAAGGTGTTTCCACATAATATCAAAGATATCAGTAGGCTGAACACTTTTATCCTGCGGGTCGGTAGTAATTAAAACGGCTTTGTACTCATCAGCAATGTTGGTGCGCCCATGCGAGCCTCTTATTAATGTAGCATCCAAAGGTATAACATCCATCACATACCTAAAGCCGGCCAGTTTTCTAAGCAGTTTGTACCCGGCCCTTGCTTTTGATGTCATAAACATTTCTACAGGATCGTACCCGGGTTTTTTATGAATATCCACACAGCGGGCGTAATCGGGAGCCACGGCATCATCCATCCAGAAATAATAGGTAAACCAACTATTTTCGTTGGCTACTAAAACCAGGTCGCCGGCGCGTTCATGGTCAATGTGATATTGTTTTTGCTCTTCGCGGTCCAATACCAGCTCAACACCATTAATAAATTTTAAGAGCGATTTTACCTGCTCTGTAACAGCCGGGTCATTAATATAAATGTGCGCTATCTGATGATCTGCAACCGCGAAGGCCTTTGATGCGGCGGCATCCAGCAGCTCCAGGCCGCGCTCTACACGTACCTGTATTAATCCTTCATTGCGCAGCAGGCGGTTAAGGTGTATGGGGTTGTTTACCGGCGCTATACCATATTCTGAAAGTATAATGATCTCCGCATTTTTTTTCTGATAGAAGCTGACTAATTGTTCAACCACTTTATCTATTTCGCCCAGCTCAGTGCTGATCTTAGAGAAGTCGGGCCCGAATTTTTGAAGGCAGTAGTCAAGGTGCGGCAGGTAAATAACGGTGAACGTCGGGTCGTTCATGTCGTCGTTCAGCATAGACGCGTCAGCAATCCATTGGGTCGACTTGATATTGGCACCCGGCCCCCAGAACTGAAACAAGGGGAACTGCCCCAATTTCTCCTGCAATACATCGCGCAACTCAGCGGGTTGCGAATAACAGTCGGGCATTTTACGCCCATCAGCCAGGTATTGCGGTCGCGGCGTTACCGAAAAATCCGCGGAGGAGTACATGTTATACCACCAGAACATATTGGCGCTGGTAAAAGCGGGGTCTTGCTTTTTTGCTTTATCCCAGATCTTTTCGCCGTTAACCAGTTTGTTAGATTGTTTCCAGAATTTTACTTCAGAATCGGTACGGTCAAACCATCCGTTGCCAACAATGCCGGTCTCGGACGGCCATTTTCCGGTAAGATAAGTAGATTGTACAGATGTAGTAACAGCAGGCAGCACGGGTTCAATAGTAGTAATGCTTCTTTCGGCAATATACTTTTTTAAAAAAGGCGTATGATCGCCAATTACCGATTTGGATAACCCAACAACGTCTATTACTACAGTTTTTTTCATGGTCTCTATCTACAATATATCTTTTACCCAGTTCAATTCCCGGGCTATCGAATCATTTATCGGCAACTTTTTCTCATCGGGCAATACGCCCCACGTATACGTTTCAACTTCAAGGTGTTGGCTGAAACGTTTGTTTTTATTGATCTGCAATACTTCCACAATATCGCTTTGCGTGGATTGCAACAATCCTAACTCTTCAGTAAATATGGGTACGTGGAAATGCGCGCGCCATTGGTCAACAGCAGCATTAGCGCCATCGTTCAAAGCGTCAGGAAGGTCGCGGTAACGCAATAGCTGCCCGTTTTGGGTTTTTGCTATCACCTGGTGCAGGTAAGTAGGTTCGTTAAATTTTTCAAAAGTATCCAGTATAGGCTTGCGCGATTTTGTATCTGATGGCAGAGCAGCTTTTAACGCAGCGCTGATCTGGATCTTGCCAACCTTTAAACCTTTTTCCTCCAGTTCAGCAATTATTTGCTGATGCGGTTCGTAACCTATCGCGAAATGGCAAACGTCATAACAAAGGCAGATGTGTCTTTTTAATAACCGCTCCGCCTCGTCGTGCGTTACACCAAAAGTTTCTGCAATAAGGGGTTTACCTTGTGGCAGCAGCACCTGGGTATACCAGGTGATATATTCGGGCCCGTTCTCTATAATGCCATCCGGCTCGGGTTCAATATCCAGGTGCATAAATATGCCGCTTTGATGATCAATGCTGATCAGTTCTTTTGCCACCTTTAATATATTGGCTGTGGCTACATCAGTGGCTTTTTTTAGCAATTCCGGCGTGTTATGCCAATATCTGTAACTCAAAGGCGAAGTTGAGATGCCGCCTTCCATCCCCCCGGGCAATAGTTGTTTTAGTATACCAAATAGGCGCAGGGTGTAATCCAACCGCTCATGTGTGGTCCAATCCGGGGCATGCACCTGGTCTTTAACCGCGGTATTATGAAATTCCCCATAAGGGAATCCATTCATGGTAAAAACATAAGCCTTATTGGCGCTGAGCCATTGCTTAAGCTCGGTCAGGTTATCAGCATGTTGCAATTCTTCGCTTGCCTGGTGCGATAGACGTAAACCTATACCCATTAAAATATCAGGAGATACCTGCGCTTTTATAGAGGGGAAATTTTGCTGTAAAGCAGCAAAATGATCCGACCAATTTTCGCCTGGGTGAATATTGGTGCAATAAGTTAGATAGCCCTGGTCTGTTTGCATATTAGCTCGTCTGGATCTCCCGGTGAGAGACTTGCAGATGCGATTATTGGTTTATATATGGTTTATGCGGGGTTTAACGCCGCATAGTGGTTCTTTAACGCTTCGCCCGCATTTTTTAGTATGCTGCTATCAATATCATGCACTTCAAATCCTTCTCCAATTTTTTTAAGCAGCATAATGGTTAATTGCCCGCCCAGGTGCTCTCTGAACTCATTCAGTCCAACTAATATCGGGCTATCCGCTGAGGACACTTCCAGTAAGGGATGTGTTATTTCAAAACCTATTTTTTTAATCAACGCTATAGCGCGTTTTGTTTCTTCTGTTGAAAGATGGCCTGCCAGATTAGAATAAACGGTATCCAGCGCTATGCCCATAGCAACGGCTTCGCCATGCAGTACCGCAAAGTTAGTAAGCTGCTCCAGTTTATGAGCGCTCCAGTGGCCAAAATCAAGTGGACGCGAGGAGCCTTTTTCAAAAGGGTCGCCGCTTGCAATATGGTTAAGATGCAGCTCCGCGCAACGTTTTATCATATACCGCATGGCATCCATATCACGGTTGGTTAATGCCCCGGCATTTTGCTCCAGCCACTCAAAAAACTCAGGATCTTTTATCAGCGATACCTTTATGGCTTCTGCTATGCCTGATCGCCAGTCCCTGTCTCCTAAAGTAAGTAAAAAACGGTCGTCGTTAAAAACCGCCACCGGTGGAGCAAACGTGCCCAGAAAGTTTTTCTTGCCAAAAAAATTAATGCCGTTCTTAACCCCCACGCCAGAGTCGTCCTGGGCAAGTACGGTTGTGGGTATACGGATATGTTTAATGCCCCGATGTGCAATGGCCGCAGCGTAACCCGCCATGTCCAGTACGGAGCCGCCACCAATTGCCGCCACATACGAGTGCCTGTCTATGCCATATTTATTAATGGTATCTAACAGGTTATGAAAGTTATCCTCGTTGTTTTTAACGCCCTCGCCGCCCGGAACCAATATTAGGTCGGGGATAAGTTGCGCGCCCGTATGTATAGAGAAATAACGCCTTATTTTATCAGCCAGCCCGGGCGTGGCTTTCATTACGTCCTGGTCAATTACAAAAAGTATTTTCTTTACCGACTCTGACGTTGCATTGTCCAGCAGGAAATCATCAATACACGTATTTGAAAGTTCAAAAAGACCCGAAGTAAAAAAGACCTTGTACTCAAACTTTACACTAAAGGTCTGCTGCAAATATTCCATATAAAAAGCTAATATCTAAAAGATATTAGTAAACGCGCAACCCTATCAAAAATTTGACGGAAATATTGAGGTTTTTGGGAGGGGATAATTGATCTATCGCTTATTTGTCAGCAATGACAGGTTGAATACCGAATGATTGAAGGATTTTACGTAACCGCAAACCACTTAGAAAAACTTATGGATACCGGCAGCAAACAGGCAATTAATATTGCCGGATAAATAGCGCCAAAGGCAGCCGCCCAGGCGGCATCCATCAGTATCAGCGAAATAACGCCGGCTTTAACCGCTTTGCCAATATTTTTTCCTGCGGGGTCTTGTATAGCAACGGATAAAGGTTTGAAGATCATCCATGCAAATGGAATTAAAAACATAAGGGTATAAAGCATATTTTTTGGTTGCACGCCCTGATGCGCAGAGAAGAAATGTATAGCGAAGATCACTATTAAATAGAGCGAGGCACCCGTATACAGGTTTTTCTTATCACCGCCGTGTACTTCGCCGCGGCTTATCATCGTAATAGAAAAAATATAAAGCAGAGGTACAACAGCTACATAATACCATTGTACCAGCGCGCTTGTTACTATACTTATGCCCAGTAACAAATTAAGGCCACGGCAAAACCCCATATTTAATGGCCCGAAAAAGCGGTTATGTTTGCTTACGCGATTATATAGCAAGGCAAAAAAGGCGATAAAAACAGCGATTAAACCCGATTGCGGACTATGCGCGTACCCAAAACCTATTCCCCATAGTAAAAGAAAACTACCTAATGCTGTCGCCTCGCCCTTGCTAACCAAGCCGCTGGGGATGGCCCTTTCGGGGCGCTCCACCTTATCCAGCTCAGCATCAAAAACATCGTTAAATACAATGCCGCCGCCATAAAGGCCCATGGTTGACAGGCATAGTAAAACTATGGGGTAAAAACTATTAGTAACAATTGGAAGCCCGGTAAAATAACCTGCAATAGCTATCCCCGCCAACACATCAGCAACCGAGGTTACAATGTTGGCCGGCCTCATCAGCCGCAAATAGGTGATAGCTTTTGATGCCATTTTAACTGATAATGATGGAGTTTTTATCTACCCGCGGTTGCTGTCCGCCGCGCAATACGGTATTGCCTTCAAAACGCTGACTTTGATCTATTGTGCTGCCCCCACCTGCAAAATCGGCTTCGTCAATTTGCCCGCTTTGCGCAAATGCGGTTATAGCGTTCTGATAAGTTATCAAGCGAATATCTTCATCACTTATGCCGCGAATCTTCATCAGGGCAGCAGTTTTAGGCACCGCCAACGGATCGCTTATACCCCAATCGGCGGCAGAGTTTACCATAATGCGCTCAGGTCCGTACTGCCTGGCTATCTCAACCATGCGCTCGTTACCCATTTTGGTAAAAGGGTAAATGGTGAAAGCCGCCCAAAAACCACGGTCAAGCACTTCTTTAACCGTTTCCTCGTTATTATGGTCAACAATTACCATGCGCGGGTCAAGCCCATGCTCCAGCGCAATATCCATGCTGCGGGTGGTGCCGCCTTTTTTATCGCGGTGCGGCGTGTGGATCTGCACCGGTAATCCGGCTTCTTTGGCCAGTTCTAACTGAGCCCGGTAATATTTTTCTTCGGCGGCGGTTTGGTCGTCAAACCCTATTTCGCCAATGCCTACAACACCTTCTTTATAAATAAACAGCGGCAACATTTCCATCACCTGCTCAGCAAGGGCTTCGTTGTTGGCCTCGCGCGAGTTAAGGCCGATGGTACAATAATGTTTAATACCAAATTGCGACGAGCGGAAACGTTCCCAGCCTATCAAACTGCTGTAATAATCGCGAAAGCTGTCCAGCCCGGTACGTGGCTGCCCCAGCCAAAAGGCAGGTTCTATCAACGCTACAACACCCGCATCGGCCATGGCCTGGTAGTCATCAGTAGTACGCGACGTCATGTGCACATGCGGGTCAAAAAACTTCATTCCCTTTATTCCGCTCAGGTCAACCGGCGTAGTGTCTTTATCTTGTGATATCCTGTCTTCAAATGAATGGGTACAACACATATTATAATATTTAAAGGATTTAATGCTGATGTTCAATCGTTAAACTATCCCAGGTTAATTCTTTTTGTTCAATAGCCGCTTTTAATCGCGGCTCGCTGTTCAGCAGTTCAACGGCAGGCTGATAGTTGGATTGCGAAAGGGCAAGTGCCGCGGCTTTTTGATTAACATATACACCGCTTTCCATGGCCCACTTAACATCCTCAAACACCTTATCATCAATAAACGGTCCAACCAAGCGCCAGAGCGAAGGGTTAATATCGCGGCCCGCGGCGCGGCGCTCGTGCACATAATCTCTTACTACATAAGCCAGTTCTTTGTTGGCCCGGGTATCAATGCCTTGAATTTTGCCTACATCTTTGCCGGTAAAAAAGGCTTTAAGTATTAATTGGTTCCAGGCGCTTTGGTCAAGGTTGTTCTGCGGATAGGGGTTTTGGTACATTATGGCTTCCAGCACGTTGCCAATGTTGCTTCTGATGCCTTCTGCACAGCGCTTAACCCACCTCTCCGGATGCGCCAACAAGGGTAATGCCGAATAAAGCGCCACCAATTCATTAACCTCCGCCGCTGAAAACAAATTTTCTATTTTACGGAAATAGGCTTCTGTATCGGTTTCATCAAGCTCAAGCAATAAATAGGCCCGGCCCAGCATATCAATGCTCCAGCCGTTTAAGGTAAAGCCGGGGATGATCTCATCAAGTTGTCTGTCTTCCTCTTCGCTGATGTGCAGCGCAGCCTTGCCCGTTTTGCGAGGCACCAATACAAACTGTGTATTAAAATTGCCTTTTTGTTTCAGCCAAATAAATACATCGGCAGACACATCTTTAGCTAATATTTTTTCAAAAAGCTGCCTTAAAGAATCTACATCGTAATTGTACATAATATTAAGCCGCAATGTTCATCACCACAAAATAATCAATAATAAGCGCGGTAGATATTATCAATAACCCAAAAAACTCGCGGGTGTTTTCAATAAAGGGCTTCTCGGCTTTCATAGATTCCACCAGGCTGGGTGTGCGGTACTTTATAATCCAGTCGCGCACGCCATCCTTATCAAAATATAATTTAACCGCGTAAATAAGATAGAACGCGGTAAGCCCAAGGTAAGTATTAGGATAATACATGCCATATGCGGCCAAACCGCAACAGGCGGCCACTGCTACATAAATAGGTACCCACAAGTACCAGTCAGGGTCGTTAAAATTCAGGTAAGCAAATACCAGGAACGACAGACAGAAAATAATGTTAACAATAACAAAAGCCAGCATGACAGTATATTTTAAGCAAAACAGGTTTATTTTGAGCTTCAGCCACAACCAATCAACCTGGTGTACTAAAAGTCAACAGGCAAATTTACTATGATGTGGAGATAATCAAAGTAAATAACGTAAAAATGAGGATGAGATTACCGTGATAGTAATCACTTTTTAAACTACAAGCTGATAAATGCCGTTCAGGTTTCTGCCCTGTTCTTTGTAATCAAGGCCATAACCCACAACAAATTTATCCTCTATTTCAAAGCCAACATATTTAAGCTCGGCAATATGGTATTGCTGGGCGGCGGGTTTAACCAATAAGGCGCATACAATTAAAGATGCCGGATTTCTTTGTTTAAGATCTTCTATCAAAAAGCTCAGGGTATTGCCGGTATCGCTTATATCCTCTAATAATATCACATCACGGCCTTCAATATCAACAGCCAGATCAAGGTCATTACGCAACTGCCAGGTCGTTTTCATGCCACCGTGATACGATGCCACCTTTGTAAAAGCCACCTCGCAAGGCATGTTCATCTGGCGTACCAGGTCGGCCATAAATATAAAGCAGCCATTAAGTACGCCTACAACTAATGGCTTTTTGCCCGCGTATTCGGCGTTCAAAGCCCCGGCTATGGCATCCACCCGGGTTTTTATCTCTTCGGCGTCAATAATTAATTTGAATTCAAGGTCGGCTACGGTGGTTTTCATTTGGTTTAGGTTATATCAGCTACTAAGCGGCTTTTCGATTATTATAGATCCACTTTATAAACATTCTAAGGTAATAGATCACAAACACTACTATGGCAATTTCTAATATGCCGGTAAACACCGGATCAAAAGTGGAAGATTTTTCGGGAAAGAAACGATTTACTATAAACTTAGCACCAAAGATCAGCAGCAAAATGGAAGATGCTAACGGAAATCTGCCAACTCTCATATCTGTTTGTTTATGGCGGTAAATGTACTTATTTTGACGGAATTGCCCTCAAAGTTTATGCAACTCAAAAACACACCAATATCGCTATCTTTGCCACCCATGACGGAATACCAGGTGCATACGCTTGCCAACGGCATAAAAATATTACATAAACACAGCACATCGGCCATTACGCATTGCTGTTTTATGGTAAATGCGGGTTCGCGCGATGAGCCCGAAAACAAAGAGGGGCTTGCGCATTTTATTGAACACCTGTTGTTTAAAGAAACAGAACGCCGCGGCACCAGCCAGATCTTAAACCGGCTGGAACTGGTAGGTGCCGACCTGAACGCTTATACCACCAAAGAGTATACCTGCGTGCACGCGTCGTTATTAAATCCGCACCTGGAGCGGGCAATTGATCTGTTTGAGGATATCATTTTCCATTCCACCTTTCCGCAGGATGAAATGGAAAAGGAGCGCGGCGTGATATTGGATGAAATTGCATCGTACCTTGACCAGCCCGAAGAAGCTATTCAGGATGATTTTGAAGCGATGCTGTTTAAGGGCCATGCCATGGGTAATAACATTCTGGGTACGCCTCAAACCGTATCGGCTTTTAATAAAGATGATATCCGGCAGTTTATAAAGGATAATTATAATACGTCCGAAATGATCTTCGCTGTTTTTGGCGATTATACCTTTGAAAAGGTAATAAAGCTTGGCGAAAAGTATTGGGGACAAGTTCCGGCTAATCATCCGGTAAAAAACAGGATAGCGCCTAAAAATCATGGCCTGGATAAAAGTACAGTGCGTAAACCCATATCGCAAACACATTGTATTATGGGCAACCAGGCCTACAGGGCCATGCACCCCAATAAAACGGGCTTATTGCTTCTCAATAATCTTTTGGGCGGCATGGGTATGAGCAGCCGTTTAAATTTAGAGATAAGGGAGAAACACGGCATAGCCTATACCGTTGAGTCTAATTACACATCATTTACAGATACGGGCATATTTTCAGTTTACTTTGGTACCGATGCAGGAAAAGCCGAAAAGGCTATAAAGCTGGTGCATAAAGAATTGAAGAAACTGCGCGATCAGCCGCTGGGGGTTTTACAACTGCACCAGGCTAAGCAAAAGTTTATAGGGCAAATAGCCTTAGCCGAAGAAAACCGCATGAGCCTGATCTTATCCATTGCTAAAAGCGTGCTCGATTTTAATTGTGCCGATACTTTGCAGCAATTATTTGATAAGATAAATAAGGTAACAGCCGCGCAGCTGTTAGAAATAAGCAACGATGTTTTTGATACGAATAAGCTAACCACGCTTTTGTTTGAACCTGAGCAATAATAGCGTATTATCAAATTATTAAAATAAACCTGTAATTTTGCGGCATGAAATATCCTATTATCGCCTATGGAAGCCCGGTTTTACGCAAAAAAGCAACTGCGATAGAACCTGCTGAATATCCACATATAAAACAACTGGCTGCCGATATGTTTGAAACCATGTATGGCGCCCGTGGTGTTGGTTTGGCAGCCCCGCAGATAGGCCTTAGCATGCGCATGTTTGTAATTGATGCTACCCCGTTTGATGATGATGAGCCGGAGCTAAAGGATTTCAAAAGAGTATTTATTAACGCCACCATATTAGACGAGACCGGCGAAGAGTGGTCATTTAACGAAGGCTGTTTAAGTATCCCGGAGATACGTGAGGATGTAATGCGTAAACCTGTTGTTAAGATATCGTACTACGATGAAAACTGGAAGCATCACGAAGAAACTTTTTCAGGCCTGGCCGCCCGTGTTATACAGCATGAGTACGACCATATAGAAGGTAAGCTGTTTACTGATAAACTAAGCCCCTTACGCAAGCGTATGCTGGAGAAAAAACTAAACGATATATCGCGCGGAATAGTTGACGTTGAGTATAAGATGAAGTTCCCGGCAGTAAAAAAAGGGCGGTAATTAATTACTCTCTTTACGGGCTTTATCACCCTCGGCAATATCCCTTATCAAACTGCCCCATGCAAACGGGTTAAGTAAAGGGTTGGTAAACGAGTGCGAGTTAACTACGGCATTATGCTTGTCCTGCGCGTTAAAGCTTTCATAACCACTTAACGGCAGGGTTCTCTTCAGGTTGCTTACGGAGGTTGCACTCAGGTTTTTACGTGCTATTTCCAGATCGTCATCGGCTACTTTCATGGCCAGAAAATCATGTCTGAACTCATCCGTAGTTGCCCATGGAAAAATGCGAACCATTGGTAGATTAACCACCTGCGCACGCATACGTATCTCAACTATTAAACTCTTTTTGGTTATGTCTTTAGGGATAACAACAGTAGTAGGAAAATAGCCTACGCTGGTAAACTTAAGGCTATCCTCCTCGTGCGCCACAAACGAGAAATAGCCCTCGTAATTGGCCGCGCCTACCTCTTTACCGGTAGTAACGTTGGTTACGGTTGCGTAGGGTACAACAGAACTGTTATCGGCATTGTATATAATACCACTGAATTGCACCAAAGGCTTCTCCGCATTTTGAGCGAACGAAGCCAGGCTGCAGGCCAATAGCAATATGCCAATAAGGTATTTCATTATTTTTTTCAGTCTCTTATGCCTGTTAAAACGTATAAAAATACTTTTTAGTTTTAAAGGTACAGCAAGGTTGCTGCCACTTTAACAAATCATTAACAATTATCTTAAATTTTCGGGTAACACCGCGTTCGGGTCGTCAATATCTGTAAGGTTTATCGCCTCAACAGCAGTGATCTGTGGTACGGCTTTTATAATAGCCCCCTCAATGCCGGCTTTAAGCGTCATGATACTCATGGGGCACGAGCCGCACGAACCCAGCAGCTTAAGCCTGACTACATTATCAGCCGTTATTTCCTCAACCGAAACGTTGCCGCCATCCGTTTCCAAATACGGACGGATACTATCTAACGCTGCTTCTACCTGCTCTAATAAAGTCATTATTACTATTTTAAAGTAAAGTTATTAATTATTTACAATATTAACGCTATTTGCCAACGCGTTAGCTACTGATACCTGCTGCGCCACACGATTAGCCATCTCGGTAAAGGCTTTAACCATTAGTTCATTTTCTTTTGCTAAAACTATCGGTTTGCCTGCATCGCCGCTGTCACTTATACTTTTAACCAATGGGATCTCGCCTAAAAAGGGTACTTCCAAACGTTCTGCCAGCATTTTACCGCCGCCCTGGCCAAATATATAATACTTGTTATCCGGCAGTTCTGCAGGGGTAAAGTACGACATGTTCTCTACAATCCCCAGCAGCGGTACGTTAATAGCATCCATTAAAAACATACCTATCCCCTTTTTGGCATCAGCCAGGGCCACGTTTTGTGGTGTGGTAACTATAACCGCCCCGGTTATAGGGAAGGTTTGTGTTATGGTGATGTGTATATCGCCCGTACCGGGTGGTAGGTCAACTACCAGGTAATCCAGTTCGCCCCAATCAGCATCATTAAACAGTTGCTTAACGGCTGTTGATACCATTGGTCCGCGCCAGGGCACGGGTTGGTTGGGGTCGGTGAAGAAACCTATGGAAAGCAGTTTAATGCCGTATTTTTCAATTGGTTCAATGCGGGTTTTACCGTTTACATTACTGGCCTGGGGTTTGGCACCCTCAAGGCCAAACATAATTGGTACCGATGGCCCATAAATATCAGCATCTATTAAACCTACGCTCGCGCCGCTTTTAGCCAGCCCGAGGGCCAGGTTAGCCGCCACGGTTGATTTACCCACACCACCTTTGCCCGACGCTACCGCGATTATATTTTTCACCCCCGGTACGCCGGTGTTTTTCTGGGTGGTAACCCGCGAGGTCATGTTGATGGTTACTTCAACATCTTTACTTATAAAATGACCTATAGCATTACGGCAGGCATGTTCAATAAGCGATTTTAAGGGGCAGGCGGGCGTAGTAAGCACAACGGAAAAACTGAGGCGATTACCATCAATCACAATATCCTGTATCATGTTCAAGGTAACCAGGTCCTTTTTCAGGTCGGGTTCTTCTACGTTGCCAAGTGCCTGTAAAACTGTATCGCGGGTAAGATTTGTCATTGAGGACAAAATTAACAAAATATTATGGGTGGGTTTGTCATGGTAATGATAAATATGGCGAGGGGGTTGAATAGTGAATGGCTACGGTAGTCAATAGTATTTGGACCGATATTATTTTGAGGCTATATTTATAGATGCGTATAACCTTTTTTATTTTAATAAGTGGCCTGTTTTTTAGTTTGAATGGTTTTACGCAAGGCAGAGATTCAATTATCTATGTTACGCCTGAAAGTGTAAATCAAAAAATAGTAGAGTATTTGAAGACAAGTACCCGCCCAGGGTTGGTGTATGCCATTTTTCATAACCATAGTGATACTACATCAATTCTGGTAACTACTTACGGGAAGGAATTTACAGCGCTTGCTGATCTGATTAAAAATTCTAATAGGTATATTAAAGTTAGTGATGCACTAGCTATACCTGTTTTACTAAATGAAGATATATCAATGAGCCGAACATTGCGCACAGTAAAAAACAAAGGGAGTAAGTATGAGTCGATGCAAACTACTTTAGTATTGGCATCGGGGTTCTGGGTAGAATATAAAGGCCTTTACTACAATGTGTCAATAACTAAAGCGGAGTATTATCAAAATTAATGCATCTATTTTCCCCGCTATCCGAAGTTTCAACTTCGGATTATACGCAAGTAGTCTATGACTACATTGTAGCGGCTTTGCTAAGACACAAAAGTCAGAAGACTATCAGCATAATCGTTCTAAGTTAAAAACTTCGAACAGCGCGGGCAGCACACGGTGTTGCAGGAATATATGCAACGCTTTGCAACACTTGCAACAGCGTTTTTTGTAAACGCCTGTTAATTAATTGTTTGTGAGTTATTGATGTTTAAACACGCAACACTTTGCAACAGACATATTCGTCAGGAAAATTAGCTGTAAATTACTTTTAATAAGCTGATTTACAGCTAATTACAAATGGACAAAATTGACGCGTTTTTAAAATCGGATTGCAACACTTTTACAATACAAAAAGGCCCTCACCCGGTAGGATGAGAGCCTTTTTTGTTAAAAGTATTTACGCTTACAGATAGTTAATAAAACCCGTAGCATTGGTACGGATCTTATAAACTTTGCTTAAGCTTACAATGTAAAGGGTTTTCATGTCCTTGTCGCCAAAGCAAAGGCTTACCGGGAACTGCGGCAGGTTGATCATGCCTACAAAAGCGCCTTTGTTATTGAATATTTGTACACCGTAATAAGTGGCTACATATATATTGCCATTTTTATCAATAGCCATACCGTCAGCACTTGATGAGCGGCCTTTTCTGTCTAACACCAGATCAACCAGGAACAATTTAGCAAACTGGCGGCCATTGCTGATGGTTCCATCAGGGTTAACATCATATGCCCATATGTAGTTGTCTTTCTCGCTCTTAACAGGGTACCATGATTCATCGTCATAGCAATTGTTAATGTAAAGCGTTTTGCCATCAGGCGATAATAAAATACCGTTAGGCATGGCAAACTCATTAGGTTTGGTTAAGCGGGTAACTTTACCATCAGTAGGCGATACGTAATAAACCGCACGACCGGGCTGGAACTTGGTTGGCTCCATAGTAAATTGCGGATCTGTAAAGTATACTCCGCCTTTTGCATCGGTAATAACGTCGTTTGGTCCGTCAATTGATTTTCCGTCGTATTTGTTGGCAATAACTTTTACAACTTCGCCTTTGGTGGTCATTTCAACTACCTGGTGGCCCATCATATCGCAAACTACCAGGTTGCCGTTTTTGTAAGGATACAAACCGTTGGTTTGCATTTTACCGGCAGAAATAGCCTTGTAAGTTCCGTTAGGATCGATCTCTACAGTTGAGCTCTTTTTAGGGTTAGCATTAAAGTCTTTATCAAAGAACATGCTTGACATGTAGATCTTGCCGTTCATCCATTTAGGGCCTTCGCTGAAGATAAGACCGGGGCCGGTTTTGCTACCATCTATAAATAACTCAGGTTTAGCGCCTGCAGGTATAATTGCGTTGTAAGCAGCGGCAGCGGTTTTTTCTTTCTCTAAGTAGTCTGCACGTGCAGGCCAGAACATATCAATAGCATCGCAACCCAAATCGCCAATTTTAGCGCCGTGCACCATGTTATATGGTATACGTACAACATCACCCGGTTTCATGGCTTGCTCGCCGTCAAGCAATATTTCATCGCAGCCACCACGTAAAACAAACATCATTTGCTCTTCAGGGTGAATGTGGCGCTCAAAAGTAGAACCCGGGTCCATTGAAATAAAGCTCAGCTGCACGTTTTTAGTAGATATTAAACGGGTGTGCGCGCCTTTTGCAATTGGTGTAAGCTGAATATCATACAGATCGTAAACCTTGTTTGGAGCAATGTTTGGCTCAAGCGTAGCGTCAACATCTTTAACTTCGGCAGGTAAGTTTTTTACACCGGCTTTGGTTAAATAATCTAAACGGAAAGGGCTGTATACTTCTAATATTTTAGCACCTGCTGCACCTGCTGTAACAGCATTTTTACTGCCTTTTTGCAGGTAAACAAAGTCGGTACGTGGTGTGCCGGCTTGTTCGCCGGTAGGCGCGGCGCGTTTTATTGCCGTCATATTAACAGCAGCGCCATTAATGGTTTGGTCAATTGATCCCTCTATAACAAACAAAAGTCTGTCGGCGGGCAATGTTTCCTCAGGTATCTTGGCGTTAGCATCAAGGGTGATTAGGCAACTCATTAAGCCTGTTCCCCAAAACAATTTTGCTTTTACGCCTGGATACAGTTGTGCGCTGTCTAAAGTGCTGGTAGCTACAACTTTGCCTTCAGCAAGGTTAGATGCTATGCCGTTTTGCGGCAGGCCGGAAAGCTCGCGTTTGGTTAACTTATACTGTTCAATAAGTTCCTCATTCTTTTTTTCCCACTCAGTTGTCGGGGCGGGTTTACACTGTACCAGTGCAACCGCAAACATGGCCAGCAGGCATTTAAAAATGCTACTGTGGATTGATGATCGTCTCATAGTTTAGTTTGGTGATAATTGATGGGAAAATTAACTATTTCGTTTTCAAGTGCCAAATTTCTTTTTTGTTACAAAAAGAGAGGTTGTGCTAATTTAATTAGCAATAATTTATTAATTATGGTATTTTTATCCGCACATTTGCACATCATCATATCGGCACATCAACCCAATGGCTAAAACTAGGATCGCATATTTTTGTCAAAGCTGTGGCTTTGAGAGCGCCAAATGGCTGGGCAAGTGCCCATCATGCCAGCAGTGGAACACTTTTGTTGAGGAGGTGTTGGAGAAACCCAATACATCTGTCCCTACCTGGAAGATCAGCACATCAACCACCCAGCAACGCGCCAACAAGCCTGTAGCTGTTGCAGATATAACTTTTACCGAAGAACACCGCCTGTTAACTCCCGACGCGGAGTTTAACCGTGTTTTAGGCGGCGGTATTGTGGCCGGGTCATTGGTACTCATCGGTGGCGAGCCGGGTATTGGCAAGTCCACACTGATGCTGCAACTGGCGCTGAATATGCCCGGGCAAAAAGTGCTGTACATATCAGGCGAGGAAAGTGACAAGCAGATAAAGATGCGGGCGGAACGACTATCAAACCTACTGCCCCCCCCGCCCCCTAAAGGGGGAGCCACCGAGTTGGCGGTCACGCTTAAAGCTCCCCCTTTAGGGGGCGGGGGGGGCTTGGGCTGCTACATCCTTACCGAAACTTCCACCCAAAACATATTTAAACAAATAGAAGAACTGCAGCCTGATCTGGTGGTGGTTGATTCTATCCAAACGTTGCACTCTGCTCATATTGAATCAACACCCGGCAGTGTATCGCAGGTGAGGGAATGTACTGCCGAGCTGTTGCGGTTTGCCAAAGAGAGCGCCACGCCTGTTTTCCTGATAGGCCATATAACCAAGGATGGTATGATAGCCGGACCCAAAATACTGGAACATATGGTTGATACCGTTTTGCAGTTTGAGGGCGACAGGCATCACGTTTACCGCATTTTACGCACGGTGAAGAACAGGTTTGGTTCTTCGTCTGAATTAGGCATTTACGAAATGCTGGGCGAGGGGCTGCGCGAAGTATCTAATCCCTCAGAGATCTTGCTTTCGCAACGCGATGAACCTTTAAGCGGCATCACCATTTCGGCAACGCTGGAGGGAATGCGGCCCATGCTGATTGAAACACAGGCGCTGGTAAGCACATCGCCCTACGGAACACCGCAACGTAACGCCAATGGTTTTGATACCAAACGCATGAACATGCTGTTGGCAGTTTTAGAAAAACGCTGTGGATTTAAACTAGGCGCTAAAGATGTGTTTTTAAATATTACGGGTGGCATAAGGGTTGAAGATCCGGCTATAGACCTGGGTTTGGCCGCCGCCATCATCTCATCGCATGAGGATATCCCTATTCCGTTTAAAACCTGTTTTGCAGGCGAGATTGGTTTATCAGGAGAAATTAGGGCGGTTAACCGTGTTGAACAACGCATTGCCGAAGCGCAAAAACTCGGTTTCGAGCAAATATTTATATCAAAATACAATTTGCCGCAGGGCGGAAAAGGCAAGCAAATGAGTATTGATCTTTCGCGTTACAGCATCCAGATAAAACCTGTGGCCAATATTGAAGAAGTATTTGGCTTGTTGTTTGGCTGATAGTTAGAAAAATTACCCTAATAAAAATGTCATCCTAAACATAGGATGACATCAAGTTTTATTGGGTTGAACACTGCCTGATTACGGTGTAACCGTAATTGCCAGTTTGCGAATAACGTTATTGTTAAAATCTGTAACGTAAGCATTTCCTGTAGCATCTAATGCTATCCCGCCGGGTGCATTAAAGCGTGCATCAGCACCTGTGCCATTTACAAATCCTACCCCGCCCAATTTACCGGCCAGCGTATACAAAGTCTTGCTTGCTGTTACCAGTTCTAAAACCCGGCCGTTTTTATCAACTATATACACGTTAGACTGCGCATCGGTAGTAATAGCAACGGGAGAACCTAATTGCGCCGTAATATTCAGACCGCCCGCTACAGTTGATGTCGCACCGGTACTTGTGTTTACTTTACGTAAGGCATAATTGTTCAGGTCGGCAACGTACAAGTTACCCAGCGCGTCAACCGTAACTGCTATCGGGCCGTTAAATGATGCTGTTATATTATCTGTAGCGCTGTTAATATAGCGCGCAACACCATCGCCTGCCAGGGTTGTTACCACACCGGTGGTGGTTATTTTGCGGATACGGTTGTTGCCGTAATCAGCCACATATAAATTACCTGCCGCGTCCAAAGCAACGCTTCTCGGGTTTTTAAACTGGGCCTTTAACGGATCTGTTGAATCAACATAACCGTAATCGCCTGTAGGCGAGCCGGCGTAGGTGCTTACAACACCTGCAGCGGTAATTTTTCTGATCACGTTATTACCTGCATCAGCAACATATGTATTACCTGCTGCATCAACAGCCATACCGCGCGCGCCATAAAAGCGGGCATTAAGCAATGGTCCGTCCGTGTAACCCCTTTCGGTGCTGGTTATTGTACGTACATTGCCAACGGTTGAAATGGACCTTATGGTATTGTTGATCACATCGCCAACCTGTAATAATCCTGTAGTTTTATTAAAAACGATAGCGTCGGGGCCGCTAAACAAGGCGCTTGTTCCGGGCCCATCGTTATAACCGAAACTACCCGTTGCACTACCCGCCAGCGTGCTTGCTGCAACATCAATTTTAAACGTGGTTGAAGGTGTAGTGAACGATATTACCTCGCCATAAAACGTACCCGCTTTATTAACTACGTAGGGCCTTGCATAATACTTTGTAACAGGCGTTAATCCGGTCATTTTACCCCTAAACGCAGCTACTATAGAATCTAATACCGCTTTTGAATCATTCACCGTGGGGTTGGCGTTGGTTGTGCTCCAGCAAACGCCATTTGAAGTTATAGGGCTCCCGGCTACTATTATCTCTCCGCCAAGTCTTACTGAAGTAGGCGTTACCTCGGTTAATACCGGCACAGTAATAAGCTGGGCGGCTACAGGTACTTCTTCCGTTTTTTTACAGCCTGTTAATATAGCTGCCAATATTAAAAAACACGTTAAATTATTTGATAAAGATCTCTTCATGTCCACGTTTATATACTTTCGGCACAGGGTATAGCATTGCAAAAACCGTTTGGCCCGGATGCAAAAGTAGTTGTTTAAACGGTTTTGCCCACCTGCATGCTACAATAAATTTGTTAAATGTATTTCAAATCAATAACTATTAAAGGCGGGGTGGGTTAATTTAACATATATTAACATTTTTTGCCGTGTGTGATGCCATCTTAAATATCGCGTTTCAACGTATATAAGGGTGAGAATTTATTAACGCCCATTTTGTAGCTTTACAAATGCAATTATCATCATAACGCGCAGCCATGAAAAAAATTAAAGAAAAACATTCTTTAGCCATGCGCTGGACCCATTGGGTAAACTTTCCGCTTTTAACCATTATGATATGGAGCGGATTGCTTATTTATTGGGCCAATGATGTTTATTCTGTTACGCTTTTTGGCCATACGTATGTGCGCTTTTTCCCCAAATGGTTTTATGATGCTTTAAGTATACCGCACCGTTTATCAGAAGGGATGGCCTTTCATTTCCTGTTTATGTGGTTTTTTACGCTGAACGGGATATTTTATGTGTTATATACCGCCATTTCGGGCGAGTGGCGGCAACTGTTGCCCAACAAACATTCGTTTAAAGAGGCCTGGCTGGTTTTGCTGCATGATCTGCATATCCGCAAAACAGCCCCGCCGCAGGATAAGTATAACGCCGCACAACGCATTGCTTACACAGCCATTATTATAATGGGATTTGGTTCGGTTATAACCGGACTGGCTATTTACAAACCGGTGCAGTTTTATTACCTCGCCTGGTTATGCGGAGGGTATCATTTTGCACGCATATTGCACTTTGTTTTGACAATAGGCTATGTATTGTTTTTTGTGATACATATAGTACAGGTAATTTTAGCCGGATGGAGAAACTTCAGTTCGGTAATTACAGGGTTTGAGGTGGTGGAGAGAAAGAAGGTTTCAGCTAAGATAAAGAACGATGAGAACGAAAAAAATTAAGAAGCCACTTACAATTGATCAGAAGATCAGCCGGCGAACTTTTATTTCGTTTGGGGCTTTTACCGCTTTATCGGCAGGCGCTTTCTTTTCATGGCGATGGTTGTACAATTCGCCTAAAGAAGTTGGCGGCATTACAAAAGGAGCACACGCTCCGTTGCGCAGGGTATTGAACAATAATGAGCAGGTATTCAGAAAAACGTTCAGCCATAAAAATCTGGTAAAAACCTATCCAAGATCAATGGCGGCAAAGCAGGTGCGCTACAACAGCTCAATAGGGATGAACCTGAAGGCCCCGTTTGACGTTGCCGCATGGCGATTGCAGATAAAGAAATTATCAGGCGATGTGTTGACTATCACCTTAGATGATTTAAAGGCTTTGCCCAAAACAGAAATAGTTTTCGCATTTAAATGTGTTGAGGGATGGGATCAGATCTCGCATTGGGGCGGTGTAAAATTTACTGATGTTATAGATCACTATAAACTGCATAACGAAACCGAATTGGCTTACGTAGGACTGGAAACGCCGGATAAAAGTTACTATGTTGGTTTGGATATGCCCAGCGCCACTCACCCCCAAACCTTGCTGGCGTACGAAGTGAATGGCAGGCCGCTGCCGCTTAAACATGGCGCACCGCTCCGCTTGATCATCCCGGTTAAATACGGCATAAAAAATTTAAAGCGCATCGGCACCATCAGCTTTAGCAACAATCGCCCACGCGATTATTGGGCCGAAAGGGGTTATGATTATTACTCGGGTTTATAATTAATGATCGATATAAAACAAAAACTTTACCAGGCATGCCTTGCCTATGTGCAGCGCAGTATTGATGCCGCCCAGCAGGCAATAAATGAGGCCCAGCAGGCCGCTAAAGACGATACAAAAAGCAGCGCCGGCGATAAGTATGAGACCGGTCGCGAAATGGCACAGCAGGAAAGCAACCGGAATATAGCGCAGGTGCACGAGGCTAATAAGTTAAAAATACAGCTTAGCCAGGTACCGGTTAACGCATCAAAAGTTGTTGAAAATGGCAGCGTTGTTATTACCGACGCGGGTAGTTTTTACATGGCCGTTAGCGCGGGAACCTTATTGATTGAGGGGATAAACTATTTTGCCATTTCGCTGGCATCGCCCATTGGGCAAAAAATGAAGGGGTTAAAGCAAGATGATGCCTTTAGTCTGAACGGCAAAAACTATACTATTAAGCAGGTTATTTAAACTTCAAGCCCAAACCGGAATCATTACTTAGCAAATATTTTCCCTCGCCAAAACCGGGCATGGCAAAGGGGTTGTTGGTGGTTAGGAATGGTCCGTCAATATCGGCCCAATCGCATTGGGGGGCCAGGGCCGCGGCGGCCAGTGTGGCGCAGCTGCTTTCGCTCATGCAGCCTATTAATACTTTAAGGCCGCATTGCCTTGCTTTATCTATCATTTGTTTGGCTTCAAACATCCCACCCGATTTCATCAGCTTAACGTTTATTCCGTGGTAAACATCAACGGCCTTTTCCACGTCAGCTAAACGCTGAACCGACTCATCACCAATTATGGGCATTGGGCTCTGCGATGTGACCCAGGCGTTACCCTCAACGTCATGTTTAGGCATTGGCTGCTCTAACAAAACCACACCCTGCTCAAACAGCCACCAAATCATTTCTAAAGCAAGGTTGCGGTCTGTCCAGCCCTGGTTCACATCAACGTACAAAGGCACATCACTTACAGATCTGATAGCCGCTATTCGTAGTTTATCGTCATCGCTCCCCAGCTTAACTTTAATTACGTTAAAATTTTTTGCTTCAATGGCTTTTTGGCGCATGGCCTCGGGTGTGTCAATGCCAATGGTAAAGCTGGTGGGGGGCATAAGCGTTGGCTTGCTTTGCAAAAATTGCCAGCATGGCGTATTGGTTAATTTGCCATGAAGGTCATGCAGAGCGATGTCAAGCGCCGCTTTAATGGCCGTGTTGCCCGGTGCAATGCCATCCAGGTAAGTATGTGCAGCTGCAAGATCAAATGGAATGGTAAGCTTTTCGGTTTCTATTCTGCTAAGAAAATCAGTGGCTGTTTGAATACTTTCGCCCAGATAAGGCACCATTGAAGCCTCGCCGTAACCTATAATTCCTTCGTGCGCTAATTGAACAAGCATTAAAGGCGTTGATACCCGCGAATGCCCGGAAATAGTAAAAGGGTGTTTCAGTAACAGATCAAAAGGCTGGTAGCTTAGCGTCATAGTACAGCATCAAATCTAAATATTCTTTTCAAAATGTATCGTGCTGTTCTTTCATCCATAGCTATGGGTTTCAAACCCATGGTTATGGATGAAAATGGAGTAATTCGCCGATGATACATCTGCCCAATAATTTTTCACCGCTTAAAAAACCATTTTCACCGAGATGTTTAACAACCTGACCTATTTTGCATGTCCTGGTTTTAGTTAGTACCTTACTTTTGAATCAACAAACTAAAACAAACAAATTAAAAACATACTAACATGGACTTTTACAACAACCCATACATGTCATTACCAGGCGTAACAACAGAAGAGCTTACCTTTTTACAACAGGCCACTGCCGAGCTTAGTGAAGATCAAAAGAAACATTTTTACCTGGTCTACACCGGTAAACGCAAAAGCCCGCAAGATGTATTGATATTTACCATAATAGGCTTTTTCTGTGTAGCTGGTATTCAGCGCTTTATTTTAGGACAGACCGGCATGGGTATTCTTTATCTTGTAACCTTTGGATTTTGTGGTATAGGAACCCTTGTTGACCTTATTAACCACAAACAATTAGCAACAGATTTTAACCGCAAAATGGCTTACGAAAGTTTCCAGATAACAAAAATGAGCATATAATATTTTAACCATAACACAATGAAAATAGTAGATCAACAATTAGCCAATAGCCTTTTAACAAGTTTTGATAAACAGTTGAAAAGCATTTTGCAGAACGACCTTAACAAATTAAAAGGCGCAAGAGCAAAGAGAAAATAATACAATAGTAAGGATATCATATCCTTCCGGGAGATCAAAACAAGGTAAGCCGTGGTAAACCGCAAGGTTAGGGCCACAGAAAATATTACCTGTTGTTTTGATCTCCTTTTTTATTTTGCGCCGCCCTATTTTAAAACATCAGGCCGCATTGTTAACTTAGTGCACTATGAAACTATCGCAGCTCACCGCTTACCTTGAAAGCCTGGCCCCGCTGGCTTACCAGGAAGACTATGATAATGCCGGCCTTATTGTGGGCCATCCCGATCAGGAAATACACCAGGCGTTAATATCGCTTGATTGTATTGAAGCTGTAGTTGATGAAGCCATAGCCACCGGCTGTCAGCTCATCATATCCCACCACCCTATAGTTTTTAAAGGGCTTAAAAAATTTAACGGTAAAACGTATGTGGAACGCGTGGTTGAAAAAGCCATTCGGAACAATATAGCCCTTTACGCCATACATACCAATTTAGATAATATACACACCGGTGTAAACGCCCGCATTTGCCAAACTTTGGGCCTGCAAAACTGCCATATACTGTCACCCAAACATGGATTGCTTAAAAAACTGGTTACTTACGTGCCCAACGCGCATGCCGATAGGGTGCGCAATGCCTTGTTCCATGCCGGAGCAGGTAATATTGGCGATTACAGCGAGTGCAGCTTTAGCAGCGCCGGCAGCGGCACTTTTAAGGGCGGCGATGACACCAGCCCCTTTGTTGGCGAGCCGGGCGAGCGCCATACCGAAAGCGAGATAAAAATAGAAACGGTATACCCGGCTAATTTGGAAAGTAAAATATTGATGGCGCTGGTTTTAGCACATCCTTACGAAGAGGTGGCGTATGATCTATATAACCTTACCAATCAACACCAGCAGATAGGATCAGGCATGGTGGGCGAGTTAGAAGTGCCTATGGACGAAGAAAGGTTTTTGTTTTTAGTGAAAGACAGGCTACAGGCACAGGTGATACGGCATACTGAGCTTCGCCATAAAAGTGTAAAAAAAGTGGCTGTATGCGGCGGTGCCGGGGGCTTTTTATTGAAACAGGCCATAGCTGCCGGGGCCGACTTTTTTGTTACTGCCGACTACAAATATCATGAGTTTTTTGATGCCGACGGAAAGATAGTTATTGCCGATGTTGGACACTTTGAAAGTGAGCAATTTACACAGCAACTATTGTTGGAAATAATTCAGAAAAAATTTAGTAACTTTGCCGTCCGTTTAACAGAAACAAATACAAACCCTGTCAAATATTATATTTAATGGAACAAACCGTAGAACAAAAGCTTAAAGCTTTATACGAACTTCAAACCATCCACAGCAAAGTTGATAAGATACGCCAGGTAAGAGGTGAGCTGCCTATGGAGGTTGCCGACCTTGAGGATGACGTTGCCGGTTTGGAAACCCGCATTCAAAAAATTAAAAGTGAGCTGGATGACCTGGAGGATGATATAGTTACCCGCAAAAACGTTATTCGTGATGCGCAGGCCAATATTAAAAAATACGAAACTCAGCTTAACGAGGTAAAGAATAACCGCGAGTACGATGCTATCTCTAAAGAAGTAGAGATCCAGGGCCTTGACATACAGGTGAGCGAGAAAAAAATACGTGAGTTTGGTTTTGAGATCACTTCAAAAACCCAGGTTTACGAAAAAGCTTTAGAGGAATTAGAGGCGCGCAAAAGCGACCTTGACGCTAAAAAAGCAGAATTGGATACGATCACTGCTGAAACTGAGAAAGAAGAGAACGAATTAACAGCTTTAGCTGATAAGGCTATCCCGAATATTGAGGAGCGTTTATTATTTGCTTACAACCGTTTGCGCAAAAACGCTAAGAACGGTTTAGCTGTAGTAACCATTCAGCGCGACTCATGCTCAGGCTGCTTTAATCAGATCCCGCCTCAGCGCCAGTCAGACATCCGTCAGCGTAAAAAGATCATCGTTTGCGAGCATTGCGGACGTATATTGATTGATGAGCAAATGGCTTTAGAAGCAGAAGAAGCTAACGCATAAGCGATAAATGCATTTTATAAAAGGCGATGAGTGAAAACTTATCGCCTTTTTTGTTAATCTTGTTTTATAACAGCTTTTATGTGGTAAACCGTCTGCCCTCTGTAGACTATTTTTTCTTTGCTTTCCGCAGATATTCCATTAAGGTATTCCCAACTACCGGCGTTTACACTGCCGTTACCATTATTGTCAAGATTAGCTACTATTTTGATATTTCCTATAATTTCAAGGTTGTTTTTAAAACCCTTAAAATCTTTTTCCATATAATAAATCCGTACGAGCCTAAAATATTCGGTTTAATTTCAGGATGCATCTTCCACATTACGTCTACTTCCGATTCGGAATAAGGGAAGTATTCGTTTCGCATATTTATTACGCCATAAAAACCCGAGCTGGTAATATTTTCTAAACGAGGCTTTACATTATCATCATATGTAGTTAGGGCAAAGATATAATGGGCTGAGCTAAGCTCGTTATGTATACTGGTACATATAAATGCTTTGTATTTGCCGTCAGCCGCTAAATAAGTAATAACATCACCAGAAGTAATAGCATCTATTTTAATCATTGCTTAGATCTGTATACAAAGATAATAATGCACGGCAAACACTTTTTGCAATCGGAATTTAAAGTTTACCAATGCCATAAACCTGCTAAACTGTTGACATTTAGCGCAATGTTAACAAATAAATGATGTAGGCATTACGTTAATACGGATTGTTATGCCTTATTTTTATAAACCTCAATCCAAGGTTTGTTAAAATCATCTTTTATGACCTGGAGAAAATTTAGCGGCGAGATTATCCAAGCGCCAATTATTGAAGAAGTTGAAGCAGCTATTGAACGCGAAACACTTTTAGGTAACAAACTTAAGGTATGCATTGGCACAGACTCGCAGGTGAAAGGCACCGTAACGGATTTTGCCACCGTAATTGTTTTTTTACGCGAAGCACGTGGCGGCTTTATGTTTATTCAGCAGGAACGTACCAGCCAAAAAATGAGCATTAAAGAGCGCATGCTATCAGAAGTGCAAAAATCAATTGACACCGCCTACAGCCTTTGCGACCTGCTTGATCTGTATGATGTGGACCTGGAAGTGCACGCCGACATTAACACCAACCCTATGTTTAAATCAAACCAGGCCCTGCACGAGGCAATGGGTTACATTTTAAGTATGGGCTTTGTGTTTAAGGCTAAACCGGAGGCATTTGCCAGCAGTTATTGTGCAAATAAGATAGTGCAGTAATTTTATTTGATCTTTATTCTATTGCTATTGCCGTAACAGGGTATTAGTGGCTGAGTTTTTGTGCACTTTCGGCCGTGAAAACGTACCATCTAAAATTTGAGCAGAAACTGCCTATCCCATTAGCCGAAACCTGGGATTTTTTTACCTCGCCTTTAAATCTCGCTAAAATAACGCCGCCCGATATGGCCTTTAAGGTAACCTCGGTTTTTGCGCCGGAGACTAAGGTTTATCCCGGCATGCTTATTACCTATAAGGTGGCGCCGCTCTTCGGTATTAAATTGAATTGGATGACGGAGATAACCCAGGTTAAAGAGCATGAGTATTTTGTAGATGAGCAACGCTTTGGGCCGTATGCCATGTGGCACCATGAGCATCACTTTAAAGAAATTAAGGGTGGTGTACACATGACCGATATTTTAAACTACGCTATCCCCTATGGGCCGATAGGCAGATTGGCAAATACATTGTTTGTGGGTAATGAGGTAAATAAAATTTTTACCTACCGGGAAAAGGCAATAAATGACCTGTTTGGACTGTATAAAGAGGTGTAGCTACCCCACTATAAGTGTATACAACTAAAGGTTGTTTGGCGGTTTTTTAGCCGGATTGCTGGATAAGTCTGATATTCAATTTATTGATTAGCAAGAATTTGTGAAAATGGTGTAGCCGGTATACAAGAGTGTATACACCTAAAATGGCTACAGCGCCAGCTCGATATTCGGGTCCCAAAAAACGGCTTTAAAATCCTGCACCTGGTCGTCTTTTACTTTAATGCCTTCGGCTTCTAAAAGGCGCTGCATAGTATCGCCGCCAAAATGAAATTTTGCTGTTAATAAACCCTGCCGGTTTACTACCCGGTGCGCCGGTACGGGTGGGTGGGCTGCGCCTGCTGCCTGCATGGCGTAACCTACTATACGCGATGAGCCTTTTGTGCCCAGATAGCTGGCAATTGCCCCATAGGATGTGACACGACCAGCCGGTATCTGACGGGCCACATCATATACATTATCAAAAAACCCGTAATCAGGCATCAGTTATTGAAAGGAAAACTTAAGGTAGTTAATATTTTTATTATGAGCCAAATATTTTTTCTCGTAATAGGTTTTTATTGACAAAACCTCGTCGGCAAACTCAGAATTGTAAAGATCGTTTGTGTTTACATGTAGCTTTAAACCTAACTCATCAATCTTTTCGGCCGTGTAGGCATAAAAGCCGTCATTATCGGTTTTAAGATTAATAAAGCCCCCGGGCCTTAGTACTTCGCGGTACAGATCTAAAAAGCGCGGCGACGTAAGGCGCTTCTTTTCGCGGCTTACCTGCGGCTGCGGGTCGGGGAAGGTGATCCAGATCTCGTCCACCTCTCCTTTTGAAAAATAATCGATAAGGTTTTCTATTTGTATCCGCAGAAAGCCAACGTTATTAACGCCTTCTTCCAAAGCGGTTTTGGCGCCGCGCCAAATGCGGTTGCCTTTATAATCAACGCCAATAAAGTTTTTATCAGGAAATAGCTGGGCCAGGTTAACGGTATATTCACCTTTGCCGCAGGCCAGTTCTAATACAACCGGATGATCGTTCTTAAAAAATGTCTTGGCCCACGCGCCTTTTAACGGCTTACCTTCATCTAACTGAAAAACGTTGCTGAAATCTTCTATCTCAGCAAAGCGCCTTAGTTTGTCTTTTCCCATAGCCCCTCTAAATCTCCCCTAAAGGGGAGACTTTTATTTAAATGTTATATTATTAGCCTCATCAAAAGCCTTCCCTTTAGGGGAGGTTGGAGGGGCCCTTACTTTATCCCGTAATGATCAGCCATCAATTTCTCAAACAAACCGCCCGGCAATGCCTTTTTGAGCGTTACCGCAATAGTTTGCCCTATAGCACCCACCAAATATTGATGCGATGGGCTTGATTTGGCCGCAATTTTAACCAGTTGCTTACCTATCGCCTCCGGGTCGGCGCCTGCGGCTTCATCTTTCTCCATGCTGGCAACAGCTGTATCGTATTGGCTTTTTAAGGCAGAGTTATCTACCGTAAAAGCTATCTTCTCGCGGTTGCTGCTAAAGTCTGATTTAAAGTCGCCGGGGTTAATGGTAACAATTTTTATCCCGGTTTTAACCAGTTCCATACGCATACTTTCTGAGTAACCCTCTATAGCATATTTTGATGCGCTGTACATGCTTTGATAAGGCAAACCAAACAAGCCGCCTAACGAGCTGATGTTAACTACCGTGCCGCTATTCTTTTTCAGCATCTCGGGTATTACTTTGCTGCACATGCGTACAACGCCAAAAAAGTTCACCTCAAACTGTTGTTTGGCCTTGTCAACAGGCATAGCGTAAGCAGGGCCTGCAATGCCGTTGCCGGCATTATTAACTAACACATCAATTTTACCTTCTGCTTTAATTATAGCCGCTACGGCCGCGTCTGCAGATTCATCGCTGGTTACATCCAGTTCTATTAGCTTAAAAGGGACGTTTTTTGCCTTGGCAATATTGCGTGAAGTGCCATAAACGGTATGGCCTGCGTTGTGCAGCGCGGTAGCGCTGGCCAGGCCTATGCCCGATGATGCGCCCGTAACCAGGATAACTTTGCTCATTTTGGAGGTGTTGTTTGATGTTTGGTGGCCCAAATATATGAGTTTGCAGTGGGCAGTAAATAGTTGGCAGTAAATTTAGTTGGCTATGTGTAGTTAGTAGTGGCAATATTTCTTTTTTAAGATAGACATCAAACAACAGCCTACTGCTAACTGCCAACCGCCCACTGAAAAACTGCCAACTAAAATCACTAATATTACGGCATGAAATATTACGGATTGATCGGCTTTCCGCTTTCGCATTCTTTCTCAAAAAAGTATTTTGCTGAAAAATTCAAGCAGGAAAATATTACCGATGCTGTTTACGATAATTATCCGTTGGAGGACATTAAAGGTTTACAGGACCTGCTGGATGATCACCCCCAGCTTAGCGGCTTAAACGTTACCGTTCCGCATAAAAAAAATGTATTAAAATACCTGGATTGGGTAGAGCACGATGCCCGTAAGGCCGGCGCGGTTAATTGCCTGCGCATTAAAAAAGAAAGCCCGGTATTGGCAGCTTTTTCCGGCGAGGTTGGCGTTAAAGATCACGACTTCAGGATCGAGGGATATAATACAGATCTGTATGGTTTTGAGATGTCTTTAAGGCCATTGCTTAAAAGGCACCACGAAACGGCATTGATATTAGGCGATGGCGGCGCGGCGCAAGCCGTAAAATGTGTGTTAGAGAACCTGGAGATACCTTTTAGGGTAGTTACCCGTAAGGCGGCCGGCAGTAATATTTTGTTTAAGGACCTTACGCCGAACGATATAAAAAACCATAAGCTCATTATCAACACCACGCCGTTGGGTACTTATCCTAATGTTGATGAGTTTCCGCCTATTCCGTATGAAGGTGTAACGGAGGACCATTTGCTGTATGATCTGATCTACAATCCGGAAGAAACGGTTTTTTTAAAAAATGGCCGGGAGCAGGGCGCTGCTACCAAAAATGGCTATGAGATGCTGCTGTTGCAGGCCGAAAAATCATGGGAGATATGGAACTCGGAGGAGAAACACCCGTGAGGTGGGCGTTTTTGATATTTATAGGGGTGCTTTTTATAAGCGCATGCAGCGGCGAAGAAAACTATGCGCCTAAACCGCGGGGTTTTTACAGAATAAACTTTCCGCAACGGGGCTATCAGCAGTATGTATCCAACAATCCGTTTACGTTTGAGTATCCTAAATATGCTGTAATGGAACGTGATACGCTATCCCGCCCAACAGGAAAACTGGTAAACATGCAAACGCTGCTTAATATGCAGTTTAAGCAGTTTAATGCTACCCTTCACCTTAGCTACGAGACCATCCCCAACAAAAAAATATTTAATGAGCTGGTAGAAGATGCCCACAAATTTGCCTTTAAGCATACTGTTAAGGCAACCAGTATTGACGAGGGCGTAATACACTACCCCGACCGCAAGGTTTACGGCATTTATTATACTATTGATGGCAATGCGGCATCGTCTGTACAATTCTTTTTAACAGACAGCGTTAAAAACTACTTAAGGGGTGCCTTGTATTTTAACAGCGAACCCCGGCTGGATTCTATACAGCCTGTACTCAATTTTGTAAAACAGGATGTGGATAGGATGATAAAGAGTTTTAAATGGAAATGAATGATTTCGGATTTCGAATGTTCGATTTCGGATTTATTTTCTTTTTAACGCAACAAAAAAATTTATAATTTATTAGCTATAAACAGTAGTTAAGCATACAATCACAAATCCGAAATCGAACATTCGAAATCCGAAATAAAATATGGCTGCCATACAAGTATTCCCCAACAACCCCTTCGAAGAAAACACTTACATTTTATACGACGAGACCAACGAATGTGTAATTATTGACCCGGGTATGTACACAGCGCCGGAGCAAAACGCGGTGGTTAATTTTATTAAGGATAATGCTTTAAAACCCGTAGGGCTGCTTAATACCCATTGCCATATAGACCACGTGTTAGGCAACAAGCTGGTTTTTGACCTTTACGGACTTAAACCACAATTTCATCATGGCGAACTGGAGGTGCTGGAAGCTGTTGTTGCTTATGCCCCGCAGTTCGGCCTGTATTACGAGCCATCGCCCGTGCCCGATGAGTTTTTATCAGAAGAAGGCTGGATAACTTTCGGGAATGCCGCGTTGCAGCTTATTTTCTGTCCGGGCCATTCGCCTGCGCATTTGTGTTTTTATGATGAAAAGGCGAATCAACTGATAGGCGGCGATGTTTTATTCAGGGGTAGCATAGGCCGCACCGACTTACCCGGCGGTAACCACGAGCAATTGCTCGCCAATATCCGCGAGAAACTGTTTACCCTGCCCGATGATTGCGTGGTTTACCCCGGTCACGGGCCTGAAACCACTATCGGTTTTGAAAAACAATACAATCCGTTTTTTTCTTAGCATAGAGGGTTGTAAGTTGTAGGTTATAAGTTGTAGGTTTGCCACTTAAGGTTCATGTTATTTAGCTTTAGGCTCAACCCTGCTCTGATACATACAACTTACAACCCACAACTTACAACAAAACTTGAACACCTCCATCTACATAGCCAAGCGGTATCTTTTTGCGAAGAAGAAAACCAACGCTATAAATATCATTTCGGGTATTTCAATGGTTGGGGTGTTTATTGGCAGCGCTACACTTTTTATCATCCTGTCGGCATTTAACGGTCTTGAAGATGTTATTTTAAGACTCTACAGCAATTTTACTCCCGAAATAAAAATCGAAGCCCGCCTGGGTAAAACGTTTAATCCTGAAACGCCATATTTTAACGCGCTCAGAAAAGATAAGCGTATTTACTCCTTTACCGAGGCATTAGAAGAGAAAGGGATGGTCAAGTATCGCGATAAAACCTTTATAGCCAATATAAAAGGTATGAGCGATGATTTTTTAAAAAACAGCAATCTTGACAGCGCCATACAAGACGGGGGATTTATTTTAAAGGCGGGCAATAAACCATTTGCCGTAATTGGTACTGCTGTGCAAACCAGCCTGTCTGTTAACGTTCACGATGAACTGACACCTATGGTCATCTATTCGCCCCGGCCCACAATGGGCTCCTCCATAAATCCCATGGATGCATTTAGACAAGCTTTTATTTATCCTTCGGGCGTATTTGCCATACAACAGGAGTTTGATGATATCGTTGTTGTTTCGTTGGATTTTGCGCGCGATCTGTTAGGAGAGCCCAACCAGGTATCGTCTATAGAACTCACCTATAAGCAAGGCACCAGCATAGACCAGATGCAGGATGAAATACAGGAAAAACTGGGCGAAGCGTTTACCGTAAAGAACCGTAAGCAACAAAATGTTGAACTATACAAAACCCTCAATTTTGAACGCTGGTCTATTTTCATGATCCTGACTTTTGTGCTGATAGTTGCCATTTTTAATATAATAGGCACGCTTACCATGCTGGTTATTGATAAAAAGCAGGATATAGCCATTTTAACCAGTATTGGTGCCGACAAAAGCCTTATAAAGCGCATATTCTTTTTTGAAGGTATGATGATAGCCATGATAGGTTGTGTGGCCGGGCTTGCAGTAGGGCTTGTTTTTTGTTTATTGCAGCAACACTTCGGTTTTATAAAGATGAGCCAGAATGTGGCGCTGATAGATGGTTATCCTATTAAGTTATTAGCACGCGACTTTGTATTAGTATTATTTACTGTAAGCATTATTTCTGTAATAGCATCTGCAGTTAGCGCACGTTTAAGCGTTAAAGGATTAGACGATATCAAACACGATTTGTAATTTTACCTTATGCGCGGTATACGTTTTAGTTATTTGGGTATAGCTTTTTTTATAACGCTGTTGGCTGCATGCCATAGTGATAAAAAGGTTGATAAAAAAAAGCCGGTTTTTATAAAGGGCCTTTACACCTTTGGGCCGGAGGCGGCGCTTTTTATTAATTGTAAAACCGGCAAGGAATACTGGGCGGCCGATAGTTCGGCACAGTTAGAGCTGCAATATTCGCAGTTAAACACAGATAAACCTTATGCCTCAGTTTATATAGAAGTAGAGGGCGAAATAAAGCCGTCGATAAAAAACGGACCGGCATCAGCTTTTGATAGCACGCTAACCGTAAGAAAACTTATCGCTATAAAAAAAGACATTCCAAACGGCCTTTGTAAGTAAATCTGTTTTTAAAATTGGATTTATTTGCTTTACTTGTGTAAAAACTCATTTGCCTGTTTGGCGTTAAATAATGTACTATGGAATCTAAACGTCAACAAAAATTTGCCGGGGTAATTCAGGAAGATCTTGCGGCCATATTTCAGCGCGAAGGCATGAATTATTTGCCAAACACGCTGGTAACTATAACCAAAGTGCGTGTTACACCGGATTTGGCCATTGCCCGCATTTTTTTAAGCTTTTTTAATAACGCCAACATCGCGCAGGCGCTGCATGTTATAAAATCGCACGCGTCAGAAATTCGCTATAAATTGGGCGCACGTATTAAAGACCAGGTAAGGATTGTACCGCAATTGGAGTTTTTTGTTGATGACACCAGCGAGTATGTTGAGCGCATGGATAAGATCTTCGACAAAATAAGCAAAGAAGAGCGTCAACCGGATAGTGAATAGAATTATGCAACGCATTTTGCTGGCTGTTTTGCTTTTGCTAACCTTTGCAGGTTGCAATAAACAACCCGCGCCGCCCTTTCCCCCCGCTTATCGAATACTTGTTTTAGGCAACAGCATAACCTACTCACCCGCTAACCCGTCAATCGGTTGGCATGGCAGCTGGGGTATGGCTGCCAGCGTAGCCGACAGTGATTTTGTGCATGTATTTACAAAACGCTTAAAAGAAATTAATCCTGCTAACGAAGTATTGTCAAAAAACATTGCCGAGTTTGAGGTTAATTTTGACACCTATAACTTTGATGCTAATCTTAAAACTTTGCGCGACGCTAAACCCGCGCTTATAGTACTGCGCATTGGCGAGAACGTTACCCGCAACACCGAAGCCGCGCTTTTTGAGCAAAAATACCAGGAGCTTTTAAATTATTTCAAAACAGACAATCCATCTGTTAAAATACTGGCAGTAGGCTCTGTATGGCCCGACAGGGATATGCCTACTAATGTAATGAAGAAGTATTCTGAATTTGTTCCGCTGGTTTTTATGCAGAACGATCTGTCTAATTATGCCTTTGGGAAATTTACTGACCCGGGCGTTGCCAGCCATCCGTCAGACAAAGGGATGGCCACTATCGCTTATGTTATTTTTAAATCAGTGCAACAAACGTTGTACGGTAAATAGCCCCGGCTATTACCCGCTATAAATAGCTTAACCACCAATAACTGTGCTCGCGTTTATAACGCATAAACCACCTGCACGGAAAGTAAAGTATAAATATTGCCAGCGCCCATAAAGCATACACTACAGGCAAGCTAAATAACAAATTCTGCGTGCCCGTAACTTTTGCTGCCAGCAGGGCCAGGCCATGTATCAGATATAAGTGCAATATGTAGTAAAACAGTGCTACCCGGCCAAATAGTACAAAAAAATTGGTTAAGCCGTTTTGCACATCTTCTAAAAAAGCCAGAAGCAAAATAACCGGACCTAAAGTTATCAGCAGATAATCCAACGAAGGCGGGTATTTTGATACATTAATAAATGACAAAATACTGCGGTGTAGGCTTCCCTGTACCGCCCAATGAGATACATCGCCATAACCATTAAAAAAGCGGATAACAATAAATAAGACTATAGCCGATAAGCCTATCCCTATTAAATATTTTTTACGTATTGCTGCATCTAAGGTGTATAATTTGCCAAAACCATATCCCGCCATCATTACGCCTACCCATGGTGCCAGCGGGTATAACACAAACACATCCCGGCCAAATAGCTTTATCAAGCCCTGCACATGCAGAAAATACCAAAGCGTGCTTGCCCAACCCGTAAAATTATCCGGCCTTACCTTATCAAAAGCATCGTGGCCAAAAATCAACAGCAAGCCAAGGCCGGTAATAAGCGGCAAGGGCAAATAAACCAGTATGCCCAAAATGATCATACTTAGGCCAATTACCCATATCACCTGTAAAAAATAGCCAAAGCCCCAGCCCCAGTTAATTATGGTAAGCTCTAAAATGATGAGCCAGATGCCCCTTGATACTAAAAATTTGCATGCCTCCCATTTGGTTTTGCCCCGGTTAATAGACAGAAATGCGCCGGTTCCTGCCAAAAAAACAAATGTAGCCGCGCAGTAATGTGTTATAAACCGCGTAAGGAACAGCGCGGTAGAAGCTCTGCTCAAATTACTCGGATCAAAAGATGAATCGCTGAAAAAATCGCGGGTATGGTCCAGCGCCATAACTACCATTACAATGCCCCGCATAACGTCAATAGAATTAATACGTTTTTTGGCAGCAGCGGCAATTGTGTTCATCGGTGTGGTTTTAACAAATATAATATTTACAGCTGGTTTAGTATTGTAGGGCGTTTACTAAATGTTGCACAAAACATCAATATATTTGCCACCATGACACCCGCGGAGATCAACAAGAAATGGAAAGAATTACAGGAACGCATAGCGCTTGATTTTGACAGCGATACGCCTGATGTTAAAGTGATGCTGTTTTTAATTGGCGTGCAGGAGTTGGGGCAGGGCCCCAAAAAATTCAGCAAGCGGCAAAAGGAAGAGCTGATGCATATTGCCACCTGCAAATTAATGAGCATGATGGGGTTTTATGAATTAGAGGGGCTTGACCAGGATGGCTGGCCACACTGGAAACTGATTAAAACCATACCCAACTACACGCTATTGGAGCAGGAGATGATGATGAAATCGTTAATAATAAGCTATTTTGAAGAGTTAGAAGGATGAAAAAGGTATTTGCCCTTTGTTTGTTATTCATCGCATTTAACAGCTTTGCCAAAAGGCCCAACTATTATGTTCGTATAAAAACTACTTATGGCGAATGTATTATAAGGCTATATAACGAAACGCCTTTGCACCGCGATAACTTTATTAAACTGATTAAAAAAGGGCATTACAACGGCACGCTATTTCATAGGGTGATACAAAACTTTATGATACAGGGCGGCGACCCCGACTCGCGCAACCCGGCCAAAAACAAACCCGGCATGGAGCTGGGTAACGGCGATGTTGGTTATACCGTCCCTGCCGAGTTTAGAGACAGCCTTTTCCATAAACGTGGCGTATTGGCTGCCGCGCGCGATGACCTGCCGAGCAAAGCTTCAAGCGGTTGCCAGTTTTATATTATAGAAGGTAAGCGCTTTACTGATGAGGAGTTGGATAAGCTTATTCAAACCCGTTTAAAAGGAAGGCAGATCCCTGCTTCGCAAAGAGAGGTTTACAAATCGGTGGGAGGTTCGCCTCACCTGGACCAAAACTATACCGTTTACGGCGAAGTGGTGAGCGGGCTGGATATGGTTGACCTGATTGCCGCGGTGAAGAAAGATAAAAATGACCGCCCACTGGCTGATGTAGCTATGACGGTATCCCTTTTGAAAAAGCGGGAGCGCAGACAGCTGGATAAAATATTGCCCCCCAACCCCCTAAAGGCGGAGCGATAGTTTTCTTATATTAGCCCGCTAAACAAATTCCCCCTTTAGGGGGTCAGGGGGCATGAAGATCATTACCTATAACGTTAACGGCATCCGGTCGGCTATCAGCAAAGACTGGCTGGCATGGCTGCAGGCTACCAATGCCGATGTGGTTTGCCTGCAGGAAATTAAGGCTACGCCCGATGTGCTTACCGATCTGCACCTGGTTGAGGCTTTAGGCTATCAGCATTACTGGTTCCCGGCGCAGAAAAAAGGGTATAGCGGTGTGGCTATTTTAACCAAGCGAATCCCCAATCATATTGAGTACGGTTGTGGCATTGCTGATTTTGATTTCGAGGGCCGCTGTATTCGCGTTGATTTTGACGAGGTATCTGTAATGAGCGTTTATTTCCCATCGGGATCAAGCGGCGAGGAGCGGCAGATCTTTAAGTTCCGCTTTTTGGATGAATTTGGTAAATATTTAACACTGCTTAAGGTAGAGCATCCCCGCCTCATCATCTGTGGCGACTATAATATTTGTCACCGCCCTATTGATATTCATAACCCAAAATCAAATGCTAATTCATCAGGCTTTTTACCCGAGGAGCGCGAGTGGATGGAGAATTTTATCGAATCGGGATTTGTAGATACTTTCAGGCATTTGAATAAGGAACCGCATAATTATACATGGTGGAGCTTTCGTGCTAACTCCCGCGCTAAAAACCTGGGTTGGCGCATTGATTATGCCATGGCCAGCAAAGAGCTGGAGGAGAACATAAAGCGCGTAGCCATTTTACCGGAAGCCAGGCATTCAGATCATTGTCCGGTTTTGCTGGAGATGGAGTTCCCCCCAGCCCCCTAAAGGGGGAGCTAATATCTGTTTTGTCATTGCGAGGTACGAAGCAATCGCACGTAGAAAAGCGGCTATGCAAAGTTCGCGATTGCTTCGTACCTCGCAATGACACTTTTTGTTATGTCATTCTGCATTATCGTTTGAATGACAGCTTTTTACTTGTAACAATTCCTCCCGCCCGCAGTCCAATCTCTAACCAAACCCTTGCTTATGAATTGGAAGCTCAATTTTTTCAGGAAAAATAACACTCAACCTAAGGCCAAAAAAAGCAAAACCCGCGAGTGGGTAGATGCTTTGGTGTTCGCGCTGGTGGCATCAACTGTAATAAGGGGACTGCTATTTTCGGCCTATGCTATCCCATCGGGATCTATGGAAGGCACGCAACTTCCGGGAGATTATTTGTTTGTTAGTAAGATAAGCTATGGGCCGCGGATTGCCATTACCCCAATTGCATTTCCGTTTACCGAGCCTGTTGTTGGCGGCGTAAAAACTTATTGGGGCGGCATACAATTACCTTACATGCGCCTGCCGGGGTTTTCATCACCCCAAAAAGGCGATATAGTGGTTTTTAACAAACCCGACGAAGCCGGGCCGGAATATAACATACCTATTGATGAGCGCACCACCTTAATAAAGCGCTGCCAGGCCACACCCGGCGATGTACTGACGATTATAAATTCTCAGGTTTATATTAATGGCAAGCCCATGGCTAACGCGCCTAAGGCCCAAACATCCTACGCCGTAGTTACGGATGGAGCAGAGCTTAACCCCCAAATGTTAGCCGATATGCGCATTACCGTACGCCAGCAATTCAGCGCTAATACGTTCGAGATGATCATTCCCGGCGAGCAGATGGCGGCTTTTAAAAGTATAGCCAATATAAAAGGCGTTCAACCTATTGTGCAGCCAGCTGGGGTGTATGATGCTGAAATATTTCCGCATAACGACCATTTTAAATGGAATATGGATAATTACGGTCCGCTTAAAATGCCTGCAAAAGGCTGGACCATAGCGCTTAACGACTCCACATTTGCCTTGTATCGCCGCGCCATTGAAATGTATGAAAATAACACGGTGGACGTAAAAGGCAAAGACATCTACATCAACGGTAAGAAGGCCAGCACCTACACTTTTAAAATGGATTACTACTGGATGATGGGCGATAACCGCCACGACTCGTTAGACTCGCGTTTCTGGGGCTATGTGCCCGAAGACCATATAATAGGCAAGGCAAAGGTAACCTGGCTCAGTACAGACTCAACCAAAAATCTTCTAAACGGCGGCATCCGCTGGGACAGGTTGCTGCGTCCTATAAATTGAAGTATAGCATAATAGGGGCTACCATAATGTTAGTAAGTTAAGATTTGTCATTTCGAGCGATAGCGAGAAATCTATACACACTTACTCCGCCATGCTTAGCAGGTGTATAGATCTCTCCTTGGGTCGAGATGACATTCTCGCTGACTTATCGTTAACGTAATCACATCGGACTATCGGGTTTATGCATCCAGCCAGCCGCATTGTAACGAGCATTTGCCTAAGCAAGCGCAATAAGCGCCGGCTTCCTCTTACTTACTAAACACCTCTATCAAAACTTCCTTGCCGCTCTTTATATCAACTATATAATCCCCCTTATCACCCGGGCGTTTATGCGAAAAAACGCGCTGCTTATAAATACTTGGCGATAGGTCGCGTTTGCGGATGTAGTCTGCCCAGGCTTTTTTATCGTCGTCTGTCAAAGTATTGCGACTCTGTTTATCCATCATGCTGATCATAAATGGTTCGCGCGAGTTGCTGGTCCAACGGGTAGCATCCTGCCTGACTTCAACTTTATAGCGGCCCTCAGCTGGTCCCTGGTTTTTGGGTACTAAAAACCGGCCCAATTCGCCCGTTCCGGTATTTCTGATGAAAACAATTGCTGGTGGGGCATCTTTATTATCTACAGGAGTAAATATCACCATACCATCCAGCAAAGGTGAGCCATCTAATTTAACCACACCCGCCAGGCTGATCTGCGGTTTTACGCTAAGGTAACCGCCTCCGGTCATCCAGTTATGCAACAGGGTTGTCCATTGGCCAAGCACTGGGTCGCCCAGGGCGAAGCCGGTGCCGTGTATGCCATTCCTGAAAAAATGCGCTTCCACAGGTACGTTTGCCCTATACAAACGGGTGTACATATCCAGCATGCCGGTTTGGCTGCCCCGGTCTTCCACCGTGCCATACATAAATGTTGGCGGCATAGCGGCTAATGCGGCCTGATCTGTATTGTCGGTAATGCGGGTAGAGCCATAACCCAGGATCAAAAAGTTGGGCTTTGATGGCATTGTGCTTAACATATCTGGCGCGTTGATCTTTATAGGGTTCAGTGCCATATCGGCTATTAATGTAGCGCCGGCAGAAAAGCCTATCGCGCCAACACGGTCAGGCGATATTTTATAATCATCGGCGTGGGCACGGATATATTGCATACCCCGCTGCCCATCTAATACCCATTCGTTACGGGTATAAATTGGCCTTAACCTGTAGCGTAGTAAAAACGCGGTAATGCCGTGTTCTTTTAGCCATTGGGCAATTAGCACACCCTCATGGTCAACCGCGCGGATGGTGAAACCACCGCCGGGTACCACCAGCACGGCAGCGCCGTTACGTTTTGCCGCTTCAGGGATAAAGGGAATTACAGCAGGTTTATCTTCATCGCTCGAGCCTGTAGCGCCGGGTGCGCCGGCGGGCCATAAAAGTATCGGATCGGCCAGTTTTTGGGCAGCGGCGTTAAGCGAAATTGCTGTAATAGCCACAGCAAATAACAATCGGGAAAATTTCATTTAAATCAGGTTTATAAATAAAGTTAGCAAAATCCCGCCTATATTAATAACGATAATGCATGATAGCTTTATTACAATTTAATTAGTAGAAGTTAGGCGAGCGAAAGACGGGTGTCGGTTTTTAAACCTAAGGTTATCAATATATTATCTTAATGTTATTAATAGGTTAAGTTTACGTGTTCTGTGTTTATGCTGATAAGAAATAATTAATTTTCATGCTAAATCTGGTTCGCATAATGATAATTATACTCGTCGCGATTGTTTCAGAAATTCTGCTACTGCTGTTTTTTTATACCATTATACCTAAAAACATCCCGGTAGTATTTTGGGCCAAGGTTGAGCTTTTTTGGGTGCTGATATCATTTATGGGTGTAATTTATGGCACTATAGAGGTGTTGGGTATAGATAAAAAGGGAGAGTACGACGAGCGACTGGATGTTGCCCGTTTGGAATTTCAGGAAGCGCAGATCCTATTAGGAGAACATGTCCCTATGTTTAATTTAACAAAGGCATCAGAAGGGCAGCAGGTAGGTTTAGCATGGTTCCATAAAGTAGCCGACCTGATGGATGAGGGCTATGAGTCGCCACGCTGGGAAGGGTTTGTAAATTACACCGAGGGTTTTGTTTTTAAAAGCAAGGAGTTCCCGGTTAAACCCCGTTCAGAAGCGTTGCGCTATGCCTGGCCGGCAAACCCCGATTTTAAAAGTGATGACATTGCATTTAAAGAGAACATAAAGCTTTTTGCCGATAAGCTGGAAAATAGTGAACGTGAAAAAGAGCGTTTGAAAAAGCAAGCCCCGGATAGTACACCCCATACACTGCCACGTTACTGCATCGCGCTGATCTTTTTAGTTGGCTTATCACTTAAGATATTAAAGATCCGCCACGAGGCGTATAGGTAGCCTGCAGTTTGCAGTATCTAGTTCGCAGATGCCAATTTTAATTTGCATAATCAGGTGGATATCACTATTAAACGGCCTTAGTACTGCCGTGCCCACTGCAAACTGCCCACTGAAGACTTACTACTGCAAACTGAAATTTGTAAACTATAATAAATATTCAGATAGTTTATTAACTTAGGCAACATTTTTATTACGAAACTAACGCGCCGCCAATTTCGTAAATAACCTAGTAAGCTGTTTTTTAAACCCAATTATGAACGAAGTGAACACTTCCATTCTCATTATAGATGATGAGGAAATGGTGCGGGACAATATTGCCGATATATTGATGCCGCAATCGTCTTTTGAAGATTACGATAACATGAACGACGCCCTTGACGTGTTATTTGACGCGCCAAAGCCCATATTGGCAACCCGAACGCCCGCCATTCCCATTTTTACTGTAGATAAGGCTTCCAACGGCACCGAGGGGATAAGAATGGTAAAAAAAGCGGTTGAAGAGCGGCGCCCGTACGCTGTTATCTTTCTTGATATGCGCATGCCCGGCATAAGCGGACTGGAAGCGGCAGTAGAGATAAGAAAACACGATATGAAGGTGGAGATCATCTTCATTACCGCTTACAGCGACCGGTCTATTGATGAGATAGTGGAGCAGGCCGGTCAAAACGTGGGTTACCACTGCAAACCTTACGCACCCGAAGAGATTATACAGATAGCAACCAAAGCGGTAACAGATTATAATAAGCTGCGTAATCTGGAGAAACTGATAGAATCTATTTCTACCATCGGCCTTAACAAAAACCAGCTAAACTCGCTGTTAAAAAACATACTGGACCAATTGGCGGGTTTTGTTGATACAGACATTGCATTAATAGGTAAGCTGCATGATAACCTTACCTACGAAAAGATACTGTCTATAGGCGCGTTGGAAAATAATGTGAATATTGATGAGCTGATAGCGAGGGTACAGAAGATAGATGTGCCCGAAGACGAGGTTGTGCAGATAGATGAATTGTTTTTAGCCAGAATGGACGACTATATTGTGTTTGCCATTTTGAAAAAACAGGAAAGGCTAAAGGTGGAGAAAATGTACCTGCTAAGGCTTTTTGTACAAAATGCCGCGCAGGCCATACGCAATGCCGAACTGAATGAAAAACTTATTCAGAATGAAAAGCTTTCTGCCGTAGGGCAGGTAATAGGTATGGTAATGCACGATCTGCGGTCGCCTATAAAAAGTATTACAACGCTTACAGATTTTTTACGACGCGATGGCGTGGAGAGCCAATGGGTAGGTTTAATAGACCAATGTGCGGAGCAGGCATCAGAAATATTTGATGATTTTCTGGATTTTATAAGAAACGAGCCGGTAAAAAAATCTGCTATCCCTTTGCTTAAAATTGTAAAGGATGCCGTAGCCACCAACGAAGGCCGCCCGGGATTGGAAACCGTTACCATACAGGTTGATGTTGCTGATGGCCTTATGGTACAAGGCGATGAGAGCAAATTACGCCGCGTATTTAGCAATTTAACTGCCAACGCTGTAGATGCGCTGCATGACCGTAAAGTGGCGAATGGAAAAGTAAGCATAAGCGCCAATGTTGCTGGGAATAGTGTAAGCATACAGGTGCAGGATAATGGCCCCGGTATTCCTGCAGAAATTCAGCGGACACTTTTTGACCCCTTTGTTACCAAGGAGAAGCAAAAGGGCACAGGTTTGGGCCTGGCGATAGTAAAGCAATTTGTTGTAGCGCACGGCGGTAGTATTGAGGTTAAGAATGATCCGGGCGCTGTATTTACCTTAACCCTGCCCCTGTAAACCAAATGAGCCAAACTTCTGAAAACAATGCAGGCCAGGTAGAAAGTGCGCTACTGCGCACCCTGATAGATAGCTTGCCCGACGTGATCTATGTAAAGGATGATAAGGGACGAAAAATAATTGCTAACCACGCTGATGTAGCCTCTTTAGGCTTATCAGGCGAAGAGGAGGTAATAGGTAAAACTGACCTTGAACTGTTGGAGGGGAGTGTAGGCGAACGGTGTTACCGGGATGATATGGATATTATAAGCACCGGCAAGCCTATAGTTAATAAAGAGGAGTTTTTTTTTGATGCCGATGGCAAACAACAATGGCTGTTAACCACAAAGATACCCGTACAGGACGCGGGTGGCAAAACAAGCCATATACTGGGAATAGGGCATAACATTACCCGGCGAAAACAGCACGAGGAATCGTTGAGGAAACTGAATGACGAATTAAGCAGTCAGACAGAAGAGCTAACCAAGCTGAATGAACAGCTTACCCTGCAAAAAGAACAGGAAACAGAGAAGGCGATAGCACAAGGTAAGTTTGAGATCGCATCAGAAATACTGCACGATATTGGTAATGCATTGGTAGGCTTTGGAGCATATCTTAATCGCATTAACCGCATTTTAGAAAAAGGCAATCTTAAAGCGGTAACTAACCTGTCGTTGTTTATTGGCAACCAGCAAGGGGTGCTTGCCAACGCGTTAGGTGCCGATAAGGCCAATGCTTTACTTGCACTTACCGAAGGAATAGCCAAAACGCAAACAGAAAATAATGCCGAGTTTTCGGCCTCGGTGAATGAGTTGCTTAATATTACCGCGCACATTCAGGAGATATTAAATATCCAGCGGCAATTTGTAGCAGGCCGCGAAGGGCAGCAGCAGCGCAAGCCGGTAAACCTGGTTAACATCATTAGCGATTGCCGTTCAATGTTGCTGGCATCATTAGAAAAGAAACGCATAAAGCTGCATGCCAACATAGCGCCCGGCACTTTTATTATAAAAGGCGATCATACCAAATTGATGCAGGTGATATTAAACGTGCTAAAAAACAGCGTTGAAGCCATTGATATGGAAGCGGATGAAAAAGATATCAATATATCGCTGCGGGCAGACGGCACTTTAATTGAGCTAAAAGTTAAAGATAATGGTAAAGGCTTTTCGCCCGAAACAGGCGCGCGCCTGTTTGAGCGGGGCTTTACCACTAAAAGCAACGGTACGGGCCTCGGTTTATACAACTGCCGCTCAATTATTGAAAGCCATGCCGGGGAGTTTAATATAGCAAGCCCGGGTGTAGATCATGGCGCCGAGGTAAATATCGTATTTAATCAGGAAGAGAATTAGCGGTAAAATTCGTTTATTTCATTCCGCTTAATACTGCCACCGCCAGCCGCCCACTGCAAACTTAAGCATACCGCCTTTCTGTCATACTACTGACTATTTGCCCTGTTATTCCCCAAAGCAGGCAAATAATGCCGTATGTGTTAAACTTTACGTGTTAATATGTATCAAACAAGCAGTTAACATGTATTAAATGTAAAAAATCAACACTCGTTAACTATTTTTAACGTAAATACTATTGCACAAAGTTTAACTTTTAATAGATTGCACATCATAATAATGTCTGTTTTTGGTTGACTAAAAAAGCTGGCAATAATATTGTTGATAAGTTGGAAACACGCGTCATAACATCTAAAAACATTTTGGTATATTAGGGCGTATTAACATAGGAGTATATATGGAAGCTAAATTTTCGCCGCGGGTAAAGGATGTAATACAATACAGCAGAGAGGAAGCCTTGCGCCTTGGGCACGACTATATAGGTACAGAACATCTGCTACTGGGGCTTATAAGGGATGGCGACGGGGTGGCTATTAAGCTGCTTAAGGAACTGGCTGTTGATACAGCAAGACTGCGCCGTTCTGTTGAAGATGCAGTTAAAGGAACTATAGGAACTAACGTACATATCGGAAGCATTCCGCTTACCAAGCAAGCCGAAAAAGTATTGAAGATAACTTACCTTGAAGCTAAAATTTTTAAAAGTGATGTAATAGGTACAGAGCATTTGCTGTTGTCTATTCTTCGCGATGAGGATAATATCGCCTCGCAGATATTGATGCAGTTTAATGTTAATTACGAGATATTTAAAGGCGAAGTAGAATCGCACAAAAATAACGTAACCGATGAAATGCCGGGATCACCTACAGGTGGTGATGATGACTTTAAAGAAGAAGAAGCATTTAATCAGCCTAAGAAGGTATCAGACATAAAATCAAAAACACCGGTATTAGACAATTTTGGCCGCGATTTAACCCGCGCTGCCGAAGATGGCAAACTGGACCCGATTGTTGGAAGAGAGAAAGAAATTGAGCGGGTATCGCAGATCTTATCGCGCCGTAAAAAGAACAACCCTATTTTAATAGGTGAGCCCGGCGTTGGTAAAAGCGCCATTGCAGAAGGTTTGGCCTTGCGTATAGTGCAGCGTAAAGTATCGCGCGTTTTGTTTAACAAACGTGTAGTTACGCTGGATCTGGCATCGCTGGTAGCGGGCACAAAATACCGCGGCCAGTTTGAGGAGCGTATGAAAGCCGTTATGAACGAGCTTGAAAAATCTCCGGATGTTATCTTATTTATTGACGAGATCCACACTATTGTGGGTGCAGGCGGTGCTTCAGGCTCGTTAGATGCATCAAACATGTTTAAACCGGCTTTGGCCAGGGGCGAAATACAATGCATCGGTGCTACTACTTTAGATGAGTACCGTCAGTACATTGAAAAAGATGGGGCATTAGACCGTCGTTTCCAAAAGGTAATGGTTGAACCGGCCACACCTGATGAAACGGTAGAGATATTGACCCGCATAAAAGATAAATACGAAGAGCACCACGGTGTAACTTACACCCAGGAAGCTATTGAAGCCTGCGTTACTTTAACCACACGCTATATTACCGACAGGTTTTTGCCTGATAAGGCTATTGACGCGTTGGATGAGTCAGGCTCGCGTGTGCACTTAACCAATATCCACGTTCCGCAGGAAATATTGGATATTGAGAATAAAATTGAGCAAATAAAGGTAGAGAAGAACAAGGTGGTACGCAGCCAGAAGTATGAGGAAGCGGCCAAATTGCGGGATACCGAAAAGCATTTGCTTGAAGAATTAGAGCAAGCCAAAGGCGTTTGGGAAGCCGAAACAAAATCAAAGCGTTACACCGTAACAGAAGAAAATGTTGCCGAGGTGGTATCTATGATGACAGGCATACCGGTACAGAAGGTAGGCCAGGCTGATAGCCAGAAATTGCTCAACATGTCTGAAAAGATAGGCGAGAAAATTATCGGTCAGAATGATGCGGTTAAAAAGCTGGCCCGTGCCATACAACGTACGCGTGCCGGACTGAAAGATCCTAAAAAGCCTATCGGCTCGTTTATATTCCTGGGCCCTACAGGCGTGGGTAAAACCGAGCTGGCAAAAGAGCTTGCACGCTTTATGTTTGATACCGAGGACGCGCTGATACAGATTGATATGAGCGAGTACATGGAGAAATTCGCGGTGTCTCGTTTAGTGGGAGCGCCTCCGGGCTATGTTGGCTATGAAGAAGGCGGACAATTAACAGAGAAAGTACGCCGTAAACCATACGCTGTTGTGTTGTTGGATGAGATTGAGAAAGCTCACCCGGATGTGTTCAATATACTATTACAGGTATTGGATGAAGGACAGCTGACCGACTCATTGGGCCGTAAGGTTGATTTCAGGAATGCGATCATCATTATGACATCAAACATCGGCGCACGCCAGTTGAAAGATTTTGGCCAGGGCGTAGGTTTTAGTACCAACGCGCAAAACAGCCAGAGCGACGCGCATGCAAGGGGAGTGATTGAAAATGCTTTAAAACGTGCCTTCGCTCCGGAGTTTTTGAATCGTATTGACGATGTGATCGTATTCAACTCATTGGGTAAAGAAGAGATCTTCAAGATCATTGATATCGAATTGGCTGCGTTGTTTGGCCGTGTTCATAGCTTGGGCTACAAAATTGAGTTGACCGATGAGGCAAAAGAGTTTATTGCCGATAAGGGTTACGACTCGCAGTTTGGCGCCCGCCCGCTTAAACGAGCTATCCAGAAATACCTGGAAGATCCAATTGCCGAAGAAATTTTAAAAGGCGAGTTGGGTGATGCCGAGATAATGGTGGTTGACTACGACAAGGAAGCCAACGAGATAAAAGTGACCGGCAAAAAAGCTTCGGGCAAAAAGCCTAAGCAGGAAGAACAGAATTAAGTTAACTGATAATATACTACCAGGCCTTCCCGCATAGCGGGAGGGCTTTTTTTTGTCCGGTTGTACAAAATTTAAAAAATTAAAACCAATGGCTAAACCTTTTGGTTCAAATTAAATCATACAGTTAAATAATAGCACATACTATGAAAAGAAGTTTATTTATAGCAATAGCCATGATGTTTGTTGTGGCTATATCATCTTGTACAAAGAAGTACGTTACACCTAATACAAATGTAACAGTAAAGGGTACGGTAAAGGCGAGTTCGTGGGTTTTAAGTGCCGACGGTAAATCGTATGAATCCGAGATCCTGGTAGCCGACCTGGATAACTATTATAATAATGATGGGGCCGTTTTGGTTTATGGATCATTTGGCACTGGTGTTTACGAGCAAATTCCGCAGGTTTATGATGGTATATCTTATAGCTATTATCACAAAACAGGTAAAATTGTGCTTTATTCCCAAACACCGGGTAACACGCCTGTAAAACCGTCTACAGATTTTAACGTTAAAATTGTGTTGATAGATTCTGTCTATTAACCTGCACTGCACAAAGAAAAAGCCCTTTCGATTCATCATCGAAAGGGCTTTTTCTTTATCAATTGATATACAATTATTCTCCCATTCTTTCTATTACCTCTTTAGTTACTCCGGTAAAAGAGAAACCACCATCGTGGAACAGGTTCTGCATGGTTACCATGCGGGTAAGGTCTGAGAACAACGACACGCAGTAATCAGCACATTGATCTGCATCGGCATTACCCAACGGACTCATTTTCTCTGCGTAGTTAATAAAGCCGTCAAAACCTTTAACGCCTGAGCCTGCAGTAGTGCGGGTTGGCGACTGTGATACTGTGTTTACACGCACTTTCTTTTGTGTACCATAAAAGTAACCGAAGTTGCGTGCAATGCTCTCTAAAACAGCCTTGTTGTCAGACATGTCATTATAATCAGGGAATACACGCTGGGCCGCGATGTAGGTTAGCGCCACTACAGATCCCCATTCGTTTATCGCATCCATTTTCATGGCGGCCTGCAATACGCGGTGCAGACTTAATGCCGATATATCAAAACCCTTGTGGGTAAAATCATAATTGTTTTGGGTGTAAGGGATAGCCTTACGCACGTTTACGCTCATGCCTATAGAGTGCAGGACAAAATCAACGCCGCCACCAAAATGGTCCATGGTTTGGGTTAGCAGATTGTTAATGTCGTCATTATTGGTAACATCGGCACCAATAACAGGGGCGTTGCATTCTTCAGCAAGTTTATTCAGTTCGCCCATACGTAATGCAATTGGAGCGTTACTCAATACAATTTGTGCACCTTCTTCAACCGCGCGTTGCGCAACCTTCCAGGCAATAGACTGCTCATTCAATGCACCGAAAATGATGCCTTTTTTTCCTTTTAATAAATTATAAGCCATTTATTTAAGTTTGATTATAATGGGGCAAATGTATGTAATTATTTAAATAGTATAATAGGCAATTGTGGCCGCTTAACGATATTAAAAGCCCGTAGCAGACGAGCACAAGTTAAACACTAAGCCGCCATCGTTTCCCCTACAGGGGGTTAGGGGGCCAACAGTTCCCTCGCGTTTTGCAATGCGCTCTCACCTGGTTTATCGCCGCTCAGCATTTTGGCTATTTCCATCACACGTTCATCATTATTCAGCTGCTTTATGCGGGTGTAGGTACTTGCTGCCTTATCATCTTTATATACGTAATAATGCGCCTCGCCTTTGCTGGCTATTTGTGGCAGGTGGGTAATGGTAATTACCTGTAAGTTGTGGGCCAATTGCTGCATAATAATGCCTACCCGGTTAGCAACCTCGCCGGATACTCCTGTATCTATCTCATCAAAAATGATAGTAGGTAGGGCTGTATTTTTTGCAATGAGCGATTTGATAGCCAGCATCAATCGCGAAAGCTCACCGCCCGAAGCAACTTTACTCATCTCGGCCAGTGCATGACCTTTGTTGGCCGAGAACAGGAAACGAACGGCATTAGCGCCATCTTTATCCAGCTCGGTATCGCTTAAATTAATACTAAGCGCGGCGTTACCCATGCCCATTTCTGACAGGCTTTGTACCACCTGCTTCTCTATCCCGGGTATGGCCTTAGCACGATTAGCTGATAACTGACCCGCCAGCCGCTCCAGCTCTTTTCTTTCAGCCGCTAATTGCTGCTGTAGTTTTTCAATGGCTTCATCGCCAAAAACAGCTTGTTGTATTTTGGCTGATAGCTCTTGCTGTAATTCCAGCAACTCTGCATTGCTGCTTACGCGATGCTTTTTTTGCAGGTTGTAAATAATGGTAAGCCGGGTGTTGATCTCCTCTGCTCTCGCTTCGTCAGTGTAGGTGCGCTGTTCAATATTCTCAACTTCGGCGGCTATGTCCTTTAATTCAATAATTGAACTATTTATACGCTCACGCAAGCTATCTATATCTGCATTATATTTACCAGCCGTTGCTAACTGGTTCATCGCCTCGCGTAGTTGCAATAGCGCTGCGGTCTCACTATCCTGCAATAAAAAACCTGCGCTTAACAGGTTGCGCTTAATTTCTTCGGCGTTGTTAAGCGTGTAAAGTTCCTTTTCTAATTTCTCCTGCTCATCGGCAACAAGCGACGCCTTTTCTAATTCATCAAACTGAAATTGATAGTAATCCAGATCAGCTTTTGCTTTTTCACTTTCTTCTATCAGTTGCTTTAAGCGGCTACCGCCTTTTTTATACTGACTGAATTTTGTACGATAATCATCCAGCAAAGCAGGGTGCTTAGCTACAGCATCTACCACCATTAATTGAAACAGCGGGTTGTTGATGTCCAGCGTAGCATGTTGCGAATGGATATCTATGAGTTTCTCGCCTAATGTTTTTAAAACGGTAAGATTAACAGGCGTATCGTTTACAAATGAACGGGATTTACCATCGGCAGAGATCTCACGGCGCAAAACGGTTTCTGCCTCGTAATCCAGATCGTTCTCCTCAAAAAAAGCCTTTAAATGGAACTGGTCTATCTTGAACAAACCCTCAATAATGCATTTTTTTTGCTGATTGAAAAAGTAACGACTCTCTGCCCGCTGACCTAAAATAAGCGACAGTGCTCCCAACACGATTGATTTACCCGCGCCTGTTTCACCGGTAAGGATATTCAGGCCCTTGTCGAAAACAATTTCCAGGTCATCAATTAAAGCGTAATTACTGATACTTAGCTTTTGCAGCATATAAAACGGCTTCTGTGTTTTAGGTTACTAAAGTACAAAAACCTCTGTTTTGTTCAGGTGATGCAGAAATTAAATCTAAAAAATAAAGGACCGGCGTACGGGCCGGTCCTTATCAAACTAAAAATATAACTGATCTAATTATAAGGGCTTTGTAACCTCGGATTTTGCCGCGGGTGCTTTAGTAGCTTCTTTAGCTTCCGGCGCTTCTTTTACTTCTGGTTTTTCCGGCGCTTCCGGTTTTTCAGGTAGCTCAGGTAGTTCTTTAAGCTCTATCACTTTCTCCACCTCTTTCAGGTTTTCGGGTCTTTCTTTAACCCTTTTGAGTACTTGCATTGTACGTTCAACAACTTTTTGTTGAGCTTTTTGCCAAGCCGGATTATTGATCATTTTCTCAATTTGCACCTGCTGTTTTTTAAACGCCGGGCTTTTTATCATTTTCTCAATTTGCACCTGTTGTTTTTTAAACGCCGGGCTGCCTGTAGCTTTTTCAACCTCCACCATATATTTTTTAAACTCTTGGCTGTTAATCATTTTATCGTTTTCTGCCAGTTGTTTTTTAAACTCGGGACTATTCACCATTTCTGCAGCTTTCAAACCAAATTCAATGCTTTTCTGTATTAGCTCGTCCCTACGTGCGTCAGAATCTGCATTCTTATAATCCTTTTCGATATCCGCCGCCTGTTTTTCAATATCAGCCTGTATCTTTTTCCATTCAGGGTTTTCAAACCGCTTCACCAATTTCTGGGCTTGCTTTTCGATATCCGCCTGCCTCTTTTTCCAATCCTTATTTTCAAACTTTTTGGCCATAGCCAACGCTTGTTTTTCAAAGGCAGCGGTATTTTTTTTAAATGCTGCGCTTTCAAAATACCGGTTCATTTCTGTAAATGCGGTATCGTTACCCAGCTTGAAGGCAAGATTGTAGTCTCTGCGCACATCTATCTCATTTTTTATGTCCAAGGGCAGATCAGCGGCTGAGTTGTATTCTTTGCGCATGCCATTTTCATCCTCAATAATGATCTTATATTTTCCCGGCTTTTTAGTGGTATCGCCCAGGTCAGAAAATGTTGCATCGGGGTACTGAAGGGTAAGCTTATGTTTTTTTGCTTTTAAAGGCGATGCCGTATTTGTAGCAATTGGTTCAGCTGAGGAAATATCACCACCGGATGTAAATGCTGTTAACATTTTTATTGTAGGATCAAGGTTTTTTACCTTCAGTTTTCCGTCTTCAACTTTTGGGTTAAGCCAGGCTATGCTGGTAATGCCCAAGGTAAGCGCCAGTACAGTTACCAATACAGGGCGAATATTTATGGTGTGTTTTTTAGTTTTCATGATTCTTTCAATTCTGTTAAGTAATTCAAATTTTCGCTTACCGGTAGCGGCAAGGGCCAGTTGCCATTGGTATTGCTTGTTTTCCTCTAATTTTAGCAGGGTTTGCGCGTAAATAAAGGGTCTGCTGGTAGTCTCAATCACCAGGTCATCGCAGCTATGCTCTCTTTCCTCGCTGATAACTTTGCTTATCAGCCGGGCAAAGGGGTTAAAGAACAGCATAATGCCTATAACCTGTTGAATAAAATTATGAAGGTAATCGTTGCGTTTAACGTGGGCCAGTTCATGCAACAGTATAGCTTCAACTTCTTCCGTATTTAAATAGCAGGATATAGATATCGGAAGCAGTATTATTGGTTTAAAAAAGCCGGTTATGCACGGCACATCAACCCATTCGCTAAACGCTGCCTCTACCTTAGTTTTCAGGTTTAATTGAGACGACAGCTTGCGGATTGACGTAGCAAATTCTGTTTGCGTAACGTACTTTCTTATCTGGTAAATGTTATTCCAGGCAAAAGCCAGTTTAAGGGTATTAAATACAAGGCCAACCACATATAAAACCGTTACATAGGGCATGTAACCGGCAATTGTTACGTAGTATTTATTAACCGGAACCTGTGTGCCCGCGTCAATTATACCGGGTAGCGCTAACACATTCAAAGTAACAGGTTGGGCCGACTGCCATTCGTAATTAATTAGCTGTAAAAACAAAGTATATAAAAACCATCCTAAAACACCCGTCAATGCGGCAAAAGCTACACGGTATTTAACTGCCGCAGGAACGTGTGGTAAAACCAATATAAATATGCGTAACAGCATGTATATTATTAAACCCTGCCACAGCGAATGAACCACTGTAATGCCTAAAACCTGACTGATGTTATAAAACAGATTTTCCATGATCTTTACCTTATTTCGGATTTCGAATATTCGATTTCGGATTTGTTTAATGAGCAGATGGGAAAATGTACCAGCGACCTGAACATGTGTTAGATCTATATACCATTCAACTTTTTAACTAATCTTTAATCTCTAATTAACTAATCTCTAATCACCAATCACTATTCCTCAAATTGCTTTAAATATTTCCTTATAGCATCTAACTCGTCGTTTGATGCGCGGTGCTGCCCCAGCGCCTGTATCACTAAATCGGCTGTTGAGCCTTTAAATACCGTATTAATAATTTTATCAACCGCGCTGCTTTGTGCCTGTTCCCTGCTTATTAAGGCTTTATACAAGTGTGTTTTGGCCGTAGTGTCGCGCTCAACCAAACCTTTGTCGTGCATTATCTGCATCAACTTTAGTGTAGTAGTATAACCGGCATCTTTGCTTTTTGCCAGTTCTTCGTGCACGTCGCGTACGGTACATTGGCCCTTTTTCCAAATCACCTGTAAAATTTCCAGCTCGCTTTCTGTGGGTTTTAGTTCCATAATTATTTCTATACGAATATCTTCGTACAAAGATGTACGATTGCTTTCGTATATGCAAGAGAAAAATGAAAATTTTTAAAAATATTTTTATTTAGTTTTGCGTTACACCTATAATATAGTTGCCTTAAAGGGTGATTTGTTACGGGGGCATAATCAAAAAGAACGGAAAACAGACGATCCTGCTTCCATTGCATTTTATTAAAATTATAGTTTAATACTTAGCCATGAGGTTTCAGGGTCTGATTTATATGGTAAAGCGCTGCGGGATAATTTCGCTTATCGTTTTTCTTCAAATTACAACCACCGCTGCGCAGCCCTTACGTGTTGCAGTTGCAGCAAATCTTCAAAGTGCCATAAGTGCATTGCAGGCAGATTTTAAAAAGAAAACCGGTATGGCTATTGAACCAATTATAGGCTCATCAGGAAAGCTGGTAGCTCAGATCAAAAACGGTGCGCCGTTTGACCTGTTTCTTTCTGCTGATATGAGCTTCCCCGAAACTTTGTACAAAGAGGGGTTTACCACAGCACAACCGGTAGTTTATGCTTATGGCAACCTAATAATTTGCAGCACACAGGATATTGGTTTTGTTAATTGGCAAAGGGTTTTACTTACGCCTGCGGTAAAGAAAATTGCCATTGCCAACCCGGATGTGGCGCCCTATGGCGCCGCGGCAAAAGAAGTTTTGCAGAAAGAGGATATTTTAAGCAATATTAAATCAAAACTGGTTTTTGGCGAGAGCATAGCCCAAACCAATACCTATATAACAACTGCGGTGGTTGACGTTGGCTTTACCACACAGGCATTGATCAATGATCCCGCCAATACAACAAAACTCTACTGGAAAGCCATTGACCCCAAAACTTATACACCCATACGGCAAGGAATGGTGCTATTAAAACGCGCCGAAAGGAATGCAACAGCTATAAAGTTTTACCGGTATTTGCTAACTGCAGATGCAAAGCAGATATTTAAGAAATACGGCTATCGCATATAGTTATGGATCTATCTCCAATTTGGCTCACGTTAAAACTGGCCGCAATAACAACGCTGCTGTTGTTAATTGTAGGTTTGCCGCTTGCATGGTGGCTGTCGTCAAAAAGCCGGTCGGTATTTAAGCTGGTTGTAGAAGCGTTGATCACTATGCCGCTGGTTTTACCACCATCAGTATTAGGTTTTTACCTGTTGCTGGCATTTAGTCCGCAGCACGGCGTTGGTAAATGGTTGCAGGACACTTTTGATATACAGCTTGTTTTTTCCTTTAAAGGATTAGTGCTGGCTTCTGTAATTTACAGTATGCCTTTTATGACAGGGCCCATCAAATCAGCATTACAGCAATTGCCGCAATCATTGGCGCAGGCCTCGTATACATTGGGTAAAACGCAATGGCAAACATTTAAAAGCGTATTGCTGCCATGTATCAAACCATCCCTGGCAACAGCCCTGGTGCTCACCTTTGCGCATACCCTTGGCGAGTTTGGTGTTGTGTTAATGATAGGCGGAAACATACCCAATGTTACCCGTGTTGCCTCCATCGCGGTTTACGATTCGGTGGAGCGGATGGATTACGCGTCGGCAAATAACTATTCGCTTATTTTATTCGCGCTTACGTTTGTTATGGTGATAGGCGTTTTTATGTTTAACAAATATCAAGCTAAAAGCCCCTTAGAATGATTGATGTAAACATTGAAAAAAGGCTAAAAGGATATTCAGGCGCGGGAACCCTGAAAGTGAAGCACAAATTTGCTGCAGGCAGTGTTACCACCATACACGGCCCATCAGGTGCCGGTAAAACTACTTTTTTAAAGATAGTTGCCGGATTGGTACAGGCCGATGCTGGTATGATTACCGCTAATAATGTTACCTGGCTGGACACGGGGAATAAGATCAACCTCTCGTCGCAGGCCAGGCGGGTTGGTTTTGTATTTCAGGACTACGCGCTATTTCCCAATATGTCTGTAATGCAGCACATGCAGTTTGCTACTACCGATAAACCCTGGATAGATAAACTGCTGCATTTAGGCAAATTAGAAACGCTAACAATACATAAGCCGCACCAACTTTCGGGCGGGCAACAGCAGCGCCTGGCAATAATACGTGCGCTGGCTATAAAACCACAAATTATATTAATGGATGAGCCTTTTTCAGCGCTGGATAAAGCCATGAAAGCTGAACTGATGGATGATCTGGGGTCAATTTTTTCTGCCCTGTGCGCAACTGTTTTGATCGTAAGTCACAATCCTGACGAATTAGTCAGTATTGTAAATGAAGAGCTTTATATAGCAGGGGTTTAGGCTTTTTCAAAAACGCTTTTTCGGCTCTCTGCACTTCCCAATAGCATAAAATGAGCACCAATTTTCTGTAAAATTTTCTGTAATTTTTTGATACAGAGCACAAAAGCTAATATTTTATTTATTAATAATATTTTAAAGAATTATATTTGGGCGAAATAAATTATCAGAGGCACTGCGTCTCCTACCTAAGAACCGTTCATGCCGTTGTCGTTACGTTGCCGTATTTTAACGGCGTTATTGTTTTGTTTATTCGTTGTTTTGTGCTCCTGTAATAAAAAGGTAGGGCAGCAAAATGGGCTATTGCAAAAGCGATTTCAAACCATTGATAGTTTGTTTAATGCCGGCAAACCAGATACCGCCCTTAACTTGCTGAAAAATGCTCGTCCGGATATTAAGAGCGACGATCCTCTGTTAAGTACCTACTACTGCTTCATAGCCGAACATAATTTGACAGACACAGTAGCGCGCGTGTTATACGCGGACAGCGCGGTGTCTTTTTTTTGTCATGATGCCCGGCGCGAAAAATACCCTTCGGAATACGCAAGGGCGCTTTTGATAAAAGGCGACGTTTGTTTTGCTATAAAAGAATATAGTACGGCTCTTCAAAATTATGATAATGCACGTAACGTAATGGGCAGCAAGGGCGATGATGGTGTACTGGCGGGAAAAATGGCCAATATTTATTTCGGGCAGGGAAACTTTGAGGTTGCTGCACGTTATTGGACGAAGAGCTTTCGTCAGTTAGAAAAATCCCCTGCCGGGTACACTCCACAGCATTTATTTTACCTTAAGCAAGGCACGCTTGACAACGCCGGGATCACCTACGAGCGGATGAATAAGCTGGATAGCGCGATATATTTTTATAATCTTGATCATGCCCTGATCAACGCAGCCGAGACAGACGGCCGTATCAATCAGGAACAGCTAAAAAATGCGCGCATTGTGTTGTATGATAATCTGGGGGGTGCATACTTAAAACAAAACAAATTAGATTCGGCAACCAAATACCTTACTACAGCTGCCGCGCTACCGGCAAAAGATAGTAATGGCCTGCGCATATCATTATTTTTAAAACTTGCCCGGCTTTATCAGTTAAATGGGAATGACAAGGAGGCCGCTGCATCCTTTGAAAAAAGTTATCAGCTGTTAAAACTTTACGGAAAAACCAATGCCCGGGCTAAAGTTTTTTGGTATAAAAACTATGCAGAGTTTATGTTCAAACAAGGGAATGCTGCAAAGGCCTATCAATATCAAACGGAATATATAAGATTAAAAGACTCGTTAGACAGCAGTTTTGATAAGCTGCGCAGGGTAGACGTTGAAAAGGAGTTAAATTTAATTGATCAGCAAAACCGCCTTGAACGCCTTATGCAACAAGCGCGTATTGAGCAATTGTATGTTACCGCAATTAGTATTGCCGCTGTTGTGGCATTGGTGGTTATTATTATAATTGCCCGCATATTAAGGCAAAGCCGCAAAAATCATCGCGAGGCGCAAGAGCGAAACGTTAGTTTAAAAATAACTATGCAGGAACTGGAGCATGCCAACAAAAATATAACCCGGATAATGCGTGTTATGGCGCACGACCTGAGAACGCCGCTATCCGGCATAATAGGCCTCGCATCCGCTGTAAATGAGGATAAGCACCTAAGCAGTGATAACAAACATATGGTGCAGTTAATTGAGAATACCGGCACCCGCACTTTAGATATGATAGACGAACTGTTAAGAACGGGGCTATCTGACGAAAAAGAAAATATTGAAAAAAAACCGGTGGACTTGAAGATATTGCTTAGCGACTTAATTGAGCTATTGCAGTTTAAAGCCGACGAGAAACAGTTGAAAATAAATTTTGATAGTACAGAAACCATCGTTGCTGAAGTAAGCTACGAAAAAATTTGGCGCGTATTTAGCAATATAATAGCCAACGCCATAAAATTTAGCCATCGCGGCGATACCATACAAGTAAATTTAAGTAAGAAGCCGGGGAGCAAGGTGGTTGTGGTTAGCGTTGCTGATAATGGTATTGGCATAGCGGAAAAAGAACACAACGAGGTTTTTGAGATGTTTACCGAAGCCAAACGCGTAGGAACCGACGGAGAAAAATCGTTTGGATTAGGTTTAGCTATTTCTAAAAGAATAGTGGGCTTGCATAAAGGACGAATTTGGTTTGAAAGCCAGCCTGAAAAAGGCACCACCTTTTATATTGAGTTGCCTGCCTGATAAAATTGCCTGTACTGCGCTAAACCTGCACAGTACAGGCAATTATCATTAATTCATCTCCTGAACGTTTGCAGTTAGTTTTACAGCAGGTTGTCCGGTAGTGCTCATCATTGATACTTCGGGTACCACTACCTTTACTTTTCCGTTAGTAACGGTAACTTGTGCCTTAACGCCAACACTGTTGTAGGCATATGTGCCGCCTGGACCGCCTGCAGACAATTGAAAATTATTAGCGTTTAAAGCTGTGCCTAAACCAACCAACTCGTACGAGCCACTTGTTGTTGGCGCGGTTTGAAATGTAAAGTTGATAGAATTTACTGTTGGGCTAGCCCCTACCGGCACTGCATCCCAAATGCTGAGCAGCGTGGTTGCCGTACCACCACTGGTAGTACCTTTGTTAGATGCAACAGCTTTGTATGTTGTAGAGCCCAACGTCCAGCTACTTTCTACTGAGGCCGCAGTATCGTTTTTTTTGCATCCCGCTGCAAACAGTGCCAGCGTAATTACTAAGATAAATGCTTTTTTCATGTGTTTATGTTGTTTAAAGTGATTTATACAAAACACCGTTTTTAGCAGTTGGGCAGCAATAACGCAAATGCAGTAATTAATTGTCTTTTAACCGCCCTTAGTTTAGAAAATCGCTTTTTTAAAACATTATCCGGTTAATTACCTTAAAAAAGTATATTGCATTTTAGGTATTTAACCAGGAAACTATGACGGTAGGGATAATATTGACATTGTGTATTTTAGTTTTACTTGCATATATTTTTGATTTCACTTCGGCAAAAACCAAAATACCCTCTGTAATATTGCTTTTAGGGCTGGGCTACCTGGTTAAGCAATTGTGTACACTGTTTAACGTGGTGTTATTTGACCTGCGCGGGGTTTTACCTATACTGGGTACTATAGGGCTTATATTAATAGTTTTAGAGGGCGCCCTTGAACTGGAATTAAGTAAAGAGAAATTATCGCTGATTGGTAAATCAATCTGGGTAGCCCTGTTGCCAATTGTCGTTTTGTCGTTCGGTGTTGCATTTACCATGCATTATTGCTTTGGTTACGGCCTGCACCGCGCTTTGGCAAATGCAATACCATTATCAATAATAAGCAGCTCAATAGCTATACCCAGCACGCGTAACTTCTCGCAGGGGCAGCGCGAGTTCGTAATTTACGAAAGCAGTATATCTGATATTGTGGGCGTAATTTTTTTCAATTTTATTACACAACATACCAGCTTTGGCGTGTTATCATTCAGTTTATTCTTTGTAGAACTTATAATAATAGTAGTGGTCTCTTTTGTAGCCACAGGAGCTCTTTCATTTCTGCTCAGCAGGCTTCAGCACCATGTTAAATTTGTTCCTATTATGTTTTTGGTGATACTGGTGTATGAAATATCAAAGGTTTTTCATTTACCGTCGCTGGTATTTATACTGGTATTTGGCCTGTTTTTAAATAATCTGGATAAAATAAAGCATCTGCATTTTATTCAAAATCTGCAACCTAACCTATTGAGGGTGGAGGTAAAGAAATTTAAAGAACTAACCATAGAGGCCACGTTTTTAATAAGGGCTCTTTTTTTTCTGTTGTTTGGATACCTGATAGAAACGGAAGAATTGATAGCAACTGATACCTTGGCATGGTCTGTAGGTATCACTGCCGGTATATTTATAGTACGTGCTCTCGTTTTAAAGGCAGCTAAATTACCATTGATGCCATTGGTTTTTGTAGCGCCGCGCGGACTCATCACCATCCTGTTGTTTCTTTCGCTGCCTTTAACGCTACAGATACCTTTAATAAGCCGGCCAATGGTTATACAGATAATCATCCTGTCGGCGTTGGTGCTGATGGTAGGGGCTTTGTTAAACCGAAACCCCGTAGCACCAGGAGCCACCGCTGAATATCCCGCATAAAACTATTACAGGTGTAGCCGTATACGGGTGATTGCCCAACCTGTATACGGCTACACTATATTTGTAATGAACTATAAAACAATAACTTAGTGCAATTAGCTTATTTTTTATTGACTTTAATTGGTTAAAAAACCGGCAATACAACCACAGGATGTATACACCCTGCATAGCAAAATGTAGTCTTTTAATTGCTGTTTTTGGGGTAATAAAAATGGCCTCACCCAAAAGGGCAAGGCCATCAATTATTAACAATTTCGGTTGCGCTTAATTTTTAACCGGCTTGTAATCGCTCCATTGCGCCACGCCTTCGGGTTCGGCGTTTTTCACTTCTTCGCTTTTTATTTTGCTCATTTCCTTGTCCAGTTTTTCTGTGGCCTTAAGCTCTTTGTTGAAGTCGTCGGGTAAAACCGTGTGCCCTTTGGTTTCATTAGCTTGCGCTATAGGGTCGGCAACGTAAACCCAGTTTTTACCCATGCCCGGCATTTCGCCTTCGTTCCATGGGCCGCGTACGGTACCGGCTGATAGGTTGTAGGCTTGCTGCGTAAATCTCGGATCAGCAGCCAGCACGCCCGGAGGGAAATTGTTTTCTATACTGTTTAGCGCAGCTTCAAACATTTTGTAATGCGCCACTTCGCGGGTCATTAAAAACGAAAGGGTTTCATGGATATACGGATCGTCAGTAAATTTCATTAAATGTTCGTAAACCAGTTTGGCCCTTGACTCTGAAGCCAGATTGGTACGCAGATCGACGGTAAGATCGCCATTAGAATTTACGTACGACGCGCACCACGGAATGCCCTGGCTATTGCGGGGAGTTACTCCACCGCCGGTTATCACCGCAAACTGTGGGTTGGCAGTAAGCGCCTGGTGAATAATGTTTTCTTTAGCTGCCTTTCCTTCCATTACTTGCATTATTTCAGAGCTATCGGCAGCATTTTTCAGCTCCCCGTTAACGCCTTTTAGCAGCATTTGAATAGTTGCTCCAACAATCTCAAGGTGGCTAAATTCTTCGGTGGCAATGTCCATAAGCATATCATACTTATCCGGGTGTGGAACTTTAGCTCCGAACGCTTGGGTAAAGTATTGCATGGCAGCGGCCAACTCCCCATTTTCTCCGCCGAATTGCTCTAACAGCAGGTTGGCGAAACGCGGATCAGGGCGGGACACCCTGGCATTAAATTGTAAGTCTTTAACATGGTGAAACATAGCAGATGATTTTTTAATTGGAAATTTTTTTAATTAGAAGTAGAATATGTAAGTACAACTATATGGAATGAGTAATGTTTTACCCGGCAAGTAATATATTTAGACCAACATAAAATGCCTTACTTACACCCTAAACTTGTCGTTTTTACAACCTATGCAGTAGGTTATACCCATGTATATTTGTGATGATCAAATATTTATTACCATCTTTATTATCAACTTAACTCACAAAATCATGAAAATTATTTACTGGATTTTTACCGGGCTTCTTATCGCGCTGATGTTATTTTCGGCTGTTACGAGTTTCTTTCCTAACCCTCAGGGCGAAGCAATGATGAAAGCTATTGGCTATCCTTATAGCGTATTGCACTTACTTGCGGTTGCAAAAATTTTAGGTGCCATTGCCCTGTTGGTTCCCGGTTTTCCGCGGTTAAAGGAATGGGCTTACGCCGGTTTTACGTTTGATGTTATTGGCGCAATGTATGCCTTCTATATGGCGGGTTTCGCATTTAAAGATTGGGCATTTATGGTGGTGGCCTTAGGGTTTGTATTCGGCTCGTACATCTATTATCATAAATTACAAAACGTAAAGAAGGCTTAGTGCCTTTTTTACGCTGTATATTTAAGCACAATTCCTAATTGTTAGCTTAACAGAAACTTCATGTACGGTTTTATTTGTAATATTGATATTTGCAAATCATTTAAAACCCTCATGAAGATCAAAGCTATTGTCCTGCTGGCTTTTGTTTGCACGTTTACGGTTGCATCAGCCCAAAATAAAACTAAAAGTACAACCACCTCAACCACGCTGCCCCGCCCTAAATTAGTAGTAGGCATAGTGGTTGACCAAATGCGTTGGGATTACCTTTATCGTTTTTATGACCGTTACAGCAATGGCGGTTTTAAACGGATGCTTAATGAGGGTTTTACCTGCGAGAATACCAATATCAATTATATTCCAACGGTTACAGCTATAGGCCACAGCAGTATATATACGGGATCGGTACCTGCGCTGCATGGTATAGCCGGCAATGATTTTATTATCCAGGCAACCGGAAAATCAATGTATTGCACTGAGGATAGCACGGAGCAAACGGTTGGCAGTACCTCAACCGCCGGAAAAATGTCGCCCCGCAATTTGCTGGTTACCACTGTTACCGATGAGTTAAAATTGGCTACCAATTTTCGTTCAAAAGTTATAGGAATAGCGTTGAAAGATCGCGGGGGTATTTTACCCGCCGGGCATACTGCCAACGCAGCTTATTGGTTTGACGACAAAAATGGCTCATGGATAAGCAGTACCTATTATATGAAGGACCTGCCGCAATGGGTGAAAGATTTTAATGCAAAAAAATTGCCTGATGCCTATCTTAAAAAAGACTGGAACACCCTCTATCCAATTAACACCTACGCGCAAACGCTACCTGACGAAAGCAAATATGAAGGTAAATTTGCCGGAGCGGCAACATCAGGTTTCCCTATAAAAACATCCGAATTATATAAAGGTAATGCGGGCATGATCCGTACCACGCCTTATGGCAACGCCTTGACGCTTGATCTGGCTAAGGCAGCTATTGATAATGAAGCCATGGGCAAAGGTGCTGTTACAGATTTTTTAGCGGTGAGCCTGTCTTCAACAGATTATGTTGGTCACCAGTTTGGTATTAACGCGGTGGAAATTGAAGATACTTACTTGAGACTTGATAAAGATCTGAGCGACTTCTTTGTTTACCTGGATAGCAAAGTGGGAAAGGGACAATACACCGTGTTTTTATCTGCCGACCACGGTGCAGCGCATAACACCGGCTTTTTACGCGACAATAATGTACCTGCTGATGTATGGGACAACGGAGCCGCTATGCGCGATTTAAATAAAATATTGTTAGATAAATATAAAACAGATCGTTTGCTGCTATCTTTTACCAACTATCAGTTTAACCTTAACAATGTTGCTATAGCAAAGGCGGGACTTGATGATGCCGCTATAAAGGCAGATTGCATTAAATTTTTAGAGAAGCAGCCGGGCGTCGCTTTCGTTATAGATCAGCAAAAAGCGGCAGACGCGAGTATTCCCGAGGCTTTGCGTACGCGTATTATTAATGGCTACAGCAGGCAAAATAGCGGGGTGATACAAGTTGTATTACAGCCAGCCTGGTTAAGTGGGCGTCGTTTTGGCCAAAACTCACCCACCGGGACAGGTCATGGCACCTGGAACCCGTACGATACACATATTCCGCTGGTTTTTATGGGCTGGGGTGTTAAACATGGTAGCACCGTGCGCGCAACCAACATGACTGACATTGCACCAACTGTAGCGGCCCTGCTACATATACAGGCACCTAACGGAAATATTGGGGAGGCGATACAGGAAGTAATTAAGTAACTTGCGCCATTGTCATTCTGAGCGACAGCTCAGAATGACAATTTAAATTTAAGTTTTTGTCATCACACCATATAGTCCGCGAAAAACAAGAACCCGCCCTGCTGATACTCGGTTTGGATACTTTTGACCATGAGCTGCTTGGCCAGCTGCTGGAGTGGAGCCCTACGGTTATTGCTACATCACAAGTTGCAGAGCAATTAAACATGATGGGTATTAAGGTGGATCGCGTATTGGGTAATGATGTTGGTGAGGTAATGCAATCCAATGTAACTTATATCTCAATACATAATAACCCTGCTGCAGGGGCAGCACTGGGCTTTTTAACCGATGAGCAGTACGGCGCAGTTAACATAATTACAGACGAGTTTGTGCCCGAAGAATATATCCCCTTTGTTTTAGCCATTAACCTGGTAGTACTCCATCAGCATAAAAAAAGTTATGCAATAAGTTCGGGCTTTACAAAATGGTTACCCGCGGGAGAGGTTATCACCTTTCATTCAATGCCCAATGAATTAAAAAGCAGCGGACTATCAGCAATGGCAGACGGCACCTATGTTACCACGGCAGATGGAGTTATAAAAGTAGAGTTTGCTGATCAATTTGTTTTTATATCAGAAACTGTCTGATCCTCAGGATATCTTATCCAATATTTTCAGGTATATTTATTGTTGCGTGTTGATGGTGCAGGCATTAAACTATCCTGCATTATTTCACTCTAAAAAGTACTATTGTCCCTTAAGGGCTGCAGTATTGAGATAATTTACAATGAAAAATCATCATATAAAATTAACCGGGGCCCTTTTACTCATAATGCTATTTATAGCAGCGGAGGCGAGTGCCCAACGCAGAGGTGTTACCGGTGGTGGTGCCGGTCCATCTCAGGGTGGTTCTGCAGGTATGGGTATGGCAAGGCCACAACAGCCCTCCATAGCCCCACCGCAAAGTTATTCTCCGCCTCGCGGTGGCGATAATTCTTCACAGGGTTATGGGCGTCGTGGTGGCAGCGTTGTTGCTCCGCAGGGTCAGCAAGGTAACGGCAGGCAGCCAAACACCTACCCGCCGCGTACCAATAGCTATCCAGGCATGCCACGCAGAGGTGTTGATGTAAATATTGCCCGTGGTAGCGGCGCTTTCGGCAGGCCATCAACCCGGCAGCTGGCAGGGTCAAACCGTGTTTACCGCGTATGGGATGGATTGCCTTATGGCCGCAACTATATTTCGGTAAGGCCGCAGGGCGTTTATTATAACCACAACGGCTATTACTCATCTTATTACGCTCCGCGGATAGGTTTAAGTGTAAGCGTTTTGCCCTATGGTTATTACCCTTTTTATTATGGTCCATCGCTTTATTACTATGGTGGCGGTATGTATTATCAACAAACTGATAACACCTTTACGGTGGTAGAGCCGCCAATAGGTGCCGAGGTTAAACAATTGCCTGATAATGCGCAATCCATAGTAATAAACGGAGTGCAGTATTATGAGTTAAATGGCGTGTATTACCAGCCTATAACCAAGGATGATGGAACACTTAGCTACCAGATTGCAGGTAAAGATGGTGAACTTAATACTGATGATGTTAATGCGCAGGATGCCCCGCCTATACAGGTAGGCGACCTGGTTGATAACCTGCCCGAAGATTATCGTAAAATTAACCTTAACGGAGAAAAATATTATGTAACACCCAGCGGATATTATCTGCAGGATGCTGGTGATGAGAATGGTAAAAAGGTTTATAAAATAATAAGCGTTCCCGTTCCGGATGCTGATGACGGCAAGAAATAATAGTGAATGTTGATTTAAATACGACCGACCGTTTCTGATAAGAGGCGGTCGGTTTTTTATTTTTGGAGCGCCTGGTATTTCATTCCGTTGGATGGATCGGCTTTCATCAAAATGTTAAATGCCTGCACCCGTTCCTGTGGTGATGCGGCTGAGTAAATGTTTACCAACTCATCACTTTTAGCCGCGAAAAATACCAGCGGCCACATAGCGCCGAGGCGCTGCCTGTCCACATCGGCCAATACGGGCAAAAAATTGTCAATAGCTTTACGTGCCCTGCTAACGTTATCTGCCATTAGATCCATCCCGTTACGATGATAATCATATAAAAAGCCGCGCAAGGGCTCGTATACTTTGTTGTTCAGGTTCTCAATTAACCAGTAGCGGTTGGTGTTGCTGTCAAAAGCTTTCCAGCCGCGGTATGATGATGATTGAGCAATGGTGAGGACATTCTGTGCGCGGGCGTAAAAAGGTGTGCCGCCAAATCGCGAGAAAGTATCATAATCAACCCCGGCAATTATATAGGCGTAAAATGCCATTACCGATGCCAGGTTGGATTGAAAGTTCTGATCAGAATAATCTATGGTTTGCCCCTCTGTATACGTAAAATCAAAGTCTTTATCATTTATATTTAACAGGGTGGTGGTATAGTTAGAGTTAAAAACCGGCCGTATAGATTGCACCTGCAGTTCCGCGTTAAAACTGCTGCTGCCATCCCAATTGGTAATATTTACCACAAAGCTGCACTCTATGCGTTCGTGCGGTAAAACCGGATCTACCAGCCATTTGCGGCCATTCAAAAAATCCTTCATGGCTGTTTCCAGCGATTGAAACATTCGTTTGTTGGTGGTCTGGATCTTGGGGGATAACACAGTTACCCGTGCGTTCAGGTCCTGTGCCCGGACGCTCAAAGTAAAAAGGCTTAATGCTATATAAAGGAATACAGATCTCATACCAGGGTAAGTATTTTAGCGCAGATATCACGGGCCACCTCATCCTTGTTTTTAAGGTTGAAAACGGTTTTGCCAAGCTTGCTGTCAATAATTGTTATCTTATTGGTGTCGCCTTTAAAACCTGCACCCGCATCATTAAGCGAATTTAGAACGATCAGATCAAGGTTCTTTGACTTTAGCTTACCAAAGGCGTTCTCTTCCTCGTTATTCGTCTCCAGGGCAAAACCAACCAACAGCTGCCCGGGCTTTTTCATACCGCCAAGTGTTTTTAATATATCGGTGGTTTTTTTTGTTTCTATAACAAGGCCGCCATCCTGTTTCTTTATTTTTTGGGATGCTACAATTACAGGCGTATAATCGGCAACTGCCGCGCTCATTACGCAGATCTTTGAGTTTTCAAAATTGTGCAGACACGCATCCAGCATTTCTGCAGCTGATGTTACATCAATACGTTTAACAGATCTTTGCTTACTTGTTTGTGCGGATGGGCCGGAAATTAATGTTACATCAGCACCCAGTTTAGCCAGTTCGTCTGCAATGGTAAAGCCCATTTTGCCGGAGGAATGATTGCCTATAAATCGCACCGGGTCAATAGCTTCAAACGTTGGCCCGGCGGTAACTAATACCTGCTTTCCATTTAAGGGAAACGCCTTTTTTATATCGTTAATTAAAAAATCTACTATTTCTTCCGGCTCGGCCATGCGGCCCTCGCCATGCAAACCACTTGCCAGTTCGCCGCTGCCCGGTTGTATCAATATATTGCCAAAGCTTTGCAGTTTACTTACATTTTGGGTGGTAGACGCGTGTTTCCACATATCCAGATCCATAGCAGGCGCAAAGTAAACCGGGCATTTGGCCGATAGATAAATGGCCGTGAGCAGATTATTGCAAAGCCCGGTAGCCATTTTAGCCAATGTATTGGCGCTTGCAGGGGCAATTAGCATAAAGTCGGCCCAAAGGCCAACCTCAACATGGTTGTTCCATTCGCCGGTATCTGGCTTAAAGTAATCGTTAAGTACCGGTTTTTTTGATAGCGTAGAAAGTGTTAAAGGGGTTATAAAGTTAGCGGCGTCGGGCGTCATCACTACCTGCACATTGGCACCGGCTTTAACAAGCAATCTTACCAGGGTGGCAGATTTATAAGCCGCTATGCTACCGCACACACCTAAAACTATATTTTTACCTTCAAGCATAAGCCCCCTAACCCCCTAAAGGGGGGAATTAATAACGTAAAATAACAAAAAAACTCCCATAGGGAGTTTAGTTTTTTAAATAACCTTCGCTCCCCCTTCAGGGGGCCGGGGGGCCTATTCTTCTTTATTAGGATTGCGATAGTAGATTTTACCGTCTAAAAATTCCTGAACAGCTACCAATGATGGTTTTGGCAGTTTTTCGTAATGCTTAGAGATCTCTATTTGCTCACGGTTTTCAAAAACCTCTTCCAGGTTGTCATTTGATGAAGCAAACTCAGAAAGTTTTTGATGCAACTCTTCTTTTATGTTGTTAGATATCTGGTTGGCTCTTTTGCCCATTATCACTAACGACTCGTAAATATTGCCGGTTTCCTGATCCAGTTCGCGCAGGTCGCGGGTTACAGTGCTGCTGGCAACAGCCGGTTTGTTATTAATATTTGTACTCATATCCATTTTTTAGTTTGGTATTTTTTTATGTATGTCCATCTTTAGTGATGGTGATTGATTATTTATTACTGAATCTTTACGGGCCAGTTTTCTGGCCAGCTTTTCGTCGCTTGCGGCGGCCGCTATAATGCGCCTTACCGAAGCAATCCCATCCTCGCTATCGCCTTTCAAGTTATTTATTTCTTTAAGGTATTTGCTGCTTGGGTATTTCTCAACAAAACTAACAGCCAAGTTTTTAGCCTCTTCAAAACGCTCTTCCTGCCTGGTTTCGCGACTATTGCGCGCATACTCATACTGGGCTTTTGCGTTCATATATTCAATTTCTTCGGCAAACTTAGTATCCGGATAATCGCGCAGGGTGTTACCAAAGGTAATTACCGCAGCCTGAAAGTTGCCCGTAACATAATATAGCTTGGCGTTAGCAAAAGCTTTTTCTTCAAGGCGGCCATGCAATTCATCAACTATTTTGTTGGCTTCAGCAACATGTTCCCCGTTTTGGTAAAGGTTAATGTAAAGCTGCATAGCCTCAATTGATTTCAAGGTGCTGGCCTGGTCAAGCGAAAAAACGGGCGCATCAAGGTATAAACAATAGGCAGATAAATAACGCGATTCTTCTGCATGAATGCTTGAAGGGAAATCTTTAGCGTACTCTTTAAAATAATACGTTGCCGCTGTATAGTCTTTTAACTTATAAGTGGCCATCGCATTTAAATAGAATAACTCTTCTGCCCCTTCCTGCCCACGGTATTGAGTTAATAAAGTTTCAAAAAGCCCAAGCGCTTTACTGTATTGCTTTTTATCGTACAGCCTTTTGCCCTCCTGAAATTTTTTCGTTCTATCATTGCTGGCTTTTAGTTTTTCATACTTGCTTTTGCAGCTTCCGGCAGCAACAAGCAACAGTATTAAAAGCCCTCCAACTAACGATCGTTGTTTTTTAAACATTTTGCAAAGATAATAATAATACAAAGTCAATCAATTTTTATTTGTAGGCTGTAAATATAATAGCCTGGCTAATAGCAAATACGCGCCCACAGCCTATTTAACATCTTTTAACGTATATATAGTATATAACAGTACAAGTGCTTTTATATTTAAGATGATATTTCTTTGCGCCTATTATATATAGTATAAGGGGCTATCAATGCTAATTTGTGGCTTGCTACTTGTCAGGCGGTGTTAACGCTGTATTTTTTCACCCTCATATGCAGCGTGTTAACTTTACACTAAGCTTTTTTTGTGCGGATTGTTTGCATAGTATAAAAATCCGCGTACCTTTGCAGCCCGCAAATGAGAGAAGCGGGTTGTTCATTGAAGAGGGATTTGATTAGTGAGTTTGAAGGTTTTACCGGATACAAGTGATATAGAGAATAGGAAATAATCAATAGCAAAAGGAGCCAAAAATTATTTTAAAATATATTTGGAAAAGGAAAAAAGATTCCTACCTTTGCAGTCCCAAAACAAGGGCGCTAAAATAAGCGAAACGCCGGAAGCGATTTCCGGTAATAAAAATTTGAAAAGGTGATCGTTGCAATAACGATAAACTATAAAATCTGAACCGTGACGGGGAAGAGCAAAGTTCTTTTAAAAGATGCAATCATGTAACGAGCGGTAGGACGCGGTTAACCAATCAGAGAAGCAATTCGAAGAGTGGAATA